>JANOHP010000040.1:0-29125 GCA_031406575.1 Hyphomicrobiales bacterium
GGCAAGTTCGGCGAGATCGATCTTTCGGCGGCGCGCCAGCTTGTTGCGCGCATCGGCGGCGACGACCACATGGTCGTGAAAGAGGGTTTCCACGTTCACGTCCTCCTCCTTGGTCAACGGCCGCACAATTCGCGCCAACACAAAATCGTACTTGCGATTGCGCAATTCCGCCAACTGCACCGCCGGAGATGGCACATCATCGACATGCAGCGTGACCTGAGGATAGTCCTTGGAAAAGCGCCTGATGATCGGCGGCAATATCGCGGCCAGAAGAGACTCCTGGCAGCCGACCGACAAGTCTCCGACCTTCGGGTCGGCGAGGTATTCGATATCCCGCCCGCTTTGCTTCAACTCATCGAACGCCGCGACGCATCGCCGGTGCAGCGCGGCGCCGTACATCGTTGGCTCGACACCCCGCGGGCTGCGATCGAGGAGCCGCACGCCGTAACTGTCTTCGAGGTCGGCAATCGATTCGGACACGGTGGGCTGGGCAACGCCGAGCTGTTCGGCTGCTTTCGCCATGCTGCCCGCCTGCACGACCGTAAGGAACACATGCAGGTCACGGAGCTTGAGGCGCCGCCCGAATTGCCTGTCCCATGTTCTCGTGTCCTGCATCGGGTTGGTCCCGATAGGTCCCAAACAGCCGATCCCACCACGGCAGGTTGAAGCCAAAATTGCTATTGGTCTCGCGTATTGCAATTGAGTGATGGACGCGGTGCATGTCGGGCGTAACTACGATCCACCGCAGCGCACGATCAAGCCATAGCGGCATGCCAATGTTGCTGTGGTTGAACATGGACGTGGCGTTCAACAGCACCTCGAAGAGCAACACGGCAATTGCGGGCGGGCCGAGCGCCGCGACCACGCCAAGCTTGATGCCCAGAGACAGTAGTATCTCGATGGGATGGAATCGGACACCCGTAGTGACGTCAATATCTTGATCCGCGTGGTGCATCCGATGCAATCGCCACAGCACAGGTACGGCGTGGAACATTACGTGCTGTAGATAGATCGCAACATCGAGAGCCAGGAACGCGAGTAGGACGCTGACCCAAGTTGGGAGCGCGAGCACGTGGAACAGTCCCCATCTATTAGCGTCACATACCAGGGCGAGACCAACGGCCGTGATTGGAGCCAGCAGCCGCGCCAGCACTGTATCGAATACGACGATGCCGAGATTGCTGGGCCACCGCGCTGCGCGGCCAAGCTGCGGTTGACGACGAGGCGCAAGTAGTTCCCAGACGACAAGCGCCACCAGCGTGCCGGAGAACGCCAGGACCCGAAACAGCGGCTCAGTAAGATCCACACGTCCCCCCTCCTAGCTTCGCATCACGGTTGGCGCCATCGTTGTGGGAATGACGGACGAACTTCGAAAGAGGCGCCCTCCGTAACGAAGTCCTTGTGACACGAAACTCTAGCTCGAGCGCTCCGTTCAACGTGTCTTGGTCAGCCCAATCCGAGCTCGTGCTCGCCAATCGTGCGCTGCGGGTGCGTATTCCTTCATTGAATAGCCCCCTTTGTTGGTTCCCGGCCGCAACGTAGACTCGCAGATGGCCGCGATGATTTCGCCGGCGCTACCCCGTCTTGGAATTCGGGTCGGCCAGCCTTGCGGCGCGGGCGGTCTCGGCAGCGACACGTGTTGGGCTGGAACAGTGAACCAGTAGAGGTTGGTCGTCGATGCCGCCAATAGTCCGGCGATCGAGACGGCGTAAAACCCGCCCACCTACTCGCCTGAGATTGCAGAGTACGCCTCGCTCGAAGGATTCGATGACTTGCCGCGTTATCCCTGGATCGGAGGCAACCTCATGAATGTTCTGGCTATGATAGCGATCCTAGCTGCCCTCACCCCGCAGGGCGCGGCTCTTCTCCCTTCAACAGACAGGCAGCACTTCGTCGAGACGCAGCAGCCGGTCTCCCCCACCGAGGCGGAGTGTGAAATAGGGTGGCAGCCGGGTGAGGATCGTTGGACGCGGTTCCAGTTCGAAGCCCTTTGCGACGAAGAGGATTGAAGCGTACTGTTACACACGGCGCTCAAACGATCTCCGACCTGGTTTGTGGCGAGGGCGAATTTCCACGGCGCCAGCATCAGCACGAAGCCGAAGAGAACCGCGACGGTGATCTTGGCAGGTGCCACGCCGTGCCCCCTTGAAGCGGTCCGATCCGAGCCGTTGATCACAGCACGGCAAGTCTGCGCGGGCAACCAAGACGGTGTTGGACCCCCTACGCCAAACCAACCATTCCCAGGCGCCCAAGTGGGTTGCACTCGGTGGTTGAGTGCCCTCCCAAGTGCGTCGCAAAACTCTTCCCCCGTCGATCCTTCGGCAGTCACATCTCGACGCTGGTCCGCGATGCTGTCGAGGTGGCGGACCAGTGTTTCCGACAGAACGCCATCGTTTTTTGGGTTGCTAAAACAAGTACTTCATCGTTCGCATGCAATGGGTGCGCCAATTGTGAACGAGGTTTAATATGGTGGAGATCGCTGATTTTCTCGGCATCGATCCGATCCAGCGTGGTCCGATTAATGCTGGAATTTTCAGACACAATTAAGCGACAATCGATCAGCCGTCGCGGGCCATCCAACAGAAGGGCAGTTTTTCCATCGTTTCTCGACGGAACGCCAACGTTTTTTTGCCCGCTGAAACAAGGGGTTCATTGTTTCAGGCAGGATCGTTCGCGATCTTGCCAGAACACGCACCCCGAACGGGTGCCGCTGTCTGCGTGGGGTCGCTGCCGCACTCCGCAAGGGCGTCGATTACTGGCAAGTCGAACGTGAGCTGTGTAGTCTTCCTGCATCGTCAACATCGCGGACCGAGCCCATGTCCCTGCTGACCCAAAGCCCGTGGCTGCACGAACGCTCCTGGCCCTCGATCAGGGACTATCTCTCGCACGACGATCTCGTGCTGGTTCCGGTCGGTGCGACCGAGCAGCATGGCGCGCATGCGGCCCTGATGCTCGATACGGCCTGGGCCATCGGCGTCAGTGAGGAGGTGGCGCGGCAAACGGGCACGCTGGCTGCTCCCCCGCTGCACTACGGATGGTCGAGCGGCCATATGGGCTATCCCGGCTGCGTCACACTCAGTGCCGAGACGCTCACCACCGTGCTCGTCGAGATCTGCCAGAGCCTGATGGTGCACGGTTTTCGCAAGTTCGTCCTCGTCAACGGCAACCGGGTCGCGAATGTGCCGCCCATGGAGATCGCGGCGACGAAGCTCAGGGTGCGGCACGGGGCGCTCGCCGCCGTGCTCGACGTCGGGCTGGTGGCCCGCCGCGAGGTTGCTGCCATCGTCGGAGAGGATGCTGCCGGGGTTGGTCACGCCGGTGATGCCGAGACTTCGTACTTGCTCTATCACCGGGAAGAACTCGTCGACATGTCGAAGGCCGTCGGGATGCCATCCGCTGCGGCGCAGGAGGTTGGTCCGGCGCAACTCCTGATGCATCTGGCCGGTCCCTACGGGCGCAACAGCGTGCTTTTGAAATCGACACCCGCGGAGTTCGCCGCCCGCACGGCCGCCACCGGCGGCGTCGGCGGCAACGCCGCAGCCGCGACGCGCGACAAGGGCGAGCGGATCTTCAAGTCCGTGGTCGAGAACTCGGTCGCCTTCGTGGAGAGTCTCCGCGCCACCCACGTGCCGCCGTTGCGCAATTTGACGACGCCGGTTTGAGACAGCGGCGGGTTTGTCCGGAGCAGCGGCAATGGGCTCGTATCGGAGCGTTGCGCAAGCTTGATGGCATCATAGTGCGGCGTTTTCGACGGAACGCCATCGTCCTTTCGCCCGATTAAACAACTGCTTCATCGTTCGCGAGTGGAAACGGACGGTTCTATTTTCGCGAGATTACGATCGAATGCCGATTACCGTCCGGCGACTGGATGTCGTCAAGGTAATCGCTTGCTCTTTCTGTAGCCTGCGCAACTCCGTGTTGACCTGCCCCGCCGCAATCCCCGCGAGCACTGCAAGGCGGCGTTGCGTCGTGACGAGGCGTCCATCCCGTGTCTTTTGAACTCCGTGCTCGGGGGGTCCCGTGGCCAGGTGGTGGAGAAGTGCGAGCAGGTTGCGGCGGGGAGGTTGGTCGAGGATCGCAGGCAAGGGGAGCGCTGCGTTGGCCTCTTCGCGCAATTCAATGGGCTCGTTTGGCACGATTACCCGCTCTGTCGCGTCCTTGTCCGGCCACGCGATCCCCGGCAGCAGCCCCATTGCAATTTCAATCACGAGCCAGAGACCGACGAACAGCGCTACCTCTCGCTCCGAGGCGTCCATGCGCACCACCAGACCGATTCCGAAGCCCACGACCGCCGTGCACAAATAAACCGAGCAGCCCACCCAAATGACGAACGCCACGGCCGCCTCGCGGCGCGTGAACTGCCGCCGAGTCCATACAATCGGAATCATACATTTGACCAGAGCCAACGCTACACCGATTGCGGCCACCAGCAGCGCACCACCATCATGACCACCAATGGTCCAGCGCTCAATAAGCTTTGTCCCGAGCTCAAAGCCGATGAAAGCAGCGGTGGTGACGGAAAGTGCCATCATCAGCAGGCTGGCTGTCTTGAGCAACGCCCGAGGCGCTGATGACAACGACATCACATGCTGTTCGGTGAGACGACGCGCAGCATGGAAGGGGCCTTCATGGCGCCCGATCATGGCTTCCCCCGTTTAGCTGCTTTCCGGCGGAACCAAGTCCTTCGAGAGATTCCTTCGACGACCCAGGGTCGACTTTTGTCGGCAGATACGTGGCCAGCCCACCGTTTGGCCATGCCTCGGCGCCCGCGCTCGGCCTGCAATTCTGCAAACTTCTCGATGGAAAAATGTGCCCACGTCCACTTGCAAACCGACTTGGCAATAGTGCGAATCTCGGAAAACGGCAGGGTCAGCGGGAATTGGTGATTGATGCCCAGCGCGACTTGCTCGAGGCGCACCCGAAACTCGTCGAAACTCATACCGGCGCGCTTGAACTTGATAACCTCGTGATAGGCAAAAGTGCGAAGGTCATCGAAGATTGTGACATTCCGACCGGCGCCTGTTGTGGTGTCGAGGCTGGTCTCTGGCATCATATCGACGGGGTCGAGCCATGACGCTAGCATCTCGAGCGTGGTCGCAGTTTCGTTGCGCCACTCGACTCGCCACACGGGATGCATCGGGTTTTTGACGATCAGACCCGCATAACCACGATCGGCCGCGAGTCGGCGGGTGTATCCGCGTTCGACAGCCGCGAAATATCGCAGCGGTTCGAGGCGGGCGTTCTGGTGCTTGGCAACTGGTACGGCAAGCAGAGCCGCCGTATGAGCGTGACCGTTATCTCGGTTGATCGCAATGAAATTGGGCTCGGCGAGAACGGCGTCACGGTGGGCAAAGTAGGCGTCAGCCCTGTCAATGTCGTGGACCAGCCAACGATAAGCCGTGGGTCCGTTCAGTTGAATGTGTTTCTTCTGGACAGCGGTTTCTCGTTTTCGGATCTGGAGGCCATCGGCAAGGTCATCGGCGCAGAACGGACGAAGGGGGATCAGCTTGTCGAAGTCGTCAGCCAGTCGGCGGTTACGATCCGGTCCGGAGTATTTACCCGTTCCATCAGTTCCTCCCCAGCGCCCACGCCTGTGAAAGGCGCTATTATCTGATATGGTTATCGTGCCACCGGCCTGGGACTGCCGAGTTTTTGATACTCTGGCCTCAATTGCCGAGGTCTGCTCCAGCCGGGCGTCAATCCAGTTCTGACCGGTCCTTGCCTCGGGGAAATACGTCAAATCGAAATAGCGCGGATCTTCGGGGCCACTGACAACAAGGGATCGGACGGCTCGCGGTTCAGTCGAGGTGTGTATAGGCGGGTTTTTGGATTTCGTGCGCGACGGCATAGTGTCCTCCGCATGACGCGCGCGCCGGATCGGGCGTGAAGCGCATCGCCGGATGTGCAGTTGGATCGCAAATCAACACGCCTCGGTCGCGACATCGGGGAGGACCGAAATCGAGCAATGCAAATTCGTCGCGGCACTTGCCGCGACGGTTTCATTTGCAATCGGGAATGGAGGAGCGGTGTTCAGAGGTCGAGCGGATCGGTGCGCTCAGGCGGCCTTGCGCCCAGCCGTCCAGGTCTGCGGTCTCGTACATCGGGAAGCGACCGCATTTGCGGAAAGCCGGACCGCCCCCGGTTACCGCGAGCTTGGCCAACCATGAGGGCTCACAAGGCAATCCCCAGTACTCTCGGATGTAGCGAGCGGCCGATATGCGGCGAAGGTAGCGAGGCGACCTATCGGGGGTCACGGCGGGCATCAACAGTTCGCCTTCGCCGTTTTTAACGTCGGTTCCAGCGCTCGGCTCGCGAGTTTTCATTGTAGCACTCCGTCATATCCGGCGTATCGCCAGGCTATGAGCGGAGATGTACTGGATGATCCTCGATGTGACTTGGGGAGCTATTTGCTGGCGGCGGACGAATTAACCCCCATGCAGGATCTCTCGCGCCCTCGACACAAATGCGTCCGCCGATGCGGCGATCTTACGGTTGAGCGTCGGCGAAAACCAATCATAGAGTTCCCTAAGGAAACGGGGAAATGGCCCCTCCAACGATCCGCCGATGGCCGCCAGACCTCCCGCGTCCTGAAAGACGCGGATTGCGGTTCTGATCAGAGCGTCAACTTCGACATGACGTCTCGGTCCGGATTTGCCTTTGGGAATCCTTTTGCGAATATTTTTTGATTTCGTTTTACTTCCAAAACCCAGTATTGCCACACGCGCAAATGCCTCCGCCCACCTATCATCATCCCTGAGGTCCCGTTTCTGTGGAGAGATCCATGGCAGGATTTGATCTCGTCGATTATCAAAGACGTGGTCCTTGACGTCTTCGAGTATGCCGGGAAACTCACGCTCGACTTTACTGTAGCTGTACAAGAACGCTTTTGCCTTCTTGGAAAGGTCGTCGAGTGCATTTGCGGCCCTCGTCGTGGTAGCATCTCTTCTGTGCACAGAGACCGGGACAGCAACGTATGCTCGGTCAAGCGCAGACCTCCCGGCTACATCTACCGAAATGTCAAAAAGTTTTTCAACCCTCTCAAAGAATTCGATCGTCAGGCAATAATTGGTCCGTCCCCGCAATGGCTGATCACAACCTGTTTTGCGGCCCATGTCTGCCATCGCAGAACCTCCTACCCCTGTTTCGATCGAGATCTATGTGTGTCACACATCTCGACGCGTGCACGACCCCTGGTGTCCAAGTCGCTCCTCGAGATCAACGCGGTGGCCGACTGTTCAGCCGCGTCGTTTCGGCAGGGGAATGGCGTTTTCTGTCGGCATATCCATGGCAGCCCAAATGCGTTGAGCAATCGCTTCGCTGGTGGCTCGCACTGGGTCGTCGCTCAGATGGCTGTAGCGTTCTGTCGTCTTACTGTTGCGATGCCCGAGCACGGCGCCAACCAGTACGAGGCTGGCGCCAGAAGTCACGCCGACCGAAGCCGCCGTGTGTCTCAGATCGTGTGGTCGTGCGTGTGCAATACCTGCCGCCTTCAGCACCCGCTTCCAAGCCTTGGCGATGTTGATGATCGGCTGGCCGGCTTTGGCGCCGCAGAACACATGGGGGTTGCCGTCGACCCTCGGCAGGTCTGCCAGAACTTGCAGCACCGGCGCTGCGATTGGGATATCCCGCCGGCCAACCTTGGAATCTGGAAGTGCGAACACGTTGCGCTCGAGATCGACCCATCCCCATTCCAGTTTACGAAGCTCGTCTCGGCGCATTCCCGTCAGCAACAGGCAGCGGAATAATCCCGCATGCCACGGAGTGATGATGCCAGCCTGCTCGCAGGAGCGGATGGCCTCGCCTACCGCCGCGATCTCCGCAGGTGACAGATACCGTTTGCGGGCCTGCTCCTTGAACTTCTCCAGTCCACGGCAGGGATTATCGCGATCCGGCCGATAGCCGCCCCTGATCGCCCAAGAGAGGAACTTACTCAAAGCGGCCACTGTCCGGTTCGCTGACGTCGGCATCGTTCGCATCGCGTGATGCAGCCGCTCGACATCGCCGTGCGCCACATCGCGAACCTTCATGCTCCCGATTTTGGGGTTGATGTACGTCCTGAACGCCCGCCCGTATTCCTCGAGCGTGCGTGGTTTGAGCTTTGTCTTGCCGTGGATGTCCAGAAACTCGGCCGAGAGGGTTTCGACTGTGGGAACGCCACGGTCTTCTGCCTGCTTTCGGGCCTTCGCCGTCGCCGGGTCGATCTTGCGGCTGATATCGCCGATCAGCCCTTCGGCGATCCCACGGGCTTGGTCCGGTGCCAGGGGTCCGTGCTTGCCGATCGTATAGGTCTTCAGCGGCGTAGTCCGGCCGCCCATGCGGAAACGGAGTTGGTAGGTCTTCCGGCCGGTGGGAGTGACCTTCAACACGAATCCGGCCAGGTCGCTGTCGAACACGAAGAGGGGCTTGCCGCCGACGGCTTGCGCGTCATCGACCAGTCGCTTGGTGATCTTCGCTTTCATATCGCCCCGTGAATGCTGTTGTGAATGCTAGAGTCCGTATAGCATCCACCGTGGGGGAATTGCCAGTCGAGTCAAGCAACGTCCAGAGACTGAAAAGTCGATGAATCTGGGATTTTATCCACTGCCATCAACGAAAGGAAGTTCCGGGAAATATGAGAAAATCAGATTTGTAATCAGGGGGCCGCAGGTTCAAATCCTGCAGCCGGCACCAAGGAAATCAGTGGGTTAACTTGCCGTCACATTTTCCTAGGCACTTTTTTAGGCACTTCAATCGATCGCAGGCGGCGTGAGTTGCAATGCGCGTGCATGCGCTGGCGCTGACTTTGTGCGGGCGGGCGTTCGACAGCGCCGAACGGGCGATGCGTGTTTTTTTTGAACGATGGTTCTCGCGGCTGGAATTTGTCGTTCAGGTCACGCTTGCCGTGCGCGAGCAGGAGCGAAGGCACACTGTCGGGCGCAAAAACCCGGCGATACTTGTCGCTCATCCGATCATACATCGCGTTGGCCGTGGCCATCGTCGGCAACGCGAAAAACAATCCCGTGGCTCGTCCATCGGCAACGAGGCGCGCGGCCAACATCACCGCTGCCTCCGTCTTGCCGCTGCCGGTCACGTCCTCGACGATGGTAAGAACCGGTCCATCCGGTAGGGCCATATCGGCCAGCATGTGCTGCAACGGACTGACGCATTTGTTCTCGGGACGCAGATGCGCGATGCGCAGGCCGAAATTGGCGGCGGCAGGCGGGATGCCCGCTGTCGCAACCGCCTCCGCGGGGGTGGCGTGGAAAGTGGGGCCGACGTTGTGAACTGAACCCCCGCTGGGTGCGCAGCCCCTCTCAGGTCTTGCCTTGCCACTGCCCCAACGGGATCGTAGCTTCGACGCTTCAATTGCTATTCCCCAGCAAAGAGGTTCCCCGATGCAAAAGCGCAAGCTCGGCAGAAGCGGATTGGAGATCGCCCCGCTCGTGTTCGGCGGCAACGTGTTCGGTTGGACGGTGGACGAGAAAGGTTCGTTCACGCTGCTCGATGCCTTTCTCGACGCGGGCTTCGATTGCGTCGATACGGCCGACGTCTATTCGCGCTGGAAGCCCGGCAACACGGGTGGCGAGAGTGAAGTCATCATCGGCAACTGGTTCGCCGCGCGCGGCAACCGGTCCAAGGTGATCCTCGCCAGCAAGTGCGGAAATGAAATGGCGCCCGACAAGAAGGGCCTGTCGAAGGCTTATATCCTGCGTGCCGTCGAGGACTCGCTGAAGCGCCTGAAGACCGATTTCATCGATCTTTATCAGTCCCACCGTGACGATCCCAATACGCCGCTCGACGAAACGATGGAAGCGCACGCAACCCTGATCAAATCCGGCAAGGTGCGGGCCATCGGAGCGTCGAACTACAGCGCCGACCGTTTGAAAGCGGCGCTGGCCGCCAGCGCCAAGGCGGGCATTCCCCGTTATGAAACGCTGCAGCCCAACTACAGCTTGTGCGAGCGCGCCGACTTCGAGGGCGACGTGCAGAATCTGTGCGTCGCGCAAGGCATCACCGTCATTCCCTACTACTCGTTGGCCAGCGGTTTCTTGACCGGCAAGTATCGCTCCGAGGCGGATGTCGGCGACAAGGCCCGCGGTGCCGGTGTCAAAAAGTACCTGAACCCGAAAGGCTTCGGCATCCTGAAAGCGCTGGACGACGTGGCCGCCCGCACAAAGGCGACCCAAGCTCAGGTGGCGCTTGCCTGGCTGCTCGCCCAGCCCGCCATCGCCGCGCCGATCGCCAGCGCCACGTCGACCACCCAGTTGGCCGATATCCTGGCCTCGACGCAGTTGAATCTGGATGCGGATGCGCTTGCCGCATTGAACAAGGCGAGCGCCTGAGCCTGCGGCCCCCTCCCTGCTTCCCGGACGTCGCGCCCGTGGCGCGGCGAGCCGGGATCGCGGGGCACGATGTGGCCCGATCCCAAAGCACGCACAACCAGTGCTGTCCTTCACCCCAGTGATCCCGGGTCGGTGCCCGCGCTGCCGCGCGCGCCCCGCCCGGGAAACAGGACGGGTCCGAGGCCTCTCGGAGCAGGTGCTCGCCTCGATTGCCTCGCCCGACCATTCCTGCTTATCTCCGGCCGATCTCACAGCGCGAGGCACCATGTCCCTAGACAAACTGACTATTGCCGTCATCGGCGGAACCGGCGACCTCGGCACGGGGCTTGCCCGCCGGTGGGCCAAGGCCGGCTACGCGCTCGTCATCGGCTCGCGCACGGCGGAAAAGGCCCAAACCGCAGCCCGCGCGCTCGATGCGTTCGCAACCGGTGCGAAAGCCAAAGGCGCCACCAACGCCGACGCGGCAGCGGCCGCCGACGTTGTCGTCATCACGGTTCCCTTCGCCTCGCAGGCGTCGACGCTCGACGACATCAAGGCGGCCGTCGCTGGCAAACTCGTCATCGACACCACCGTGCCGCTGGTGCCGCCACGGGTGGCGCGCGTCCAACTCCCCCCCGAGGGCTCGGCTGCGGTCGCGGCGCAGGTTCGCCTGGGTGAGGGTGTGCGGGTCGTGTCGGCCTTCCACAACGTGGCGGCCCATAAGCTGGAGCAGGTCGACATGGCGCTCGATTGCGACGTGCTGGTGTTCGGCGACAAAGCGGAGGACCGCGAGGTGGCCATTGCTCTCGCCGAGGCCCTGGGCGTGCGCGGCCTGCACGCCGGTCCCCTCGCCAACTCGGCCGCCGCCGAAGCACTGACGTCAGTGATCATCGGCATCAACCGCACCTACAAGGTCGACGGCGCCTCGATCCGCATCACGGGCTTTTCGTCACCGGACAAGGCATGACCGCACGCACGCTCACCGTCACGTCGCTTCCGGGTCTGCCCCGCATCAGACCCGGCGATGATCTCGTGGCGCTGATCATCGCGGCGATCGATCGCACGGGTCTCACGCCGGCGGCGCAAGACATCATCGTCTTGGCGCAGAAGATCGTGTCGAAGGCGGAGGGACGGCTGGCCCGGCTCGACGCCGTCGCGCCGTCGCCGCGCGCGCATGAGCTCGCTACGGTGACAGGCAAAGATCCCCGCCAGATCGAGCTTGTCCTGGCAGAATCGGCCGAGGTGCTGCGCGCCAAGAAAAACGTCATCGTCGTCGCCCATCGGCTCGGCCTCGTGATGGCCAACGCGGGCATCGATCGCTCGAATGTCGAGCAAACGGGCGACGCGGAAACCGTTCTCCTACTGCCGCTCGATCCCGACGCCAGCGCGCGCCGGATGAAAGTCGCGTTGGACGCGCACTATCGCGTTCCCCTCGGCGTCGTCATCACCGACAGCATCGGTCGGGCTTGGCGACTGGGCACCGTCGGTCATGCCATCGGTGCGGCCGGTGTGCCCGCCATTATCGACCAGCGCGGTCAACCCGACATGAACGGGCGCGCCCTCGAGGTGACCGAAACCGCCTTTGCCGACAGCGTGGCTTCCGCTGCCGTGTTGATCATGGGAGAAGCGGCAGAGGCCACGCCAGCCGCACTGGTGCGCGGCCTCACGTGGACGGCCCCGGAAAGGCCCGCCGCCGCCCTCATTCGACCCGCAGCCGAGGACATGTTCCGTTGACCGACACCGCCGCACCACCGCCGCCGCCCACGCGCCACGTCGTGACCACCGCCACGCTCGATCCACGCCTCAACGCCACTCGTCCCGATCTTGCCGACGAGCGTCTGCGTGGCCGGGTTTCCGCTCCACGCTATGTGGCAGGTGTGCCCGGCCAAATCGTGCGCGCGTTGGTGGCCGTCCGTCGGCGCCCGGGTGCTGCCGAACCCCTCGATACCGAGGCGTTGTACGGTGAGACCGTGCAGGTGTTCGATACCGCCAACGGGTTCGCGTGGGTGCAACTGGATCGCGACGGCTATGTCGGCTACGTGGCCGCCGATGCAGTGGCGGGCGAGATGATCGCGACGACGCACCGCGTCTCGGCGCTGGCGACGTTCGTCTACCCCGCAGCCGACATCAAAGCACCGCCACTGATGCAGCTCCCGATGGGTGCCCGTATCGCCATCGCGTCGATGGACGACCGTTTCGGACGCCTCGTCTCGGGTGGTTACGTGGTGTTGCGCCATATTGCGGAGGAAGGACGCACCGCCCGCGATTTCGTCGATATTGCCGAGCGCTTCATCGGTACGCCCTATTTGTGGGGTGGGCGGACCCGTTACGGCCTCGACTGCTCAGGCCTCGTGCAGACCGCGTTGGAGGCCGCCGGCATCGCCGCACCGCGCGACAGCGACATGCAGCAGCTGGCAATCGGCAACGACGTGCTGATCCCCGCCGATCTCGACGGCCTCGACCGTGGCGACCTCGTCTTCTGGCCCGGTCATGTCGGCATCATGACCGACGGCATCATGCTGCTTCACGCCAACGCGCATCACATGGCGGTCGCCGTCGAACCGCTCACATTCGCAGCCGACCGCATCGCCAAGGCCGGTGGCGGGCGCGTCACCGTACTCAGGCGGATCGGGGTTCGAGTGGGTTGAACGCGCGATGCGGTTGCGCTCAACGTGGCGCCAGCCGCACCGCGCCGTCGAGGCGAATGCCCACGCCATTCAGCATCGCGTTCTCACAGATGTGGACGGCGAGGCTCGCATACTCGGCAGGATAGCCCAGGCGCGAGGGGAACGGCACCGACGCGGCGAGCGCATCGCGCGACTCCTGCGGCAGGCCATCGAACATCGGCGTTTGAAAGAGACCGGGCATGATCGTCGCCACCCGAATGCCACTCTGGGCGAGATCGCGGGCGACGGGCAGCGTCATCGACAGCACGCCCCCTTTCGACGCCGCATAGGCGACCTGACCGATTTGGCCATCTTCGGCCGCCACCGAAGCGGTCGCGACAATGACGCCGCGCTCCCCATCCGCCGTCAACGGCGCCAGCGTCTGTATGCCCGCCGCGCATTTGGCCATCATCAGGAACGTGCCGACCAGATTGACCTGAATGACCTTGGCGAAGGTGGCGAGATCGTGGGTCTCGATGGTGTTGGTCTCGCGATTGCGGCGCGTCAGGCGCTTGGCGATGCCGATGCCGGCGCAGGTGACGAGGATACGCTCCGGGCCGAGCTGGGCGCGGGAAGCCGCCAAGGCCGCGTCGATGCTCGCCTCGTCGGTGACGTCGCAGCGCCAATAGCCGCCACCGATTTCCGAGGCGAGTTTGCCGCCCAGGTCTGCGTTCAGGTCGAAAATGGCGACTTTGACGCCTTTTCCCGCCAACGCCCGCGCTGTGGCGGCGCCGAGCCCTGAGGCGCCACCGGTGACGACGGCCGTAATCTGATCGTTGAGTTGCATGGTTAGCCTTTCGGTCATTGCGGCGGGCGTGAAGAGTGCCGTTTTTCATAGCGCGACGGCCTCGCGCCGCAAAGGGGGCCGTCATTGCGTGTGTCGCGACTGCGGGGCGCCTTGTAACGATCGCGCCGTCGGGCTTCTATGGCCGCAACCAGAACCCGTGAGGAGCCCTCCCGCCGTGCCCAGTCACACCAAGAACCGCCTGATCGACCTTTACAGCGACACGCAGACGAAGCCCTCCCCCGGCATGCGCAAGGCCATGGCCGAAGCCGACGTCGGTGACGAGCAGCGCGGCGAAGACCCCACGACCAATCTGCTGCAGGACCGCGTCGCCGATTTGCTGGGCAAGGAAGCGGCGATGTTCCTGCCCTCCGGCACGATGTGCAATCAGATTGCCATGCTGGTGCATTGCCGGCCGGGTGACGAGATCATCGGCGCGTCGGAAACGCACGTATTCACCTCGGAGGGAGGTGGTGCGTCCGTTCTTGCCGGCGCGCAGACGCTGAACATCCCCAGCGACAAAGGTATCTTCGACGGTCACGCCGTCGAGGCGGCGATCCGCACGGGTGATGGCCGCCACAACCCCATCTCGCGCGTCGTCGTGATCGAGCAGACGGTCAACCGCGGCGGCGGCGCGGTATGGACGACCGCGCAGATCAATGATGTCGCCAAGGCCGCCCGCAAGCACGACCTGATCGTGCACATGGATGGTGCGCGCCTGCTCAATGCGACCGTGGCCGCCGGGATACCGGCCAAAACAATGACGGCAGCCGTCGATACGGTTTGGCTCGATCTGTCGAAGGGCCTGGGCTGTCCGGTCGGAGGCGTGCTCGCCGGCTCGAAAGCCTTCATCAACGACTCCTGGCGATGGAAGCATCGTCTCGGCGGTGCGATGCGCCAATCGGGCATCATCGCAGCGGCCGGCGTCTACGCTCTCGATCACAACGTGGAAAAACTGGCGGAAGATCACGCCAATGCGCGGCGGTTGGCGGAGCACATCGCGAGTGTGCGCGGGTTGAAACTGTTCACGTCGAACATCGAAACCAACATCGTGTTCTTCGATCCGTCGGGCGCCGGCGTCACGTCGAGTGACCTGTGCGAGGAGATGCTGCGGCGCGGCGTGCGGATGGGCACGACTTACGGTGCGATGATCCGCGCGGTCACCCACCACGACGTCTCGGCGGCGGATATCGAAACGACGGGCAAGGTGCTCGCAGATGCCGTCGCGGCATTGAAACGGTAAGCCTGCCTATCGACTGGGCTCGTCCACATCGATCTGGACGAGTTCAATCGCTCGTCCATCAGGCGCTCGGGCTGCAACGGCGACAATTGTTTCCGGGCTGGGTCGCACCTCGAACACTGACCATTCGTGTGGGGCTCCGTGGTCCGCGTCGATCCGCAACACGCGTGGCGGCTCGCCTTCGGCAATCGACACATCGAACGACGCCAAACTCATCGAGAATCCGACGCCCAGGGCTTTCAAAACCGCTTCCTTGCGAGTCCAACAGCGAAAGAAGCCCTCGCGCCACTGATCCGCCGGCAGCGCCTTGAGGGTGGCGACCTCGGCAACACTGAAAAAGCGCCGAGCCAGACCACGCTCGACGGGCCGCACGCGCTCGATATCGATCCCGACGTCCAAGTCGCTCGATACGGCGAGAACGGCCTGGGTTCCCGTATGCGACAGATTGAAGAACGGCACCGGGCAGTTCATGTCCAGGCGCGGCTTACCGTGTGCGGCATAGGCGAACCGCAGATCGCCTGGAGGCCGTCCCACATACCGCGCCAGGATCTCGCGTAATCGCCCACGGCCGACGGTGAATTCCGCACCATCCGCAGGAACGACGAAGCGGCCGGCGCGCTCGCGTTCGTCGGGCGTCAGATTGCAATCGAACGCTGCAAGCTGGCCCGCATCGACGTCGAGTGAGAACTGATGAAGGTCGATCCGGTGCGTCGCCGTCTGCATGGGCGCGATCGATTTCCATTATCTCCGTCATCCCGGAAACGTGAGACCGCAGGCCGAGCGTTGTCCGGGGAACGAGCACAGAAAGCGTGCGCAGCACTCAGCATCGTGCCCTTCGGGCGCTTTTTACGCTGCGTCCCGGCGCTCGTCGCGGCATAGAGGCCGCTCCGAGGCCAGGATGACGGGAAGAATTCACTTGATCGGCGAGAACGGTGCGGCCAGTAGGATCTTCGTTTCCTGGCTCACGGTCGGGCTCGGGGGAGGGGGTGGCCAGATACCTTTTTCCATGGCGGCTTTGCGCACGGCGACGCGCTCGTCCAGGCTCTTGTACGCCCAGATGTGCACCCATTGATTGAGCCCACCGATATCGGACGAGAAGACGCCGATGAGCGGCGACAACTCGAGGCGTTTGGGCAGATGCTTTTCCCAGTTCGCCGCCATTTCCGGTGTGCCGCCCGCGCGCAGCGTATAGGAGCGCATCTCGAAGTACGGCCCGTGATTGGACGGCGCGAGCTTGGGTGAAAACGGCAGCGGATGGAGAATTTCCGATTTCATGTCGGTGATGAACTCGCTCGTCTTCGGCGGCCAGATGCCGGCCTTGACGGCGGCCGCCCGCTTTTCGGCGCGCTCGTTCAAGTCTTTGTAGCCCCAGACGTGGATAACCTGATTGAGCGGGCCGATCTCTGTCGTCCAGAACGCGGTCAGGGGGGAGAATTCCAGCCGCTTGGGCAGCGCTTCGCCAAAACGCTTCAGAAACTCCGGCTGCGTGCGCGGCTGGAGCGTGTAGGTGCGAAATTCATAGATCATGATGTGTCCTCCGGAAAGTGAACCCCGAGCCTAGCAGATGGAGCAACCCTGTCGCCTCCCGAAATTGTCGTTCGGCCGATGGAGAGAAATCGCGGTAGGGACGTGAGTTGTCTCACGCCCCCGGCACAGGTTTCGGCGGGCGCTCCCAACTACTCCATCTTGATGTCGGCCGCTTTGATGACCCTGGCGGTCTGCTTGCTGTCGTCCTCGAGGTGCTGGGCGATTTCGCTCAGCGTCTGTGGTGTGAGAACGGCGCTGACCAAGGCGAGCCGCGCCTGCATCTCCGGCGTTTTGCCGATTTCGACGAGTTTGGCGTTGAAACGCTCCAGAATATCGCGCGGGATACTGCTCGAGCCATAGATGCCGAACCAGGAGCCCCCATCGCAATTGGGGTAGCCCAGCTCCGTCAGCGTCGGGACGTCGGGAAACTCGGCGATGCGCTTGGGGTGATTGACGTTGAGCAGCGTCAGCTTGCCAGCGCGCACGTGCGGAATGCTCGATGCCTCGTTCATCATCTGAATGGCGCCGGCCAGAATGTCGTTCAGCGTATCGGCCCCACCACGGTAGGGCACGTGCAGAAGATCGACCCCCGTGGCGAGCTTGAGCAGCTCGAGCCGCAGATGGGGCGCGGTTGCCGTGCCCGACGAGCCGAACGCCAGCTTGCCTGGATTTTTTCGCGCGTAGTCGATCATCTCCTGGAACGTTTTCAGCCCCGTCGAGGGATTGACCACAAACCCCGTGATCGCATCACCGACCCGGCCCACAGGCACGAAGGCTTTGTGATCATAGGGAACTTTGCGCACCATCGGCAGTGTCACCAGAGCGGTGCTGGTCCCGAGCAGAAAGGTGTAGCCGTCGGGTGGTGCCTTGGCGACCGCCTCCGCGCCGATCATCCCCGATGCCCCGCCCCGGTTCTCGACGATGAATTGCTGGCCGAATTCCTGCGTCAACTTTTCCGCCCACGGCCGCGCCACCAGATCGGTCGAGCCGCCGGGCGCGAACGGCACGACGAGCTTCACCGGCCGCTCGGGCCATTTCGTCTGCGCGCACCCGATCGACGGCGCACAGACGAGGGATGCCGAAGCTGCCGTGCCGAAGACAAAATCGCGACGTCGCATGTCCGCTCCTGTTTTCATGATCGCTTGCGTCGCGGCGTCTCGTGCCGACAGTCGAGGCGCCGTCCACATGAGGCCGTCATCGTACCGGAATGCCGGGGGCCAGGTACAGTCCGACTGTACGGCGAGCGGATCTGAACGGACGCGACCACGTTCCCGCTGTGCTCGCCATCGATCACCGGCTGCGTCGCCGCGCAACCTGAACCGCTCGAGCGTCAACTCGCGCCAGCCGACAGAGCACTGCCGATCAATCGCGCGACGTTGGGGCGGCAGTTGCCACAGTTCGTGCCCGCACGCGTCCTCTCGCCGACCATCGCGAGTGTCGCGCAGCCCGCGCGAATTGCATCGACGATTTCGCTGCGGCCGACATCGCAACAAAAGCACACGGTGGGTCCGCGCGGCGACAGTACACCGCTGGGCCGACCGGCCATGAGGCGAAACCGTTCAGAGGGTCCCAGTGCGGACCCCAGCCGCGCGATCAGCCATTCACGACCATCAACGAGCGGGCTGGGCTGCACGAGCAGCGCACCGACCATGCGGTCACCGCCCACGAACGCGGCGAAGGTGTGGGTTCGCGCGTTGGCGTCGCTCTGGGACAGAGTGTAGGGCGTCGAAGTCGGCGGGTCGGCGGGTGTTTCCCCGAACAGGGAGGCTGCAAGGGCCTCCCAATCGCGAGGTCCCCGACCAGCCCATTCAAGCTGCCAACCGGCATCGATCGGCGTGATCGTGCAGTCGGCATCTGTCGTCGGCGGCCGCCGCAGCGCAACTGCGAAAGCATGCCAGGACGGCAGCTCTGCCATCCGCCCACCCGCTTCCCTCATTGCCATGGGCGTGCCCTTCCCTCCAGCGGACTTACCGTCGCTTTTCGCCGACATGGCAACCCATTGCGGATGGAGGTGGCGCCCGCCTCACGCGCCCACCTTTTCCTTCTTCGGCACGCGCTTGCGATCGGGTGTCTTGCGGCCACCGTCGAGCGTGGGATCGATGAGGCCTTCTTCGACGGCCTTGATCTGCTGGGCGAGATACTTCGAGTAAATGCGCACGTGCGGCAGGCCACCGCCGGCGAACCACAGGCCGGGTTGGGGAGTGCGGCGCCACATGTTGTGCAGCTCGCCATCCGCGCCGAAGTCCCAGACTTGGCCGAGGCGGTCGGCGATGGCGTCACCCATGTAATGGCGCACGACGTCCTGCTGGTTCTTGTAACCAGTCGCCGCCACGATGAGGTCGGCGGGCACGGTGCGGCCGTCCTTCATCTTCACGCCTTCGGGCACGGCGCGCGCGATGTCGTGGTACTGCGCCAGCTTGATGCGGCCGTCCACGATCAAGTCCGAGCAGCCGACGTTGAAATAGTAGCCGCCGCCCCGACGCAGATATTTCATCTGGTAGCCGGTGTCGTCGGGCGGCCCGTTGTCGAGCCGGAAGCCGCGTGCGGCCAGGCCGTCGAGCAGCTTCTGATCGGCCTGTATGCATTGAGCCGTTGCAATCTTGTAGCCCTGCACGAGCACGGGGTAGGGCGATGCGGTCGCGATCAAATCGCAGTCCTCGATCGGCAAATCGCCTTGGTAGAGTTCGTAGACGCGTTGCGCCTCTTTCAAGCTGATGATCAGTGTCGAGGCGCGCTGTACGATCGTCGTATCGGCACCGCTGATGCACAGGTCGTGCGCGACGTCGTGGCCGCTGTTGCCTGTGCCCAGAACAATCGCATTGCGGCCCTTCCACTTGGCGCCGGAATTGAACTGACTCGAATGCATCACCTCGCCCTTGAAGGTGTCGATTCCGGCCAAGTCGGGGGCGATCGGGATAGCGCTGACGCCGGTCGCGAAGATGACGTGGCGCGGTTTGAGAACGCGCGTGGAGCCGTCGGCACGGCGCACGGTCAGCCGCCACTGGCTGGTCTTTTCGTCGTAGCCGCCGGCCGTGAATTCCGTGCTCGTCCACACATTGAGTTCCATGGTGTCGGCATAGAACTCCAGCCAATTGGCGATCTTGTCCCTGGGAATGTAGACGGGATAATTCTGCGGGAACGGCAAGTAAGGCAGGTCGTCGACATACACCTCGTTGTGCAGCGTCAGGTTGTGATAGCGCTTGCGCCACGCATCGCCGACACGCTCGTGCTTGTCGATGACCAGCGTGTCGACGCCCAGCACCCCCAAGCACGCCGCGATGCCGAGGCCCGATTGGCTGCCCCCGATCACGACGACGGTGGGCTCGCGATCCTCGTAGGCGATCGTGCGCTTGCGCACATCCATCCAGTTGTCGCCGCCAAAGCCTCCCGACCACTCGTCTCCGCGCGGCCGTCGCGTGCCGATGCGTGGCTCGTGCCCCTTGATTTCATCGAGCGCCGTCAGCAGCACCCAGGCTTTCAGCTTGCCGTCGGCGTCGGGAACGAGCCGCAGGATCCCGCTGCCTCTGCCGGTTGACGTTTCGAACGTGATCAGCGCCTCGATCGTTTCGGTGCCTGCGCGTTTGACGAGCCGGGGCTGGGTGCGTTTCTCGGCAATACGGAAGTTGTGGGGCCGCGTCTTGGGCAGCGTCTTGCGCAGCCTGGTGGCGATGGCTTTGGGCCCGCTCACCGTTTCCAAGTGCCAGGTGAAGGCGACGAGATCGCGCCAGTGGCAATCCCCCGGCAGGAACAATGCAACTGCGGCTTCGATGTCCTCCCGCTTCAAGGCGGTCTCGAAATCGCCAAGCCAGCGCGTGATGGCGGCCTGCGGCTTCACTTTGGTCAGGTTCGGTTTTTTCGACACGGGTCAAGGCTCTCCGCTGATGGGGGCGATGCTGCAGTGCGGGGGCGCCGAACGGACGACGCGCCATCGGGGGCCATCGAAGCCACCTCTTGCCGAACACGCCTGCAAGTTAGGGGGCGGGTCGCTGAACCGCAAGTCATGGTTGAGCCGGTTCACCTCGATTGGTCGCCTCTCCCCGCACTTGACCGCCGTGCTTCGCGCGGTCAACGTCGGGACATGCTGCGGTGGGCCGGCGTCCACCGACGCGCAACTACAACCCGAGCGAGTGCCGCCATGCGCCAGGTCCATTTCGTCGCCTTCCTGCAGGCCCAGAACTGCACGACGCTGCCCGCCGCCTGGCGGCATCCAGATGCCCGCACCGACAGCTTTTCGCCGGAATACTACCAGCACATCGCCCGTGTCCTGGAGGCCGGGAAATTCGACATCGGCTTCTTCGATGATCGCTTGGCCATGCCCGATATGTTCGGCCAGGATCATCGCCACACCGTCGAAAACGGCATTCGCTGTGTGAAGCTCGACGCCGTCACTTGCCTGATGACGATGGCGGCGGTGACGAAACATCTGGGGCTGGGGGCGACCTACTCCACCACCTACTATGAGCCGTTCCATGTCGCGCGCCTGTTCCAGACCGTCGACTTGATGACCAAGGGCCGCGCCGGCTGGAACGTCGTCACCTCGGTCAACGACAGCGAGGCCCGCAACATGGGCCACGGTGACGCGCACATGGAGCACGACGCCCGTTACGATCGGGCCGACGAGTTCCTGGAGATCGTGCTCGGTCACTGGGACAGTTGGGACGACGACGCGGTCGTCGTCGACAAGAAAAACAACCTCTACGCCCACGGCGATAAGGTCCGCCGCATCGACTACAAGGGCAAATATCTTTCGTCGCGCGGCCCCTTCACCGTGCCGCGCGGCCCGCAAGGCCATCCCGTGGTCATTCAGGCCGGCATGAGCGGGCGCGGTCAGCGGTTCGCTGCGCGCTGGGGCGAACTGCTGTTCGTCGTCTATCACGACCTCGCCACGGCGAAGGCCGAGTACGCCAAGGCCAAGGCGCAAGTCGCCTCGTTCGGTCGCGATCCGCAATCTCAAAAAATCTGCGCGTTGTTTTATCCCGTTTGTGCGGCGACCAAGTCGGAGGCCGAGGACAAGAAAGCCGCTTACGACAAGCTGCCCAACGAAATCGATCAGCTCTCGCTTCTCTCGGAAGCGCTGAACTTCGATTTCGCCACGAAAGGTCTCGACGAGGCCTTCACGGACGAGGAACTGGCGGGCATTGGCGGCATGCAGTCGATGCGCGATCGCGTTCTGCGCGCCGGCAAGAAAAACCCGACGGTGCGCGACTTCATGCAGATCACCGGCCGTGGCCTGCTGCGCGAGGCCTGGATCGGGGGCCCGAAGGAGATTGCCGACAAGATCGAGGAATGGTGGTCGGCGCCTGCGTGCGACGGTTTCGTCATCGGGCCGACGCATCAGCCCGGTTGCTTCGAGGATTTCGTGAAATTTGTCGTTCCTGAACTGCAGCGACGCGGTATCTACCGCAAGGAATATACGGGCACGACGCTGCGCGATCACCTGGGCCTCGCGCGCCCCGGGATCGGCAACCTGCTCAATGTTTCGGTCTCGAGGTGAATGGTGACGACATCGGGCGACATTGCCGCGTCGATCGAGCGCGCGAACGAGGCGGCGCTGCGCCGGATGCTTGCGGGTGACCCTTGGCTCGTCGATGTCGTGCCTGCGCGCGATGTGCTTTCTCGGCTGGGTCGCCAGCATATTCTGCACGCCGGGCCGCCGGTGGGCTGGGACCGCATGTGCGGACCGATGCGCGGCGCGGTCACGGGCATTGCCGTGTTCGAGGGCTGGGCCAAGGACCTCGAGGCCGCCGAGGCGATGGCGGCATCGGGGGCGTTCACGTTCGAGCCCAACCACCATCACGGCTGCGTCGGCCCGATGACGGGCATGACCACGGCTGGCCAGATGCTGCTCGTCGTCGAGAACCGCGCCTTCGGCAATCGCGCCACCTGCGCCATCAACGAGGGCCTGGGCAAGGTCATGCGTTTCGGCGGCAACGATGCCGAAGTGCTCGACCGCATTCGCTGGCTGACGACGGGTCTGGGGCCGCTGCTCGGGACGGCGCTGCGCGCGATGGGCGGTATCGCGCTCAAACCGCTGATCGCGCGCGGCTTGGGGATGGGCGATGAGATGCACCAGCGCAACGTCGCGTGTTCATCGTTGCTGCTGCGCCAGCTCGCGCCGGCGTTGGCGCGCGCGGCGTCCGACACGGAGACGTTGGTCCGTGCGCTCGCCTTCATCGCCGCCAACGATCAATTCCATCTCAACGTCGCCATGGCCATGGGCAAAGCGATCATGGACCCCGTGCGCGGCATTCCCGGCTCGAGCGTGGTCACGGCCATGTGCCGCAACGGCACCGATTTCGGAATTCAAGTCTCGGCGACTGGCGACCAGTGGTTCACGGCCCCCGTCGAGATGCCCAAGGGACTCTATTTTCCTGGCTACAGTGAAGCCGATGCGAACCCGGACATGGGCGACAGCGCCATCGTTGAAACGATCGGCTTGGGCGGCTTCGCCATGGCGGCGGCACCGGCCGTCGTCGGCTTCGTCGGCGCGGGCCGCGTCTCGGACGCCGTGCGCATCACCCGCAGCATGCGCGAGATCACGCTCGCCGAAAATCCGGAGTGGACCATCCCGCAGCTCGACAATCAGGGCGTGCCGACCGGCATCGATATTCGCCGCGTCGTCGAAACCGGCCTCATGCCCACGATCAACACCGGCATCGCGCACCGGAAGCCCGGCATCGGCCAGGTCGGCGCGGGCATCGTCAAGGCGCCGCCTGGATGCTTCACGGCGGCGCTGAGGGCATTTGCCGAGACGGTGGGCGCACGATGAGCGTCGTTCTCAACGAAGTACGGCGGGGTGCCTATTTCGACTCTGTGGCTCTGATGCGCATTGCGGCCGCCGTCAAGGCGATGCCCGGCATCGAGGAATGCGGGTTGCTGATGGCGACGCCGGCCAACCGTCGCATTCTGGCGGACGCAGCCGTGTTGTCGGACGACAGCAAAAATGCTGGTCCCGGCGATCTGCTGATTGCGCTGCGGTCGCGCGACGCGGAGTCGGGACAGGCGGGGCTCGTCGAGGCGCGCCGTCTGATCGATCAGCCCAAAGTGCAGCAGTCCGATGAAGCGGATTGGGCTCCGCGCACCATTCGATCAGCCAAGGCGATACTGCCCGGCGCCAATCTCGCGCTGATCTCCGTTCCCGGCGTTTATGCAACGGCCGAGGCGATGAAGGCGACCCGCCATGGCCTCAACGTCATGATGTTTTCCGACAACGTTTCGGTGGCCGACGAGGTCGCGCTGAAGCAGGCCGCACAAGCCGCTGGCGTGCTGATGATGGGACCCGACTGCGGCACCGCGATCCTCGGTGGCGTTCCGCTCGGCTTCGCCAATGCCGTGGCGCGCGGCGACATCGGCATCGTCGGGGCGTCGGGAACGGGCATCCAGGAAGTGTCCTGCCTCGTGTCGAACGGCGGCGGCGGCATCAGTCATGCCATCGGCACGGGGGGTCGTGATTTGAAGGCCGAGGTCGGCGGCCTCACGACTCTCATGGCCCTCGATCTGCTCGACGCCGATCTGGGCACCCGGCATATCGTCGTCATTTCGAAACCGCCTGATCCTGCGACGGCGCGCAGAGTTCTGGACCGCGTGGCGCGCTCGGCGAAGACGTTCACGATCTGCTTCATCGGCGGCGCGGAGGTTGCGATGCCATCCAATGCGCGCGCGGCACCGACGCTCGAGGCAGCCGCGCTATCGGCGCTCGGCAAGTCCCTGGTCGCACGACCGCCGGGTCGCGCGACTTCAGGGCGTGGTTTCATCCGTGGCCTTTTTGCGGGCGGCACGCTGTGCGCGGAAGCGCAGGTCGTCTTGCGGGATGCGGGCCTGCCGCTCGCGTCGAACGCGGCGATCAGCGGTGTCGTGTCAACAGATGAGGCCGAAGGTCGCCACACCCTGATCGATCTGGGCGACGACGCCTACACGATCGGCCGCCCGCATCCGATGATCGAGCCCGCCGTGCGTGACGATGCCCTCGCCGCCGCACTGGTCGATCCCGCGTGCGCCGTGCTGCTGATCGATTGCGTGCTGGGGTACGGCAGCCACGCTGATCCTGCGGGGCATCTGGTGCGTCATCTCTCGGGCCTTCCACAGCGACGCCCCGTCATCGTCGCGTCCGTTACCGGCACGGAGACCGATCCGCAATCCCGCTCCTCACAGGTTCGCGCACTCGAAGCCGTCGGCATTCGTGTCGCGCCGTCGAATGCGGCGGCTGCGCGCCTCGCGCTCACCGTGTGGAGCGGTCGCGATGTCTAGCGGGAACGCACGCGCCGCGCTCGCGATTGTCTGCTGTGGCGCCATCGCGCGCGACGTGCTTGCGCACGCGGGGCCAACGCGCGTCATCGCCCTGTTCGAGCGCTGCTTTTATCTCGCCTGCCCCAGCGGCGTCGTCTGCATCGGCACGCCCGCCATCGGGGCTGGGCCCATCAATGTGGGAATTGCGCTTCCCGATGGCATCGCGTGGCCATCCCTCGGCGTCATGTTGGATGCCGAGGGTGAGGCCGACGGCACCACGTGCCGCATCGGCGACGGGTTCGCTCTCGCCGTCGGATCGGGAGAGACGTGGCATCCGCCGATCACGCCGGCTTTCGATGCGCCCCGCGTAAAATCAGGCCTGCTTCGACTGCGAGGGCTTGCCCGAGGACTGCCGCCCCACGACGGGCTCGCCCGCTTGGTTTTCGGCGAGCCGCATGATGCGAAGGCCCTCCCGACGATTGCCAGAGCCGCCAAGGGTCCGATCGGCGACCTCGTTCGTGGGCTCCCGCCGAGCCTCATGGCTCACACCTGGACTGCCGACACGATGCGCGCAGCCACTCTGCTCGTGGGTCTCGGTCCGGGCTTCACCCCCTCCGGTGACGACCTCCTGGGCGGGTTGATGCTCGCCCTCACTGCGGCCGGCCGTATCACGCTGCGCGATGCCCTGTGGCACGCTCTGGAGCCCGAACTGGACGACCTCACCGTGCCCGCCAGCGCCATGCACCTGTCCGCTGCGGCCGATGGCATGGCGGCCGAGCCCGTGCATCTGCTGCTGAATGCGCTTCTACTCGACAGCCCCGATCTGGGCGCGCGTCTCGACGCCGTCGCCCAAATCGGTCACACCTCCGGCTGGGACTGCTTGGCTGGTGTCGTGCTCGGCTTGGAGAGCGAGCTATCCGTCGCGTCGATTTAGGAGGTCGCGGCCTAGCTTCCGGGAAGCCTATCACAATAGGCCCCAAGGAGCGTTGCGGTGATCACTTTTTTGCATCGCCGCAGGGTGCTCGGCTCATGGCCTCGCACCGTATCCGCAGAGAGCTGAAAAGCGACGTGTTGCGGGTGCCCGCCCTCGCGCCTATCACGTTGAAAAAATTGTGAATAAACGGTGCCGATCTAAGGGAGAGTTACCTGCGAGGGCAATGGTGCCCACCGCTGCCGTGTCAGGGCCCGACACCGGCCACCCCCCCCCACTAAACGACTGCAAACCGGACCGGCACGTCCTATATGTAGGCCGATCGGCACGGCTGAAGTGAATCGGACGGCCCATGACCATCGACCACGACACCACCATCGAGCACGCGCTGACGCAGCGGGGTTTTGCCTTTGTCTCCGGATCGGACATGCGCGCGCTGTTCGTGAAAACGGGCGCGCTCACGGACTGGGACGCCTTTGCCGCGAGCTGGAATGACTTGGGCCTAGACACCTACATGGCCGATGGAGGCCGCTATCGCCGCCGGCGCCATGCCGTTTACCGGGCGCAGCATGGCCCGATTGCGCGTCAGCCTCACCAGCCGCATTTCCAGACGCAAAACAACAACCCGCTCAACGGCGGCATCGATCGCTGGTTCGACCCGGTCGACGAAAACATCGGTGCAGGTGCCAGCTTGCAGACCATTTTGGGATGGTGCCATGACTGCTTCGGCAGGCTCTCGCCGGACGTGGCGTCATGGCTCATCGAAGTGCATCAATTCCGCATCGAAGCACGCGCCGGCGCCCAGGGCCGGCCGACGCCCGAAGGTGCGCACCGCGACGGCGTCGACTGGGTGCTGGTGCTGCTCATCGATCGCGTCAACATTCAGAGCGGAACGACCACGGTCGCCGACCTGGACAAGGCACCACTGGGCAGCTTCACCCTGACGACCCCGTTCGATGCGGCCCTCGTCGACGATTCCCGCGTCTATCACGGCGTCACGCCCGTCGAGCCACTCGACCCCGCGCTGCCGGCGCACCGCGATGTCCTCGTCGTGACATTTCGCAGAAACGGCTGACGCGGGGATCAGGGAGGGTCGAGGCCGCTATTCGGCCGCGCTGCGTCGCGCCGCCGGCTCCGGGTTCAACTCGCGCAGGCGCGGCATCACTTCCTTGCCGAACAGGCGGATGTTCTCCAGCGTGTCTTTATGGTCGAGATGGCCGCCCTGACCGAAAAACAGCAGGTGGCCGAAGCCGCCCACTCGATCATTCAGGCTCTTGATCTGGTCGTAGACGTCATCGGGCGTGCCCGCAAACACCGTATCGGCGTCCATGAACTGTTGCACCGTTGCCGTGCGATGCTCGACGGGATTGCCGTTGCGATCGCGCACGAAGCCTTTGCCGCCGCCCTTCAACATGCCGACGTTGGCGTTGATCGAGTTGTAACCCGGCGGATTGGTGAAGGGCTCCGCAACAACCGGCGCGGT
Source organism: Hyphomicrobiales bacterium (assembly GCA_031406575.1). Taxonomy (GTDB): domain Bacteria; phylum Pseudomonadota; class Alphaproteobacteria; order Rhizobiales; family Hyphomicrobiaceae. The sequence continues at coordinate 27,159 of JANOHP010000040.1, forward strand.
GCGCACGTAATCGGCAATGAGGTCGGCGCGCCGCAAGCCTTCGGCCCGAGTGGCGCCGACGCCGACGCAGGCCGCATAGGCGAACCGATCCGGCCCTGCCGTCCAGCCGAGTTCTTTGGCGCGCTTGCGGTAGCCATCGAACATCGGCCCGGCGACGCTTCCCGACAGCAGCGTGCCGATCACATGCCCCTTCTCGGCGGCCATGATGCCGCTCTCGACGCTGAGACCTGTCATCCACACGGGCGGCGTGGGCTGTTGCAGCGGGCGCGGCCAGATGTTGACGTTGCGATACTGGAAATACTCACCTTCCCAATTGAATGGCCCCGTGGTCGTCGACATCGCCTTGATGATCAGGTCGTGCGCTTCCCAATAGCGGCGCATCAGACGGGCGGGATTGGTGTTGGCGGGGTGAATTTCGTAAGGCGCGCCCTTGACCAGCCCCATTTCCAACCGCCCACCCGAGAGCACGTCGAGCCAGGCCATTTCCTCGGCCACGCGAACAGGATCGGGGCGGTTCGCAATCGGGTTGCCCAGTGACAGAAGCCGCGCTTTTTTCGTCTCGCGTGCGATGATCGACAGCGCCATCGGCACGGACACCGTCATGCAGGTGGCCGTCGAGTGGTGCTCATTGACCATGATGTCGATGCCGGCCTCGTCACAGGCGGCGAACTCGTCGAAATAGCGGTTGAGCAGCTTGTGGGCGACGTGCGGATCGACTTCGCCGTTGGGCAGCACCACGCGCAGAGAGCCGCGTTTCAGTCCCTCATCCCAGGCGGGATGATAGGCCATCTCGGAAAAATACCACACGCGCATCGGATCGTCTCCTCGGAGGCTTCAGGCTGCGAAGGCAGCGATTTTGGCGGCGAAGGCGTCGGGTTGCTCCCAGGCGGGATAATGGCCGCACTCGGGGATCACCTCGATGCGGGCGCCGGGAATTTCGCGCACCCAGGCTTCGCCGTAGGCCGGCATGACGATGCGATCGCGATTGCCCCAAAGCAGCAACGTCGGTTTGTCGATGCGATGCAGCCACGGTTTGAGGCGAGGATTGTGCATGTAGGGCTTCCACCCGAACAGCGTCAGCGCCTCGCGCCCGCGCACCAGCGCCTGCAGGTCCGCGTCGGAATACCCAGTGAGATCGAGTTGGCCTTTGGATGGGTCGGCCCAGGCGAGGTCCACGTAGGCCTCGCGCGTCATCGAATGCATGTCGGCGATATCGCGAATCTCGCGCGGTCCCACCTTGATGCCCAGCGGCGCGGCGAGCACGATCTTGCAAAACGCCGCTGTACTGCGGATGGCCATTTCGGCCGCGATCCACCCACCGAACGAGGCACCGACCAGCACGGCATCCTTCAGGTCGAGCTTGGCGACGAGGTCGAGATAGAGGTAGGCCAGATCATCGGTCGTCCCGATCCAGTCGGGCAGCACGGACCGGCCAAACCCCGGATGCGAAGGCGCGATCACCCGGTAGCGCGCCGCCAGCAGGTCGAGCCAGGGTCGCTCGGGACCCAGGCCCTCGCCCGCATGCAGAAACAGCAGCGGCCGGCCTTTTCCGCGGTCCTCGACCTCGAGATCGACCCCCGCCACCGTCATCATCCCAGCCATTCCATTCCCTCGCTTCACCGAATCTGGCCGCCACGGGCCGCAAACGCCCGTTCGCAGGCCTATGGGGCGAGCCGTATCGCCCAGCCCTACCAAGTCTGCTCCAACCCGCCCGCGCAAGCAATTGGCGGGTAAGCCTTGCATCCGCCCCCGACCCCCCCTATAGGATGCCCGGCGCCGCTCCCTTCGTCTATCGGTTAGGACGTCAGATTTTCAATCTGAAAAGACGGGTTCGACTCCCGTAGGGAGCGCCATGATTAGAAAGGGAATTTTTCGAGAACGTTGGTCATTCCGAAAAGGTGCCTACCCTTCATTTCGAAAAACGCGCACGAGGCGTTCTGTGACGAGACAGCAGGCCAGTCGCAACA
>JANOHP010000045.1:0-17954 GCA_031406575.1 Hyphomicrobiales bacterium
TTCATCTTCCAGTTGCCCGCGACCAGCGGACGAATGCTACCGCCTTGAGTTGCCATAATTCCCCTCGACGTGTTGCGGTGCGATTTCGACGACGTGTCACGCAGGCCCCGCCTTGCGGGCGATCCTCGCAATTCCTATGATGCCGCCGATCTCGACGCAACCCAAGGGGGTGCCAAGGGTCGGGACAAGCCCTTGCGGCGGCCCGCCCGGCAGGTTACGCACCCGCCAGCAGTCCTCGAACACTCCATGCGGATGACCGAATGTTTCTCGACAGTTTCCGACGTGTCGTCTCCAAGCTCCTCGTCTTTCTTCTGTTCGGCGTGCTCATCCTGAGCTTCGCCCTCTGGGGCATTCCGAATTTTACCCGCGAGGTGACACAAACGACCGTCGCGCGCGTCGGCGGCAATGCCGTCAGCGCGCAGGACCTGCAGCAATTGGCGGATCAACAACGCAACCTGCTCAGCCAGGAAGTCGGCCAGACGCTGACGCGAGAGAACGCCCGCATCATGTACAAGTTGCGCCAGCGCAATATGTCGGCCGACCTCGAGCGCGACATTCTGATGGCGCTGATCGACCGCGCCGCCATCGACCGCCATGCCGATCAGCTCGGACTGGGGTTGAGCGAAGCCGCCATTGTCGAGGCAGTACGCACCGACCCCGCATTCCAGGGCGCCGACAAACAATTCAACCGTGCCCTCTTCGACGAGCGGTTGCGTCAGGTCGGCTTCACGCACCAGCGTTATTTCGCCGAACGGCGCAAGGATGCGGTACGCGACATGCTGGCGGAGTCCTTGCGCGACGCCGCCGTGGCTCCCGACAGCTTGATCAAAGTGCTGCATGGCTTCCGCGAAGAAACGCGCACCGCCACCACCGTGACGCTCGATCCCGCCAAGCTGGCGCCGATCCCTGCACCCGACGAGGCAAAGCTCAAAGAATTCTACGAAACCGTGAAGTCTCGCTTCAGCGAGCCGGAACGCCGGCGCATCACGGCTCTGATGCTGACGCGCGAGAAGTTGAAAGAACTCGCAGCGATCCCCGATGCCGACGTGCGCAGCACCTGGGAGCGCAATCGCACGGGCTACGACATTCCCGAGCGTCGTCGCTGGCAGCAGATCAGCTTCAAGACGAGAGGCGAGGCTGAAGCCGCCGCGAAAGAGATTGCCGACGGCAAAGGCTTCCTCATGGTCGCACTGGACGCCATGGGAGCTCAGGGCCGCATCGATCAAGGCTTGCTCTCGCGCCGCGAAGTGCCCGACACGAGGCTCGCTGCGGCCGTCTTCCAGGCGCCCCTGGGGCAGGTGTCCCCACCGATCGAGACGAAGGCCGGGTTCCAGCTGACCAAAGTCATCGACATTCAAGCCGCGCGCACACGCACGTTCGAGGACGTCGCACCGGAAATCCGCTCTGAACTCGAACAGGCCCGCCAGAGCGAACTGGTCCAGCAGCTCAACGTCCAAGTCGACGAGTTGAAAGGCGACCGCAAATCCCTGGCAGCGATCGGCAAGGAGCTCAAGCTCGACGTGATCGATGCCCAGGGCGTCGATCGCACCGGCAACGGTCCCGATGGCAAGCCCGCCATCACGCATCCCGATGCCGAGCGCATTTTGACAGCCGCCTTCGGCTCCGATCGTGGCGGTGGCGATCGTGACGACGTCGAATTATCGGATGCCGGTAAAGCCTGGCTCGAAGTGGGCGATATCGTTGCGCCCAAGACAAAGCCTTACGAAGAGGTCACCGCCGAGATCAAGACCCTGTGGCAGGAGAGCGAGCAGCGCAAGGCGCTGGCCGCTGCAGCCGACGCGTTCGTCAAACGCATCAATGGTGGCGAGACGATCGATGACATCGCCAAGAAGGAAGGCTGGAAGCCCGAGACCGCGCCGCCCTTCAAGCGCGGCGGGCTCGTGCCGGGGCTTTCACCGGTCGGTGTGCGCCAAGCGTTCACGCTCGCTGCCGGAACCGCGGGATCAGCCGAAACCAACGACGGCAAATCCCGCACCGTGTTCGTCGTGCGCGAGATCAAGGCGCCTGATGCTCCGACCACCGAGCAGGCGGACCGGCTGCGCAAGGAACTCCGCGGCCAGTACCAAGGCGATGCGCTCAGCGTGTACGTCTCCGCCCTGCGCGACCGGTACGGTTATTCGATCGACGAAGCCGTCTACAAGCGTGTCATCGGCGGGGAACTGCCCCAGTGACCCGCGCGACCGATCCCAGCGGCGATACCGACCAGATCGGTCCTGACTTTCTTCCCTCGCCGGGCGATTTCTCGCGGCAATGGGCAGCAGGCAAACCGCAACTCGTGTGGACGCGCCTCGTTGCCGACCTCGAGACTCCCGTGTCGGCGATGCTCAAGTTGTCGAGTGGCCGGCGTCTGTCGTTTCTGCTGGAGTCGGTCGAAGGCGGCGCGGTGCGGGGCCGCTACTCGATCATCGGCCTCGACCCCGACATCGTATGGCGCGCCTTCGGCAATCGCGCCGAAATCAATCGCACGCCCGCCACAGCGCCCGACGCGTTCGAACCCGAGGTCGAACCGACGTTGACGGCTCTCCGCACACTCCTTGCCCAGTCGCGCATCGAGCTGCCCGACGACCTGCCGCCGATGGCCGCCGGCATTTTCGGCTACATGGGCTACGACACGGTCCGGCTGATCGAGCACCTGCCCAACGTGCGGCCCGATACGCTGGGTGTACCCGATGCGATCCTCGTGCGCCCGACGGTCATGGTGATCTTCGATGCCGTGAAGGACGAGATGACGCTCGTCACTCCGACCTATCCGCGGGACGGTGTCGACGCTACGCCCGCCTACGCGGACGCGTGCGCACGGTTGACCGCCATCGTCGCCGCGCTCGACGAGCCGCTTCCCCACCACGCCTCGCTGAGTGCAACGGGCCTCGCCGCACCCGATCCCGTGTCCAATACGACGCCGGCCGAATATATGGCGATGGTCGATCGCGCCAAAGACTACATCGCGGCTGGCGACGCCTTCCAGATCGTCCTGGCGCAGCGGTTCTCGGCACCGTTCACCTTGCCCTCGTTTGCGCTCTATCGGGCACTGCGCCGCACGAACCCCTCGCCGTTCCTCTTTCACCTCGACTTCGGCACCTTCGCCCTCGTCGGCTCCAGCCCAGAAATCCTGGTCCGCGCGCGTGATGGCGAAGTGACCATCCGTCCCCTGGCCGGCACACGCCGCCGTGGTGCCACACCCGAAGAAGATCGCGCCCTCGAGCGCGAGTTGCTGGCCGACCCCAAAGAGCGCGCCGAACACTTGATGCTGCTGGACCTGGGCCGCAACGACGTCGGCCGCGTCGCCGAGATCGGTTCGGTGCGCGTGGCATCGAGTTTCGACGTCGAACGCTACAGCCAGGTGATGCACCTCTCCTCGACCGTGCATGGTCGTCTCGACCCGAGCAAAGATGCCATCGACGCGCTGATGGCAGGCTTTCCCGCTGGTACACTTTCGGGGGCACCGAAAGTGCGGGCCATGCAGATCATCGACGAACTGGAGAAAGAAAAGCGCGGACCCTATGCCGGGTGCGTCGGATACTTTTCGGCCGATGGCAATATGGACACCTGCATCGTGCTGCGCACAGCACTCGTGAAAGACGGGCGTATGCATGTGCAGGCGGGTGCGGGCCTCGTTGCCGACAGCGTGCCCCAGGACGAGCAGCAGGAATGCGTGCTGAAGGCGCGGGCGTTGTTTCGCGCCGCAGAAGAAGCCGTACGCTTCGCCGGACGCACGCGGCGGGGCAACACCTGAAGGCGGACGGATCGGGGGCGATCGGCCGATATGCACACGCCATTGCAGAACGATTTGATTGCGTGTGCGGGCGGACAGCGGTTCGCGACCATTCTCGCCGACCCGCCCTGGCAGTTTCAGAACCGCACCGGCAAAATGGCGCCCGAGCACCGTCGTCTCGCGCGCTATGGTACGCTGGCGCTCCCCGACATCGGTTCACTTCCCGTCCGCGACATCGCCGCTGATCGCGCCCACCTCTATCTTTGGGTTCCCAACGCGCTGTTACCGGAGGGCCTCGCGGTGATGGCCGCTTGGGGTTTCACCTACAAAAGCAACATCGTCTGGCACAAGGTCCGCAAAGACGGCGGCCCCGATGGACGCGGCGTGGGCTTCTACTTTCGCAACACGACGGAACTCATCCTCTTCGGCGTGCGCGGCAAAGACGTGCGCACGCTTTCCCCCGGCCGCCGCCAGGTCAACATTCTCAAAACCATCAAGCGCGAGCACTCGCGTAAGCCCGATGAACTCTATGCGCTGATCGAGACTTGCAGTTGGGGACCTTTTCTCGAGATGTTTGCGCGCGGACCGCGACCCGGCTGGACCGCATGGGGTGATCAAGCCGACGCCTATACGCCGACGTGGAACACCTACGCCAATCACTCGGCCAGTGACGCGGCGGACGACATCATTGCCGCGCCCGCGCCAAGTCTCGACGCATTACCCGCACGACGGGGTCGGCCCTAGAACCGCGCACTCAGCGCCCGCGCGAGGCACTGCTCAAATCAGCGCGCCTGCCTCGTCGGCAGCCAGCACATCGGCGACGGGCAACCCCAGCTCTTTGCGCACGATATTGGTGCCACGCACCAGCGCCACCATCTTGTAGAACGCATGCAGACGGCTCATGCCCTGCCGGCCGAAGCCGCAGTCCGTCGATACGATGAGACGTTCGGCTGGAATGACCTTCAGGGCGCGCCGGATCAGCGCCGCCACCTCGTCGGGCCGCTCCACCTGCAACGAGCGATGGCTGATGACGCCGATAGCGATCTTCTTGTCGGATGAAATGGCCGCCGCGAAATCCTCGATCTCGTCGCCCCCGTTGTCGGCCGCTTCGAACGTCACGACGTCGACCTCGAGGCGGTCGAAATAGGGCAGCGCCGGCGTATAGAAGCGACGTTTGGTTTCCGTCCTCTGCGCCGCCGGATTGCCCCAGCAGGTATGCACCCAGACTTCTGACTTGGCGCGCAGCCCCCGCACTTCGCGGTTGAACGCGTCGACGAGAAAATCGCTCGTCACCTCGCTGTCGTCGACGCCGATCATGCCGTGGATTGCCGGTTCCTCGACCTGAATGACCCGACATCCGGCATCCGCGAGTTCGGTCAACTCCTCGTTCATGGCGGCCGACAATGCCATCGTCAGCGCGCGGCGATTCTTGTAATGGGCGTCGTGCACGCTGGTGGCCACCATCTGCCCGGAAATGGCGCCGAACTTCACCGGCTTGCGCGTCAACCGCTGCGCCGTCTTCCAGACCCGCGCATATTCCATCGCCCCGCGACTGATCGGCCCGGCCACCTTCGGCAGCACACGCGTCTCGAGCACCTCGAACATGATGTCACCGGGACCCTTGTCGCGGCTCGAGGCCGTGCGCCCCCGTCCGACATGGAAACCCTCGAACCCCGCCAACCGCTCGGCCGGATAACCGAACCACGAACGCCCACCGACATCACAATCGCACCGCGCATCCCCATCGGTGAGCAGATCGAGCCCGGCGCGGGCTTGGTCGTTGAGATACGTGGTTACCGCATCCGTGTACTGCTCGCGAAATCCGATGTCCGTCATGGCAACCGAGAACGGCCGACCCTGCAGGTTGTGCGTAAACCAGTGTGGCCGCGGCAACGACCCGGTGATCGTCGTCAACAGCGGCCGATTTTCGGAAACGGTCAACATCGCGTGACCCTCCGGCTTGATTCGAGACGGCAGTGACCGTCGGCGCCGGCAGCTTACACGAAACCACCCGTCTGTCAGTGCCTTGCGGCGCTCGCATCGATGAAGCGCCGAGCCCGCCGTCACGTCGACACGTGTTCCATTTTTGGAAACGTATGAATTTGAAACATTTTAGATTCCAATAACAGCACGAATTACCTACAAATATAACAAATTAATTCACAAGGTTTCAGCGCATTCACTCATATACCCCTTACCCGGAACATACAATTATTCGCATAGCTGCTAACCAGCCGACGGCGCCGACACTCGACCGAGGAGTATCCATGTCCCTCTTGACCACATTGAAACTGATCCATCTCGTAGGATTGATGATGGGCTTCGGTGGGGCCATCCTGACGGATTTCCTGGTCTTGAAGCGTGCAATTCTCACGCCGATTCAGAAACAAACGATCGAAAGCGTGCGGCACCTGTCGCATGTCGTTCTGGCTGGTCTTGCCATTCTGTGGATCAGCGGTGCCGGTCTCGTCTATGTGCGATATGCGGCCAATCCAGACTTTCTCATGAATGAAAAAATTTGGGCCAAAGTCACCATCGTCGCCATTCTGACGATCAATGGCTTCGCCGTGCACAACATCGCGCTGTCCTACCTCCAGTCGCGGGTCGGCAAGCAGATGTTCAGTCCCGACGTGCCCCGCACCATGATCGGTCTCACCTTCGTGGCTGCCGTCTCCAGTGTCTCCTGGTTCGTCCCGTTCGTTCTCGGCACGGCTTCCGAGTTCAACTTCACGGTTCCCGCCGTGGCGATCCTGGGCGTCTATGCGATCATGGTTGTGGGTGCGTGGTGCGCGTTCTATGGCCTTGCGCAGCTCGTTTCGGAATCAGACTCGGTCCACGACCAACACGCCAACGAACAAGTCGTCCATCGAGCAGCGCTTCTGCAGAGGGTTGGACAGCTCTCCAGCCGCCCCAGCCTCATCACACATGCGGAAAGCAATGCCCACATGGATCTGCCGGACTACGTGCCCGTGAGGGCGGAGAAACTCACCGACATCATTCGTCGCCTGGAGCAATCCCAATCCGAGTTGAACTCGACACCGGTCGACGGCCGACGCCAGGCGGCATGAACCAAGGCAGTCGGACCCATCGGGTCCGACGCCATGCCCTGAACCGATGGGTCGAATCGCACGCGATCCGGCCCTTTTTCATCGTCGCAGCCCCCGTTGTCCCAGATGGGCCTTGCGCATCGACTGGCGTCTCGATCCGGCGTCTTGCCGCTCGATTTGGGGAAACTGTTCCCCGCCGCCTCGACGCTCCTGCTCGCGCGCCACTTGCCATCCGCCCCCCGAAGCCGATAGAAGCGCGGCTTCGTCGGAGCGTGCGCTCCGGCACAGCGAAAGCGGTCAGACATGGCGCAGTCCGCCACTCCCGTCGCCATCATCATGGGCAGCCAGTCCGATTGGACGACCATGCGGAAAGCGGCCGACATGCTCGATGCCCTCGGCGTGGCGTGGGAAGCGCGCATCGTTTCCGCACACCGAACGCCGGAGCGGCTTTACACTTTCGCCCGAACGGCCGTGGAGGCGGGCTTCAAGGTGATCATCGCCGGCGCGGGCGGCGCGGCCCATCTTCCCGGCATGACGGCTGCGCTGACCACTCTGCCCGTCCTGGGCGTGCCCGTACAATCGAGCGCGCTATCGGGTCAAGATAGTCTGCTTTCGATCGTCCAGATGCCGGCCGGTGTTCCCGTCGGCACACTCGCCATCGGACCATCGGGTGCGACCAATGCCGGGCTCCTGGCCGCGCAGATCTTGGCACTGTCCGATGCGCCGCTCGCCGCGCGGATCGCGCAGTGGCGCGCGGCTCAGACGCAGAGCATTGCCGACGTCCCGGTTTCGGATGCCTGATGCGATGGCTCTCACCGCTGCCAAACATGCGCCTCTGCCGCCGCGATCGGTGATCGGCATTCTGGGCTCGGGTCAACTGGGCAAGATGCTGGTGCAGGCCGCGAGCCGGCTCGGTTTTCGCACCTCCGTCTACGCCGACGATGCCGGCCCCGCGTTCGACCTCGCCGGCACACACGCCATTGGTCCTTACACCAACCTTGCCCGGCTCGACGAGTTCGCGCGCGGCGTCGACGTTGTCACCTACGAATTCGAAAACGTGCCCGTCGACGCTGCCGAGCATTTGGCCCAGCGCGTGCCGGTACGTCCGGGACCGTTGGCGTTGCGCATGGCGCAGGATCGCGCCGCGGAAAAGACGTTCATTCGCGATCTCGGCATAAACGTCGCTCCGTTCGTCGAGATTGCGGCACCGTCGGCACTGGCGCGCGCCGACGCCGCGCTGGCGACATGGGCAGGCGGCGCACTTCTGAAAACCTCCCGCTTGGGTTACGACGGCAAGGGACAACTCAGCGTCGCGCACGGCGCGGACTTGGGGCACGCCTTCCACGCCCTGGGCGATGTTGCTTGCGTACTCGAGCAACGTATTGCCTTCGCCTGCGAGGTGTCCGTGCTCGTCGTGCGCGGCCTCGACGGCACTCTCGCCTGCTACGACGTGCCGCGCAACGAACACGCCGACGGCATCCTGCGCCGCTCCGTGGTTCCCTCGGGATTGCCGCCCGATATCGAGCGCGCAGCCTGCGCCATGGCGGGCCGAATCGCCGACGCGCTCGAGTATGTCGGCGTGCTGGCCGTCGAAATGTTCTACGTCGGGCCTGACGCGCGCGAACCGTTGCTCGTCAACGAGATTGCACCGCGCGTGCACAATTCCGGGCACTGGACGATGGACGCTTGCGCCGTTGGACAATTCGAAAATCACATCCGCGCCGTCGCCGGTTGGCCATTGGGAGGAACCGGGCGGCATTCCGACGCCGAAATGATCAACCTGATCGGCCACGATGCCGACGACTGGCTGAGCTTGGCCGCACGCCCCGACGTCTGCCTCCACCTCTACGGCAAGCGCGAAGCGCATCCTGGCCGAAAAATGGGCCACTTCAATGTCTTGCGCCGATCTACGGTTTAGCCGTCCAGGCCATGCTGCGCCTGGTCGTTGCGGTGCCATTCGGCATCACGTTGGGCAAATAGCTCCCGTGTGCGCGTTGCTTCGACCTCACCGTGCATGGTAGGCACGGCTGCCGGCGCGCCGAGGAGGACTGATGCCCGTGAATGATGCGCCAATGACCGTCGCTGCGCCTGGCGGCATCGAGTCTCGCTACGCGTGGTGTCGCTTGATGGCGGCACTCGCCCTGGGCACCATTGGTGGTGTCGGCATGTGGTCGGTCGTCGTCGTGCTGCCGGCCGTGCAAGAGACCTTTGGCCTGTCGCGCGCCGACGCGTCGTTTTCCTACACCCTGGCGATGACGGGTTTTGGCGTCGGCGGCATTCTGATGGGTCGCCTCGTCGATAGCTTGGGCGTTTTCCGTCCTCTCGTCGCGGGCATCTTGGTGTTGAGCCTGGGCTATGTCGCGACCGCGTTCGCGGAAACGCACTGGCAGTTCTCGCTGGCCTACGGCCTGCTGATCGCCATGCTCGGCTGCGCCATCAGTTTCGGGCCTCTGATCGCAGACACCTCGTTGTGGTTCGACAAGCGTCGCGGCATGGCGGTTGGCATCTGCGCCAGCGGAAATTATCTCGCGGGCACCGTTTGGCCGCCGATCCTGCAGCGGCTCATCGAGGCGCATGGCTGGCGACAGACGCACGTGTGGGTGGCGCTGTTCTGCCTCGTGACCATGCTGCCGCTGGCGCTGGTCCTGCGCCGGCCCCCACCACATCAGCGATCGGCCTCGGGAGCGGCACTGGGATCAGTGAGCCGCCACGTGGGACCGCCGCCGTTCAGTTTGCCGGTCATGCAGGTGTTGCTGATCATTGCGGGCATCACGTGTTGCCTCGCCATGGCCATGCCGCAGGTCCACATCGTCGCCTACTGCGGTGACCTCGGCTACGGCGCCGCACGGGGCGCGGAAATGTTGTCGCTGATGTTCGGGTTCGGCATCATCAGCCGATTGGGTTCGGGTTGGGTCGCTGACCGTATCGGCGGGCTCAACACACTGCTCATCGGGTCATTCCTGCAGACCGTGGCGCTGGCGCTCTACGTGCCGTTCGACAGCCTCGTCTCTCTCTACATCGTGTCGGCGCTGTTTGGATTGTTCCAGGGCGGACTCGTGCCCAGCTACGCCATCATCATTCGCGAATACTTTCCACCCGAGCAGGCCGGAATGCGCGTTGGCATCACCTTGACGGCGACGCTGATGGGCATGGCAGCCGGAGGATGGTTGACCGGCGCCATCTTCGACATTGCCGGCAGCTATCGCGTCGCGTTCATCAACGGCGTATTCTGGAACCTCGTGAACATGGCCATCGTGCTGGTGATGATTTGGCGCGTGCGCCAGAAGATGAGCGGCAACGGCCGTCGCCGCGCGCCCCTCGCACAACCAGCGGAATGAGCGCGGCTCGAAGTGTCTGGATTGAGCCAGACACCGCCCGCGTCATCCCAGGCTGACGCCGAGCGCCTTGGCCCATTTCAGGCCTTCGACTGTCCCTTTGCGGGGCTTGTATTCGCAGCCAACAAAACCTTTGAAACCCGACTCGTCGATCAGCTTGAAGAGATAGGCGTAGTTCATCTCGCCGTCGTCGGGTTCGCCGCGATCGGGCGGGCTGGCGATCTGGTAGTGACGCGCCAGGGAGCCGAATTCGCGGATGGCCATCGCCACGTCGCCTTCCATGATCTGGCGATGGTAGAGATCGAACTGCAATCCGACGTTGGGCTCCGCGACTTCGTAAATGATCGAGCGCGCTTCGCCCGTGGTGTTGAGGAAGTAGCCCGGAATATCCCGCGTGTTGATCGGCTCGATGATCACGTCGACGCCGTGCACCGCCGCCATCCGCGCCGCGCGTTTCAGGTTCGCCACGTAAGTCGCGCGCGTCGCGCCGTGATGATTGAGCCCGGCCATGGCGAACAGGCGCTTGCAGCCTGTCGCCTCGGCGTATTCCAGGGCAGCGGCGACCGCCTTGTCGAATTCCGCCTCTCGGCCGGGAAGCGCCGACATGCCGCGCTCACCTTTGGTCCAGTCGCCGTGCGCCATGTTGAAGAGCGCCGGTGTAAGCCCGTTGTCCTTCAACCGCGCGACGAGATCGGCTTTCGGCAACTCGAATGGATTGAGAAATTCCACCGCCTTGAAGCCGGCCTTGGCCGCGGCCTCGAAACGCTGCGCGAACGCAACCTCGTTGAACATGAAAGAGATGTTGGCGGCAAAACGTGGCATGGAGCGCTCCGGGTTCGGATCGACGGTCGGTTGACAAGGAGTATCGCCCGCAACGCGCACCGGCAAGCGCTGGCGTGTTACTGGAAACGCCACGAGAGAACCAATGCCCGGTCCGACCGCCTACTTCAACGGCGCCGGCTCCGCCCCACCGAACTTCATCTTCAAGCTTGCCGAGACGATATCGACGCTGGTGTCGGCGCTGCCGATGAAGCGCACGCCGCTCTCGCTGCGATCGATCGGAGCATTGTCGACGAAGACGTGCGTGTAGGCGAGGTCGAGACTGATCGTCTCGCTCCACCGATACGTGGCGCCGACACTCGCCCAAATGCGATCTGCATCGGGAACGCGCAGTGTCCGTTCGTCGGCGTTCTGGATGGGCGACAGCTCGTAGGCGAGGCCAGCGCGCAGCCTCAACCGATCCGAATAATCGTGCTCTGCACCGAGCGCGAAGAACCATCCGTCATGCCAGCCCAAATCGAGCGAGCGCACGAGTTGGCCGTTGCCGAGCGGGCAGAACACCGGGTTGCCGCCGCCGACGTTGTTGGCGCAAACGATGTCGAGTTTCTGTGCCCGATCCCAATGGGTGTATTCAATCGTGCCCAAAGCACGCCACCGGGGCGCGAGCTCCTGACGCAGGCTGAGTGTGATGATTTCGGGCAACGTGATACCCGCCTTCACCGCGGCGCCAACAGCAGCAGGGGCAACACCGCTGCCAGGGATCGAAACACTGCCCTCGAGGGTGTGGTCGATCGACGAGCGATAACCCAGACCGATCGACGTGTCGCGCGACGGCGTCCAATTGAGGCCCGCCGTCACGCCGAACGCCGTATCGTCGCCCTGAATGACCGCATTGGGCGATGTGGCCGTTAGTCCGCTCGCATTCTTCAGGCGACCTTCGATGCGCTCGATCTGCAATCCGAGCCCGATGGCCACCGTCGGTGACAGACGATAGGCCAGCGTCGGTGCGAAGTTGTAGGTCTTGATTTCGGAGGTGCGCGCGAACGTCTGCCCGGCCCAGAACCTGTTGGAGGGCTCCGTGACGAGGCCGAAGGGTGAATTGACGCTGATGGCGGCAACGAGGCGTTCGCTCAAGCGAAAGCTCGCATAGGATGCCGGGACGAGCGCGTCCTTGGCAATGTCGCCACTGTGCTGAGGCAGCCCCAGATTGACGCCGCCGACGGAGGCATCGCCGCTGATTTCGGATTGGCCGATGATGGCCGCGTAGTGGGATTCGGTATAGATACCGACGGGCGCGTAAGCCGCGACCGCCGGGTTCCAGAACATTCCGGAGAGACCGCCGCCCGCCGCCGCACTTCCGGCAAACGACATGCCCTGGAATTCCGTGGATTGTTCGCGGACGGCAAATCCACCTGCCATCGCAGGTCCACTCGCGAGCGCCCAGGCTCCCAGCATCGCCGATGCAAGAACTCGCGCTTTGATCTTGGTCGCGCCCCTCATCTTTCATGCCTCCCGATCCGAGAAAGACGTCTCGTCGTTGGGTCCATTTGGATGACATTGTGAGAGCGACGCAACAGCCCAAAGCATTATGCCGTGCATGATTCTCTGGTTTGTCCAGCCTTGCGGGAATTTTGCCACAGCATGTTCGCTGGCCGACGAAAGTGTCTGGGTCGAGCCCGACGACGTTCCGAGATCGTGTGCCGAGCAGGACTCCGGCTGTCGAGCGCATGTCGTCTGGGCACAGGCACATACAGAAAAACCGGCCCGAGCATGATCTCGGACCGGTTTTTCCAAGAGCCCGATCGCGCACATGCGCGCTCACGACTCTCCCCCACGAACTGCTAGCGCGTCACATCAGGCTGCTCGGTGAAGCGCTCGAGGCGGACTATGTCGACGATGAATTGCATCAGCAAGATACAAGTCATCCGCCCGCGCCCTTTCCATGCCGCAGTGGCGAGGCGGCCACGCGGCAATACGCTCACGCGGGAGGGTCGGATTTGCGAATGTGGTAGAGGTGATCGACAGGTCCGTGCCCCTTGCCGACCGAACCCTGCGCCGCCGCAGCGATGGCGCGATGCACATAGGTCTTTGCGCGCGCGACAGCCGCACTCAGTTCGACGCCAGACGCCAGAAGTGCTGCGATTGCGGCCGACAACGTGCAGCCCGTGCCATGGGTGTTGCGTGTGGCAATGCGCGGCGCAGCTAGGCGCGTGACATGACCGTCGTGCCAGAGCAAATCGACCGCCTCTGCGCTCGTCCCATGCCCACCTTTGAGCAATACGGCTTTGGCGCCCAGCCGCGCCAGCCCGTCGAGTTGGGCGCGCGCCTCTGCCTCGGTCGTGGCGACTGCGCCATCCAGCAGGCGCGCCGCTTCCGGCAGGTTCGGCGTCATCAGGAGCGCGCGCGGCAGGATCAGCGTCTTCACCGCGTCGACAGCATCGTCGTCGATCAAGCGGTCCCCGCTGGTCGCCACCATCACGGGATCGACGACGAGGGGAACGGCCGCGCTCCCGTCGAGTTCGGCTGCGATGGCTTCCACCAGGGCGCGCGAGGCGAGCATACCGGTTTTGATGGCGCCAACGTCCAGGTCCGACAACACGGCGCGCATCTGCGCGGTGACGAATGCGGGCGTCGCCAGCTCCACAGCTGTGACGCCGCGCGTATTTTGCGCGGTGAGGGCGGTGATCACCGACGCGCCATAAACGCCGAACGCCGTGAAGGTCTTGAGGTCGGCTTGGATGCCCGCACCACCCGAACTGTCGGACCCCGCGATGGTGAGAGCGATCGGCACTCGGGCTGGCGACGCGCTTACCATATGACGATCGACGCTCAGCGCGTCGCTCCCTGCTTCAAGATGTCCGTCTGCAATGACTTCGACGTCGCCATTTCCTCGATCTGCCCGAGGATCGGCACGTTCTCGATCAGCCATTGGCCCAGGAAATTGATCGACCCGCCGACCAGGATCATGCCGAGCACGAGACTGACAACGCCCGCGGCCTTCATGGCAGTCGTTTCCATAACGACGAGAACAATGCCCACGACGACGATGCTCAATCCGAGCACAGTCGAGATGTTCGCAAGTGCTGGCACCGCTGCCACCATTCCATCGCGCACGAACCCGAGGGCCTCACCCGCAAACAGCAGCCCCGTCAGCACGAGCAAGACACCCATGCCTTTCTCGACGCGGCCCAAATGCCGGCGAAAACGGCGCATGAAACTCATGAACGGGCGAATGGCGACGGCCGCCAGCACGAACGGAACACCGAGCCCCAGCGAATAAGCGGCCAACAACCGCACACCGGTGCCCAATGTGCCCTCGTTGGCGGCAACTGCCAGCACGGTCGCCAGGATTGGCCCCACGCACGGCGTCCATCCGAACGCAAAAGCCAACCCCATGAGATAGGCCCCGAGGAGGCTCGCGCCCTCGACGTTCGCCTGATAGCGCGCTTCTTGATAGAGCAGCGGAATGCGCAGCACCCCGAGAAAATGCAGACCGAAGAGCACGATCAGCGCGCCGGCCCCGATGGCGAGCGTGGCCTTGTAGGTCTGGATCAGTTGGCCGAAAGCAGAGGCTCCCGCTCCCAGCCCGATGAAAACCGTACTGAAGCCGGCGACGAAGCACAGCGAGGCGATAATCACGCGTCGCCAAGCGGCAGCATCGACTCCCTTGTCGGTCATCTGCTCGATGGTCATGCCGCCGAGATAGCCCAGGTACGGCGGCACGAGCGGCAGCACGCAGGGCGACAGGAAACTGACGGTGCCTGCCAGCGCCACGCCCAGATAGATCGAGAGGTCCGCCAGCACTCGGGGCTCCGCCGTTCGAGGCAATTCCTGTTCAGGTACGCACTCCGCTCAGGCGGCGCAATTCACGATCGCGTCGCAGATGCCGGAATCGGGCCAATTGGCGCGGCGGTGCGGTTCACAATCGCGCGAGCGCCGCCGGGATATCGGACAAGCGGTCGACGAGCAGCGTCGCGCCCAGTTCGGCGGGCGGCACGCGCGAGTAACCATAACTGACCGCAATCGAGCGGCAGCCCGCAGCCTTGGCGGCTCCAATATCGGCAGCACTGTCCCCGATCATCACCACGTCCACCGCCGTCGCGCCGAGCAAGCTCATGGCGGCGTGCAACCCTGCGGGATCGGGCTTTTGGGGGCGATCGTCGCGTGCGCCGATGATGGCCTTGAAATAGTGCGCGATGCCCAACGCCTCGAGCGCGATGTGCGTGATCGGCTCGGATTTGTTGGTGACGAGCCCGAGCGGTGTTGCCTGCTGCTTCAAGCTCTCCAGCAACTCCATTGCGCCGGGATAGAGCCCTTTGCCTTCGGCCGACGCCATCGCGTAGGTTTCCATGAATCGCGCGGTAACGCCGGCAACGTGCTCAGCCGTCAACTCCACACGCGCGAACGCGGCTGCCCGTCCGATTGTGACCGCCGCGCCATTGCCGATGAAGCTCGCGACGACTGGCAGCGCAAACGGGGCAACGTCGAACGGTGCGAACCCCGCATCCAGCGCCCGTGCGATTTCCGGCGCACTGTCCACCAACGTGCCGTCGAGATCGAAGATCAGCGCTTTGGGCTGGCGGTTCATTCCGTTTTCCCCTCTCGGCCGGCGCTCATCGACGCGCCGTCGTCAGCGCCACGATACCTGGCAATTCACGACCCTCGAGCCATTCGAGAAAGGCGCCGCCAGCCGTCGACACATACGTGAAGTCATCCGTGACGCCCGCGGCGTTGAGGGCTGCCACCGTATCGCCACCACCGGCGACCGACACGAGCCGACCCGCCTTTGTCATGCGCGCTGCCTCCCGCGCCAGCGCAAACGTACCCTCGCCGAAGGGTTCGATCTCGAAGGCGCCGAGCGGCCCGTTCCACAGCAGCGTGCGGCATCCCGCGAGCACGCCGATCAAGTGCCCGACGGATTGGGGGCCGACGTCAAGGATCATCGCATCATCGGGCACGCTCGCCACATCGACCACGCGCGAGGGCGCACCGGCCGCGAAGGCCGTCGCCACCACGCCGTCGACGGGCAGCACGATTTCGCAACCCTTGGACTTGGCAGCCGCCATGATCTTGCGCGCGAGGTCGTGGAACTCGGGCTCGGCCAGAGACTTGCCGACGTTGTGGCCTTGCGCCTGCAGAAACGTATTGGCCATGCCGCCGCCGATGATCAGCTTGTC
Source organism: Hyphomicrobiales bacterium (assembly GCA_031406575.1). GTDB lineage: Bacteria > Pseudomonadota > Alphaproteobacteria > Rhizobiales > Hyphomicrobiaceae. The sequence continues at coordinate 16,073 of JANOHP010000045.1, forward strand.
GACCTTGGCCATCAGATTGGTGAGCACCGGGATTTTGGTGGACACCTTGGCGCCACCGACGACGGCAGCAGTCGGCCGCGTGGGATTTTCCAGCGCCGCACGCAACGCTCCGATCTCCTCCATCAGCAGCGGTCCGGCATAGGCCGGCAGCAGCGCGGCAAGGCCTGCCGTCGATGCGTGCGCGCGGTGCGCAGCCGAGAACGCGTCGTTGACGTAGAGATCGCCGAGCTTGGCCAGTTCAGCGGAGAAGGCGGGATCGTTCTTTTCCTCGCCCGCGTGAAAGCGCGTGTTCTCGAGGACGACCATGTCACCGGATTGCATGCGGTCGACTGTCGAGACCGCAGCGGCACCGATGCAGTCGGGCGCGAGCACCACGGGCTTGCCCAGCAGCTTGCCCAAGATGGCGGCCACCGGCGCCAGCGAATTCTCCCTGTCCGGGCCACCTTTGGGCCTACCGAAATGCGACAGCACGATCACGCGGGCGCCGCGCGCGGCCAAATCGGCAAGCCCCGGCACGAGGCGCTCGAGCCTGGTCGCATCGGTGACGCGGCCATCCTTGACGGGCACATTGAGATCGGCGCGCACGAGCACGCGCTTGCCCCGCACGTCGAGCCCCGCCGTCGTCGCGAGTTTGTCGAGATCCATAACCCACTCCCACTGATCGTCGCGAGCGGACTAACAACGGCCTGCCGCAGCGTGCAAGGGATATAGCGCCGCGATCCCGGCTCGTCGCGCCACGGGCGCGCCGTCCGGGAAACAGTGCGGGGGCGGAGCGCGGAACGCACGCTCCGCAGGTCCCATCACGCCGCCGCGATATTGGAGCGTTTGACGTGGTCGAGGTTCTTGCCCTCGATGCGGATCAACTTGGTCGGCTCGGCTCGGTTGGGCGAGTGCACGTTGCCGACATCGTAGAGTTTCGCATCCCCCGGCTGCATCGTGTAGGTGCGCGCCGGTTTGACGAGCGAGGGTTGATCGCCGGAACCGGGTTGAGTGATATCCCAATCCGTCATCTCGGTTACACCGACCGCTTGGCCGTAAATCGCCCAGCTCGAGCCGTGGTCGTGCGGCTTGCCGACGGCCTTGTCTCCATACACGTGCCCGCAGATGCAGAAGCCCAGCTCGGGGTCCTCGTACAGCACCTTGCGCGGCTTGCACTGCTCGGCCGTCAAGTGCTGGGCCACGAACGCCGTGTCCACCAGCGCCTTCGAAACGATGCCGCAGACTTTCTCCTTGCCGCCGGTTCCCGCATCCTTCTGGAGCGTCGCGCGGATCTCGGTCGCCAACTGCTCGAGTGTGTAGGCCATCGGGTCGTTCTCCCTGCTCGATCGTCAAATCAGGGTACGACTTTGCACCCCGCGACCGTTCCGGGCAAGAGTTTGCTCCGCTCGTGCGCCGACGTCGCCCAGCGATGGAGGGCATCTTTCCAGACGATGTGACCGGCGCGATCGTGGTGCATCGACCCCGCGACTTGCCCCCCAATACCCCCACCTCCGCAGCGTTTCCGCTCGGCGGTTTGCGAGAAAAGTCCAAGTGCAGGGCGGCGTAACCACCTAAAAGCTTCTTGTAGTATCGTGCGGCGAGACCGCCCTGCCGATCGGAGATCTTACGGTCTCCCGCCTGCCTGCATTCAAGCATAGTTACAGCACACAGGGATTTTTCCCGGTGCGATATCGATCGCCACATCACCGCTTCGCGTCAAAGACGAATAAGCGTCGATGTCGTGCTCCACGAGTTCAGGCAAAGATCTTGGACCTGCACGTGGTCCCTGCGGGTCCGTGCGTCGTGCGGGGAACTACGCGCGTGCCCGTCACAACTTCTCCGCCACCATGTCAGCGATGGCGAGTGACGCGGTCAGGCCGGGGCTTTCGATGCCGAACAGCAT
>JANOHP010000058.1:0-11805 GCA_031406575.1 Hyphomicrobiales bacterium
GCGTTGTTGAAGAAGCGGCGGGAAGCGGCAATCTTGTTCTCGAGATCGGCAAGCTCGGTCTGCAACTGTTGGAAGTTGGTGTTGGCCTTGAGGTCGGGATAAGCCTCGGCAAGGGCAATGAGCTGTCGGATGCCTGCTGTGAGCTGACCCTCGGCGGTGGCCTGGGCTGCGGGACCCGAGGCAGAAGCAGCAGCGTTACGCCACTTGATCACGTTCTCCAGCGTATCGCGTTCGTGCTTGGCATAGCCCTTCACGGTCTCGACCAGGTTCGGCACGAGATCGTGCCTCTGCTTCAGCTGCACATCGATGTCGGAGAATGCCTGCCTGCAACGCTGGCGCAGGGCGACGAGGCCGTTGTAGGCCGCGATGAGCCACGCGGCTGCAAGGCCAATGACACCGAGAATGATCCAGAGGGTCGTGCTCATCTGCGAACTCCGTGCACTGAAGTCATTGCGATTTCCATGTCAACGTTCGCACGCCGATCCCGCCGACACCATAGCGTTGCAAATCGATCGGCTCCGATTGTGACGACGACAATCAAACTCAGCAATCAACCGGACTGCTGCGCCTTTCGCGCCTCATGCCGTCAGGTGGCCCTCAAGTCAGAACATTCAGACACGTCAACGATCAACAATCACAACTCGGGCAGCCGACATTGACTTCAGTCAATCTGGTTCCTGCGGGATGCTGGCACTTTGCGCGCCTGGTCCTCGTTGAAGCGAGGGCAAGCGAAGCTTGGCATGGCGTATTCCTGTGGCATGGCAGTGTTCGAGCGACAGGGTGCGTGCTGGATCCCGCATTGGTGGACGGAACAGCGCCCCACGAGGACGTGGTGTCATTGAATTGGGGATAGCCCTGCACAGCGCACCTGATATCGATCTGCTCCAGCGGTTGGCCATCGCACTCGCGATTGGGCTCATCATCGGAATCGAACGCGGCTGGCAACAAAGAGACGTCGCCGAAGGGGAACGATCGCTAGGGCTTAGAACGCATGCCTTAGCCAGTCTGCTCGGGGGCGTCTGGGGCGCTATCGTGCGAGGGCAAGGCGGCAGTGGGCTCGTGGCCCTGGGCTTGGCATTCCTCGTGTTTGCAAGCGTCTCGAGTGTGTTTCGACTGCGTGAGGTGCGCCAACAGCATACATTTGGCGCCACGACGATTGTCGCGGCGATGTTGGCTTTCAGCCTGGGTGCATTGGCAGTCCTCGGCAACACCATCGCCGCATCGGCGGCGGGCGTGGTGACGGCTTGCATTCTCGCGCTGAAGCCCGCCCTGCACAGCTGGGTGAAAAGGCTCACGTGGCAGGAGCTTCGAGCAGGTCTGCTGCTACTGGCCATGACAGTTATTCTGCTGCCGGTCTTGCCGGATCGCGATCTCGGCCCGCTCGCGGCGTTCAATCCGCACGAGCTTTGGCTGATGACTGTACTGATCGCGGTGGTGTCTTTCGCCGGTTATGTCGCCGTGAAGGTCGCGGGGGATCAGAAGGGTGTGCTCCTGGCGGGGCTCGCAGGCGGCCTCGTCTCATCGACGGCCGTCACCCTGTCGATGGCGCGGCTGGCAAAACAGAACGAAGGCAAAGTCTCACTGTACGTATCAGGCGCGCTGTTTGCGAACGTCACGATGATGCTCAGAGTTCTGGGCGTCGCCAGCGTGTTCAACAGCCAGATATCGCTGTGGCTAGCGCCGCCACTGGTTTGCGCTGCCCTCAGCCAGGGCGTAGTTGCCTGGTATCTTCTGAAGCGCAGCGATAGCGATACCGGGGCCGGGCGGGCGGTCAGCGTGGTCAACCCGTTCGAGATGCAAGTTTTGCTTTCATTTGGTGCTCTGCTGGCACTCATCGGGCTTCTCGCAAAAATCGCTATAGGTTGGGCGGGGAGCAAGGGCGTATTCGCTCTGGCGGCGGTATCGGGCGTTGCGGACGTGGACGCCATTACACTGTCCATGGCGCGGTTGGCTCGAAGCGAACTCGCCGCCGCGACGGCCAGCCAAGCCATCCTTCTTGCCGTCGCCGTAAATACCGCAGCCAAGGCCGTTCTGGCGTGGTGGATAGGAGGCAGCCGTGTTGGCCGCGGTATTCTGCTCGCATCGTTCGCCGCGTTGCTGTTCGGCCTCATTGGGCGCGCGGTCATGCAGACCGTGTTGCCTCAGTGGGTCAACTGATCCGACCAGCTACCATCTGTCCGCGCGGCGTTCGAGTGGAGCTTGCTTCGAAATCACGCTGAAGAGGTAAATCGAAGCAAGGGCCCCGCTAAAGCAGAACACGGAGGTGGCCGACAGATTTATTGACAGCAACACCCCTTGGATTTCGGCGGCGGCGCAGCGGGAACTGGCACATCGGTAGCCGGGTGCTTGTTCAATGCCGCACCAGCGCAGCAACCCGTTGGAGCATCGGGCTTGGACTGTTGGACGCCCTTCGTCGCGCTCTTGGCAGGCACGACCTCATTGCAGCATGCATGACCTTCGTGGTCGCGCCGATCGGATCGGGTGTCGTTCATGGGGTGATCTCCGGGTTCTTGTAGGCTGATGGAGCGCGATCATGCTGGATCATGTCCCGCTGGGCTGACCAGCTCCATGTGGGGCGCCAGATGTTTCGCCGCGTGTCGCCAAGATTACAAATTGTTTCGGGCCCGCGCTGACGGCAACTTCAGTCTGGCTACCCCCGGGCTCGATTGCTCGACGGACAGTCCATTGGATCAGTTTTCTGGTCCTACCAGTTTGATGCAACGCAAAGCCGAGTGAAGGGCTTCCATGCCTCGATGAAATGCGATGCTGCGGTTGAAGACTTAGGCAGACGACTTTGCGGCGCGAGGTCGCGCAACGTCAGTCCAAGTCTCAGAGCGCGTATCTCCAGCCTCCAACCGGCATTTTGACCACGCATGTCCTCCGATCGCTCCATCCTCGTTCTCAATACCGGTTCTTCGAGCATCAAATTCGCATTGTTTGGGGCCGAGGCCGCATTGCCTCGCCTGTTTGGGGGTTCGCTCGATCGCATCGGTCTTTCGGGCGGTCGCTTTCGTGCTCACGGCATACGGGGTGAAAGTATCATTGATGATGCTTGCGATCTCGCCGATCACGACGCTGCATTGAGAGTTCTCATGCCGGCGATCGAACAGCATCTCGCGGGACATCCGATCGCGGCAGCAGGCCATCGCGTCGTGCATGGTGGGGCGCTTTACGTCGATCACCAGCCTGTTACCGCCGAAATGATTGCGATGTTGAGCGAGATGACCCACCTCGCGCCACTGCATCTTCCGGGTAACGTGGCGGGAATGGAGGCGCTGCAGAGGACTCGGTCCAATATCACCCAGATTGCCTGCTTCGATACGACCTTTCACAGGTCGATGCCGCGCATTGCTCAGTTGACGGGTCTGCCGCGCGAGCTCTTTGACGAGGGCATTCGCCGCTTCGGGTTCCACGGGCTTTCCTACGAGTACGTCGTCGAAACCCTCCGCGAGGCCAGCGTTGAAGTAGAGGCGGAGCGCATCATCATCGCTCATCTCGGCAATGGCGCGTCGATGTGCGCTGTTCAGGCAGGACGCAGCATCGAGACGACGATGGGCTACAGCACATTGCCCGGGCTCCTCATGGGGACCCGTCCGGGAGATGTCGACCCCGGCATCATTCTACATTTGCTGCAGCGCAAAGGGCTCACGACCGAGCAGGTCGGCTCGTTACTCTACGAGCGGTCTGGATTGCGCGGTGTCTCAGACCGCACCAGCGATATGCGCGAGTTGCTCTCCCACTCGCACGAGCCAGCCGTCAACGAGGCGATCGAACTTTTCTGCTACCGCGCGCGCTATCATCTCGCGGCTTTGACCGCGGTGCTCGGGGGAGTGGACCGCCTGGTGTTCACCGGCGGTATTGGCGCCCATGCAGCCCCGATCCGCGCCAAGATTTGCCAAGGCCTCGAATACCTCGGGATTTTCCTGGACCCGGCGGCGAATGCGGCGGACCTCGACATTATCTCGCGGCCCGGGTCTCGCGTCATCGTGCAGGCCATGTTGTCGGACGAGGAACGGGGGGCGGCACGTCATGTTTGGCGCTGGATCGCAGGTGTCGCATGATAGCCGATAACCATGGCCGACTGAACAGATTGATCCCGAATAACATGGGAGGACGATGTGACCTTCGAGAACCGGCAGGAACAGTTGGCCGCTTCCTATCGGCAACGGGAGTCCGCGTTCGCGACGTGGGCCTCGGGCTACGGCGTCATCCAGCACACGGTTGCGACCCAGATCTGCGTCAGTGAAATAGCCGATCAGCTGGTTCGACGCGGCAGCGCACCGAGTCGCCAATGGGTGCTAGGCAAGCTCGCGGCTGCCGACCGGCTCGCCAGCGCCGGCATGTGGGTGGTCGCTCACATGACCTATGCCCGCATCGTCGACCTCTCCGGCCGTGAACTCGTTTCTGACGACTTCAAGGCTGTCCCCGAAGGCCATACTGGGGGATCGTTGAACATGGTGCCGGCCTACGTCGGCTACCTCCTCGCCAACGTTCTGACGGGCCAGACGCGGTCCTGGATCATGGGGCAAGGGCACTGCGTTGCGGCTATCGAGGCGATCAACGCTTTGGTCGGCAATTTGTCTCCGGTACAGTCGAGCCGATATGGTCGCTCATCCAAAGGGCTTACGTGCCTTGCTCGCGATTTTTATTCCTACGAGGTTGGAGCTGACGGGCGCCCTGCTGCGCCCATCGGCAGTCATGTGAATGCGCATACCGCAGGCGGGATATCGGAAGGCGGCTATCTCGGTTTCGCCGAGGTCGAATACGTTCACATGCCGCTCAAAGGTGAGAGCTTGGTTGCCTTCCTGAGCGATGGCGCCTTCGAGGAGCAGCGGGGCAGCGACTGGTCACCGCGCTGGTGGCGCCCTCAGGACAGCGGTGCGGTGGTACCGATCATGATCCTCAACGGCCGGCGCATCGAGCAGCGATCGGCAATCGAACAAGAGGGCGGGGCGGGTTGGCTTCACGCTCATCTCTCGATGAGTGGTTTCGATCCTGTCGAGATCGACGGCCGCGACCCGAGCGCATTTGCGTGGGCCATTGTTGCAGCCGAGACGAAGCTGGCCGGCGTTTCCGAGAGCGGGCCCATTCGTTTGCCCTATACAATCGCACAAACCGTCAAGGGCTATGGGTTTCCGGGTGCAGGCACCAACCGTGCCCACAATCTCCCTCTCATTGGCAACCCTTATGCCGATGAAGCAGCACGAGCAGAATTCAACGGCGGCGCCAAGCGGCTATGGGTCGAGCCAGGAACGCTCGATCAGGCCGCTTCCGCTTTCGCAACGCATGAGGAACAGGTTCGTCCGAAGGAAGCTGACCATCCCTTGGCAAGCCGGCGGGTCGCAATTCCGGCTCTGCCGGAACCGGGTTGGTCCACGGAGGGCTCGGAGAGCCTCTCGCCGATGGCCGCCATCGATCTCTACTTCGTCGGCATCCTCGACGCCAATCCGCAACTGCGACCGCGAGTCGGGAACCCGGATGAACTCAGTAGCAATCAGATGGGCCGCACGCTGGCGGCCCTCAAACACCGCGTGCTTCGCCCCGAAGAGCATGCTCTCGAGGCCATCGACGGTGCGGTCATCACTGCCCTCAACGAGGAGGCGGTGATCGGTGCTGTGCTGGGAAACAAGGGAGGCATCAACATTGCGGTCAGTTACGAGGCGTTCGCGGTCAAAATGCTCGGCGCCTTGCGGCAGGAGATCATCTTTGCCCGCCACCAGATCGAGCTCGGGCGGAAACCGGGCTGGATCGGCGTGCCCCTCGTCGTCACGTCGCACACCTGGGAGAACGGCAAGAATGAGCAGTCCCATCAAGATCCGACAATGCCGGAGGCGCTGCTCGGAGAAATGTCGGATGTCTCGCGTGTGCTGTTTCCGGTCGATGCCAATAGTGCCATGGCAGCACTTGCCTCGATCTATCGGCAGCACGCGCAAATCGGCTGTCTCGTTGTTCCAAAGCGGCCACAGCCGTTTCTTCTCGACGCACATCAGGCCCGGGAGGCTGTTGCGTGTGGTGCGGCCACAATCGCTGGAGATCCTGCGTCCTCGGATATTCAGCTCATCGCAATCGGGACCTACCAATTGCAGCAGGCACTGATGGCCCGCCAACGCCTCGAGGCACGAGGCCACAAGGCTTGCGTGACATGCATCATCGAACCCGCGCGCTTCCGCGCCCCTCGCGACGCGATCGAAGGCGCATTTGTTGCAACCCCCGACGGCACTGCAGCCTTGTTCCCTAAAGGCTTGCGCCGTGTCATCGCCACGCACACCAGATCAGAACCGATGCTCGGCGTCCTTCGACCGATCGACTCTGGCCCCGATCGGGTTCATGCGCTGGGCTATCGCAATCGGGGTGGAACGCTTGATGTCGCCGGCATGCTGTTTGCCAACTCCTGCACATGGGCCCATATCGTTCTGTCGGCACGCGAGCTGATTGGAGTATCAGCCGAAAGCGTTCTCAACGCGGATGAACTTGCGGCAGTGCATGGCACGGGCGAGCCGCTCGTACTTGCAAGGCCGCCACGTCTCTAAGATCGACTGATAGTGTCTTGATCAATGATGTGGTGATTACTCAACGTATCTACGTCAGAAGGGCGACCGCAGGGCCGCTGCACCGTAATGGTTGATGATCGTCACGCCGTCATCACGGAAGATGCGGTCGAGCGGGTGCGACCCAAGTTGATGGCGGTCGTTGCCATCATGACGGGACTCTTACCGATCCTTCGGAGCCAAGATAGCGGGTCGGAAGTCATGCAGCGCACTTCCGTACCGATGATCGGGGGCATGGTGTCCGCGACCGTGCTCACACTCGTCGTTATTCCGGCGATCTATGCTCTTGTGCAAGACATTGGTTTGGTGGGCGCAATCTGCCGACCGCACGCATGATGTGGCCAAGATCGTGGAGGATGCGCGATGATGGATGGTATGCGCTGGGATGTGGCGATCGGCGGTCTGATCGGACTTGTCCTCGTCGCCCTGGTCATTGCGGATCTCGAGAAATACGTCTTCTTCCGATGACCGCTGAAGGCGCCGACATGCATCGGCACACTCAATGCCGGTGTGTGTGGTGCATGTCGGGAACGTGCGAATGCTTGTGACGTAGGCGAACGTGCCTGTGCGTGTGAGTGTGCGGCTCGCCCGGTGGTGTGCCAGGCTCATGCGCATGCTGGTGATGCGCATCGTGAACGTGAGGGTGAGCGTGCTCCAGGAGATCGTGCTCATGCTCGTGTTCGTGAATTTCCGTCAGGTGCAGCCAGACTCCGAGCGCCATCAACAATCCCGCGATGCCGAGTTGAATGGTGACAGCTTCGCCGAGGAACAGCACTGCGGCAGTGGCGCCGAGAAACGGGGCGGTCGAGAAATAGGCTCCGGTGCGCGCCGTGCCCAGATGCCGGAGCGCAAAAACGAAGAGGACTACGCTGACACCATACCCGAGGAACCCCACCAATCCCGCAACCAGGAGAGGCGAGAAGGCCGGAAGGTTGCCACCGAGCCAAAGCCCGAGCGCCAAATTGAACGGGCCTGCAATCAGCCCCTTCAATTCCACGATTTGAAGCGGATCTGCCAGTGAAACTTTGCGGGTCAGATTGTTGTCGATACCCCAGGCTATGCAGGCTCCGGTGATCGCCAACGGACCGATGAGCCCAGATAGAGTCGGTGTCCCCGACCACGAGAGGACGACAGCGCCGGCAACCAGACACGCCATGCCTAACGCGATGCGCTGGTCGAAGTTCTCTCGAAACACGAACCAGGCCAGCAGCGCCGTCGCCACACCTTCGAGCGTCAGCAGCAGCGATGCTGATGCCGCATCTGTGTGGGTCAGACCGGCCATCAGCAGAAGGGGCCCAACGATGCCGCCCGCCACAATGGCTCCGGCCAGCCAGGGCATATCGTTGGCTGCGAGTGGCGTCTCAGCTGCAGACGTGCAAACGATCAATGGGAGGACGATGCGTCGAAGAATGGCAATGCCGATGCCAGCCCCACAATAGAGCAGACCCGCAAGAACCGTTGGATCGATCGAGCCTAGGAGCGCCTTCGCGGCCGGGGTAGAGACGCCGAACAAGGCGGCTGAAAGTAGGGCCAGGATGACGGCATGATGATTCATGACCCGAACATAAGAGTTATGGCGCTCCGGGACCAGCCGATGCCACATGCAAGCCCGCTTCACAATCGGTCGCGCAAAACGCCACCGCTGGAGCCCAAGCAATGACTCAGAAATGTCGTAGCGTTACACCCCCTTCCCGAGAACGCCATCACCGCGTTTGAATTCGAATGGCGAAATGGCCCATGTCCGTTCAACGCCCAATGAGCCGACGAAACATGGTCCGCTTCGCGCTCCCGACAGATTTCCGCATCGGGTCAGGATCGACTGGCGGTAACCACGCGATGGAAGAAATGGTCCGAAACCTGCCGTCAGATCAGTGATTTGGCCCAAGGTAGGTGCATCATAGTTCGTCTCTCGAGCAAGGAGACAGACCATGGAAGAAGATCATGCACCTGCTGCCGTGACACCTGCCCGCCGCATCCCTTGGAACAAGGGCAAGCTCGTCGGCGCCAAGCCGCCGTTGCGGCCGAGCCACGTTTGGTCGATCAGGACCAAGCTGCAAATCGAGGGAAAGAAGAGGGATCTCGCCCTCTTCAACCTGGCGATCGACAGCAAGCTACGCGGTTGCGACGTTGTCGCCGTCCGCGTCGATGACGTCGCGCCCAGCGGTTATTCGATGGATCGTGCAACCATTCGCCAGAAGAAGACGGGTAGGCCGGTGCGGTTCGAGGTGACCGATCAAGCACGCATGGCGATCGATGAGTACCTTCGACTGACGGGACGCAAGCCGGGTCAATTTCTGTTCGCCGGTCGCGGCAACGACGACAAACGTGGTCTCACGACACGACAGTACGCTCGGTTGGTCCAGGAGTGGGTGGCCAGCATCGGTCTCGACCCGCTGAAGTTCGGCACGCACTCGATGCGCCGGACCAAAGCCACCCTCATCTACCGCCGAACCGAGAACCTCCGAGCGGTGCAACTTCTGCTCGGCCGCACGCCATACTGCCCGCGAACACCCCTCAGAAACCAAGATCCGCTACCCGTTCCATCCCCGGTGCGGTGAAGCCGTTCTTGTTCGCAGGCGGCTCGTCAATCGCAACGTCGAGCATCTCGTCGTCGTTCAGCCTGACGGATCTCTCGCGCATTTGCCTGCCTGGATGTTCGACGAAGCCGCGGCGCGTTGGAGCATTTCTGATGCACCTCGTTTTTCCGTTGAGATCCTGATGTCGATGCGCGCCGTGATCGACGCGATCCTAACCTCTCTGTCGTGCGAGTCGACGATGGAGAACCACGGTTATGAACCCAAGCATCGAAAACCCCGAAGCGACCATCCCAGATCTGTTCGAGCTGGGCGCGTCGCGCGTGGCGTTGCCGCCAGCACTGAAACCACAGCTGACCAAACTCGTGGAAGCCATGCTGGCGGAGATCGCCGCGACGCTCGCAAGCGGGGAGGTCAGCCATGAGCAAGATCAACGCTGAGCACTTGGCGCGCAGCGCCTATGTCTACATCCGTCAGTCGACGGCAGATCAGCTCGTCCACAATCACGAGAGCCGCCGCCGACAATATGGTTTGGCCGACCGCGCACGCCAACTTGGCTGGACCACGGTCGAAGTCGTCGACGACGATCTCGGCCGCTCGGGTGGCGGCACGACACGACCCGGCTTCGAGCGCCTGATCGCCGCCATTTGTGCAGGCGGCGTCGGTGCCGTGCTCGCCATCGAGGTGTCGCGCCTCGCACGCAACGGCCGTGACTGGCACACGTTGATCGAGTTCTGTGGATTAGTGGGAACGATCATCGTCGACGAAGACGGAATCTACGATCCTCGCCATCCCAATGATCGGCTGTTGCTCGGGATGAAAGGCACGATGAGCGAGCTTGAACTGTCCTTGTTTCGCCAGCGCTCACAGGAGGCGTTGAAGCAGAAGGCACGGCGTGGTGCTCTGTTTTTGCGCGTGGCCGCTGGCTACGTGAAGGCCGGTCGCGACAGGATCGAGAAGGATCCAAACCAACGGGTCCAAGAGGCGCTGAAGCTGGTGTTCGCGAAGTTCGCCGACTTCCAGAGTGCGCGCCAAGTTCATATCTGGCTCAGGGACGAAAGCATCGAATTGCCCGTGAAGGGGCGCAATGCGGAGGCGCAGGGCGTCGTCTGGCGGCTACCGGCGTACAATACCGTGCACAATATTCTGCACAATCCGGTCTACGCGGGCGCCTATGCGTTCGGCCGGACGACCAGCAAGATCAGTGTTGAGAATGGACGCAAACGCGTGCGACGCGGCGTACGTCGCCCGCTCAGCGAATGTGATGTTCTAATCAAGGATCATCACGACGGCTACATCACCTGGGAAGAGTTCGAACGCAATCAACGCGTGATCGCTGAGAACGCGGTCAGCAAGGGCAGCGAGGTGGTGAAGGGCGCTGTGCGGCGCGGCGACGTGCTTCTGGCCGGACTGTTTCGGTGCGGTCACTGCGGGCGCAAACTCCACGTGCACTACAGCAGCAAGATCGGGCGCTACAATTGCTACGGCGCTCGCATGAACCACGGCACCGAGCGCTGCATCTCAATCGGCAGCCGCCAAGTTGATGCTGTGGTGGCCAAGGAGGTTCTACGCATCATCACGCCGCTTGGCATCGATGCGGCCGTCAAGGTGATCGAGGCGCAGGCGCTTCAAACGAATGCAACTGGGCGACAACTCGAACTCGCCTTGCAGCAGGCCCGCTTCGAGGTCGCTCATGCCCGTCGGCAATATGACGCCGTCGATCCCGCGAACCGCCTCGTCGCCGGAGAACTCGAGCGGCGTTGGAACGAAGCACTGGAAGCCGTCAACAAAGTCGAGCGCGACATAGCTGCCGTCGAAGCACAAAGGCCAGCACCACTAGGCGAAGCGGAGCGGCACAAGTTGTTGGCGCTTGGTGGCGACCTCGGTCGCGCCTGGTCGCATCCAGCTGCGACCCCGATGACGCGCAAGAAACTCCTGCGTGCCTGCCTCAAAGAGATCGTCGTGCGCAAAGACGGGGCGATGATCGACATGGTGCTGCATTGGCACGGCGGCGATCACACAGCGCTCAAACGGCCACTGAAACTTAACGAGCGCGGCCGCCATCATTATCCCGTTCCCGACGACATGATCGCGCTCGTGCGCGACTTGGCACGCTTGATGCCGGACCGGCAGATCGCGCGCCTGCTCAATCGATCCGGCAAGCCGATGGCCTTGGGAAAAACCTGGACCGAGCAGGCGGTTCGCGGCTTCCGCAAACACCAGGAAATCGATGCCTATCGCGACGGCGAATGGGCCGAGCGCGGCGAGATCACGCTTGACGCCGCGGCCGAGATCATCGGCGTCTGCAAGATGACGGCCTTGCGCATGCTCCGGCGCGGCGACATCAAGGGTCGACAGGCCTGCGAGGGTGCGCCGTGGGTGATCAAGTCGTCCGACCTAGCCGCATTCGACAAGACTGCGGGCGCGCCCCGACCGGTAACACCAAACGGCAAACAGCAGGCCTTTGACTTTCAATAACTTAGGAGAAGCGTCTTATGAAGCCCAACTGCTCGGACATTCGAAGATCGAAAGCACCGTTCGCTACCTCGGCATCGAGGTCGATGACGCCATCGAGATCGCCGAGAAGATCGACATCTGAAGGGTCGACGCAAGCCCCCCGTCAACGGACGTGGTCGGCGGCGAGAAATTCGTCGCCGATCATGACACGCTCGACGTCCGCAAATGCTCGCCTCCGAGACGATTTGCCGGTTCGCAGGTGGCGG
>JANOHP010000081.1:0-2088 GCA_031406575.1 Hyphomicrobiales bacterium
GGTTGCCGCGACCGTCGGGTCGGGCGACATTTCCAGCTGATTGAGCAGTTGAATTGGAAGGGTCTTGGTTCGCACGTCGACGAGGAAGATCGAGATGGGATAATTGTCGAACGAGGCAATAAAGGCGAACAGCGCTCCCGACATGACACCGGGAAGAATGTTGGGCACCAACACGCGCCATAGTGCTGCAGGATAGGAACAGCCCAGCGTGCGAGCTGCATCGAGCATAGAGAATTCGAACAGCGACAAGCTCGCTAGTATCGTGCGCATGATGAACGGCATCGTCAGCACGACATGCGCAATGAGCAGGGTCGTATAGGCGTCCCGCAAACCAACGTGGCGGGCTGCCTGCAGAAACGCAATGCCGAGAACGAGCCCCGGGATCATCAGGGGTGACCCCATGAACGTGGCGATAACATCCCCGCCCGGCACCAGTCGCCGCACCACGGCAATGGCGCAAAGCGTGCCCAGCACCAGCGAGACGCACGTCGAAAGGAATGCGACCTGCGCCGACAGCCAGGCGGAGGCCATAAGGCCGTCGGCATTGCGTATTGCCCAATACCACTTCAGTGAAAAGCCTTGTGGGGGAAACGAAAAGACAGCCGACTCGGTGAATGAAACGGCAAGCACGATCAAGATCGGAATGTAAAGAAAGACGAGCACGAGCCCGAGTAAGAACCAGCACAGTCCGAATGAGAGGCGGGCCATCATCAGGAGCCCCCCTTGCGCCCGGCGGACTGGGCGAAATAGGTCGAGGCAAATACGATGATCGCAGCAATCGAAAGCATGATGACGGCCATGCTCGCCCCGAGATTGAAATCGCGCATGTTGAGATAGGCCTTTGCCATGACCTGCGACATCGTCATGTAGCGATCACCGATCAGCAGGCCCGGGGTCACGTAGGCCGCGACGGCGATCGAGAACACGAGGGAGCCACCGGCAACGATGCCGGGCAGCGTCAGGGGCAGTGTGACTTTCAGGAACGTCATGACGGGGCCAGCGCCCAACGATGCCGCCGCATCGGTCAATCGCGGGTCCAATTGGCGCATCACGGAATAGATCGGCAGCAGCATGAACGGCAGGAATACATTGATCATGCCGAAGTAGAGCGCGAACTCGGTGAATACCAGTCGAATGGGGCGATCGATGAACCCAGCGGTGACCAGAAGCCAGTTCAGAATACCATCCCGCCGCATCATGATCGTGAGACCGAACGTCTTGACGATGATACTGACCGACAACGGCAGGAAGATCAGCGCGAAGAGCAGAACCTGCAGGCGGGGTGGCGCGCGAGAGAGCGCATAGGCGGCCGGATATCCAAGCAGCAGCGTGCCGAGCGTCGTGACGATGCCCAGCTTCAGCGAATTCCAGATGATGCCCACGTAATAAGGATCGCCCAGAACCTTGTAGTAGCCGATGAGCGTGAATCCGCTGGCATCACGAAAGCTGTCGGCCACGAGATTGAGCACTGGAATGGCGAATGCCAACATCATGAAAACGATGCCCGGCAGAACCATGATTGCCGCCGAGTCGAGCCGGCGATGCATCCTCGTCGGCTTTACGCGCGTCTTGCTATTGACCGTCATCGTCTTCATGGCGCGGGATAGACCATTGTTTCATTGATCGGCCAGCGCAAGTCGACCACCGCTCCCGGTGACAGGCCTGCCGGCAGGCGCGCGACTTCCAATTGTATGCGATCGTCCTCACCGGGCGCTTTGAAATGCAGCGCCGTCTTGGCGCCGAAAAAGACGATATCCTCGAGTGCTGCGCGGACTTGATTGATGTCGCTACTGGAGCGTTCACCGAGGGTCATGCTTTCGGGGCGGACTCCGACGACGACGGCGGCACCCTCGCGCGGGCCATTCTTGCCGACTGGCGCGCGGATCACGCCGAGCGGGGTGCTGATCTCGACAATGCCGCCCGATACTTTGCCGACTGTGCCGGCGAGACGCGTCGATTGGCCGACAAATTCCATGACGTGCAGGCTACTGGGCGATCGATAGATCTCGCCAGGTGTGCCGAGTTGTTCAATGCGGCCTTCGTTCATCACCGCAATCCGGTCGCTCATGACCAAGGCCTCGTCCTGGT
>JANOHP010000082.1:0-6716 GCA_031406575.1 Hyphomicrobiales bacterium
CCGCAGAGAGCGCAGCGGTGCGACGATGCTGCGCCCGACGAAGTACGCGAAATTCAGCAGGCTGATCAGCACCGCACTGACGATGAGCAACCAGCGTCGGCTGTCCCCGTCACGAGCGCTGAGCAATTCCGCCTCGGACGACGCCTGTAGTTGATCCACGTGCTTGACGACGGCATCGAATTCCGGCTCGGCGCGTGTGAAGTGTTCCGTCGAACGCGCGATCTGCGTCTTTTGAGTGCGATCGACTTGGACCCAATCGTGAAATGTCCGCTGATAAATCGTCAACTGAGTTTTGAGCCCGGCTTGCTGGCTCGGCGACAAGAGCGATGTGCCGATCTGCCAGTCGAAATACGTGCGCACGTCATCGAATGCCGCGACGTGTTTGCCATCACCGCGCAACAGGTATTCCATTTCATGGCGCCGCAGGGTCAGCAGATGGATCGACAGGACCCTCTCGCTTTCGCCCGCTTTTTTGATCTGCTCTTGGACGGCATGCGCCGCCTTGTGCATTTCACCTTCGAGGCCGTGCTCGGCAGAGAGGCCTTTTTGGCGGGCGGTGGATACGACAGCCTCGAATGCTGCCGCGTTCTGCTCGACCAGGGACTTGAGTGTGTCGACTTTTTTTACGATCGCCCCGGCGAGAAGGGGAGACTGGGCCAAGGTCGTCAGGTCGCGCAGCGCTACCTTGGCGATGTCACGGTAACCGTCCGCGTCTTTCAACTCACCTCGACCCAGGAACTCTTTTTCGTGCCGCCGCATAGTCGAATGGCTGAAGCGTGCCGATCGCGCGAGGGTTTCCAGATTTTGGGCCGCACGCGATGTCGCCAAGGCCGCGTCGATGTTGCCGTGGGCCATCCATTGGGCACCCGCGAGCGCGAGTATGCCCAGCAGCGGTATCGCGCAGAGCAGCGTTATTCGCGTGTTGATCTCGACGTTTTTGAGCGTGTACATGCGAAAAACAAATCCATTGGGTGTCCGTCACACACGTCACGCGTCCTTGCAGCGGCCCGGCGACTCGACACTCGCGCCCGAATCGCCGCCACGTCGCTGCCGACGCCGCACGGGGCCGGGCGGGACGAGCGAAACGCCATGACATCGGGGGATTTACGCAACTGTTCACGTTTCGACCCCGTTTTTGGGCGGACATCGAAATCGAACTCAGTGGGGAGTGTGAACAGGATTGGTAAACAACGCTTCAACGACGCGAGCCGGGGCCGCTCGAGGCCTGTCGGAGGGTCGGATCGACGAAACATCGCGTCATTCGAACAACGGCAGTGGCGTCTGGGTCGGGCATTCGATCAGCCCGGGAATGGCCGACGTGTTTTCAAACGACGCAATGTTTATAAATCACCCGAAAAACGGGGCGTTGCGCGGACAAAAAGAAAGGACCGGTGTCACCGGCACATAGCCGATGAAACCAGTCCTTGAACTCTGCGCGGCTTCGGCCGCTCATCAGGCTCGGGATCGGTGGGGGATCAACTTCCACCCAACGAACGCTCTCTCCAGGTGTCCGATGTCGGGACATGAACCCCGCGTCTGGCCGACTGGCCGGGGCCGCCCAGTGACATTCTGCTGTTTTTCCAGCTGGGCGATGAGCCACCGGCAACGCGGGTGCGGCTGCCAGCCAGAGACACGAAGCGTGGTCCGATATCGACGTGGAGGTGATCCATGTTGGGATAGGTCATCGTACCCCCCTGGTGATGGTTGGCGAGCAACCATTGGATCACGGCGCCTTTGCGGCCTCCGGCGTTGAAGTCGACGGCATTGCCGCTGGCGTGACGCGACATGTGGCCGGTTCCCGCAATTCTGGCGCCGGGCCGACAGGTCGACACGACCTGCATGGCGCCGAACTGTTGCTCGATGCGCCCGAGCAGGCTGCGGGCTGCACTCGACAAGCACGACCGGGAACTCGAGGCTCCCGCATGTGCGTCACTTGCGAAGGGCACGGCTAGACCGGTAAAAGTCAACGCGACGCCAACACAGGCGGATCGGATCCGCTTTGTCATTCGTTACTCCGGGGTTTGTCGGGGATTGAAAGAAGCGATCGCTTCGGTCGATGCGCACATCGATCCGCTCGCTCGCGGCGAAGTTCGTGGCGGCGCCCCGCGCCCACCACGGTCGGGAGTCACAGATGACCTGCGTGCCCTCGGTCGAGCGGGTATCGAATTCGAACCAGCCGTCGGTTGCCCCCAACTTATCGGCTGATGTGTCGAGAATGAGACCCGAGATTGAACTTAGTCGATCGTTCCCTCGACAGTTAAGAATTTATTAATCATAGTTAATTCGAGAACCGTCCGATTGCACCGATCTGGTTCGATATTTCGGGTTTCGCGTATCGAAGTTTCGGGCAAAACGTTATGTGGTGGCGACGTGGATACCGCGTGGAGGCTGCAAACTCCGCGAGCAAAAAACGTCGAAAACGCCTGTGAAATGGCCTCGAATCGCCGCGCGAACGCACTCACGCCAATCTGTTGGGGGCGTCGCGTCCGCTCAGCACGGCGTCGATTCCGTCGATCAAAATCGCGGCCATTTTCAAGCGCGCAGTGAGCGTCGAGCTGCCCTGATGGGGCTGCAGGAAGACGTTGGGGAGCGTCAAATAGTCCCCGCTCAGGGCCGGCTCATTGTTGAAAACGTCCAGACCCGCAGCGGCAATTTGACCTGATTGCAGGGCGGAAATCAGCGCCACGTCGTCGATCAAATCCCCCCGCGCGATGTTCACGACGACGGCATCGGGTGGCATGAGGGCCAATCTCGCAGCATTCAACACCCCACGTGTCTGCGCCGTGGACGGTGCCGCCAGGACGAGGACATCGCTGTGCGCCACCAGAGCATCGAGCGTGGCGTGATAAACGGCCCCCTCTTCCAGCCCAGCCTCGAGGCGTTGGCGATTGTGATAGTGCACGGCCATGTCGAACCCTCTGGCACGCCGCGCAATCGTGCGGCCAATCCGGCCCATGCCCACGATGCCGATGCGCTTGCCCGTCACCTCGATGCCGACGAGCTGCGTCGGTGTCCAACCCGTCCAGCGGCGCTCATAGACGAGCCGATCGCCCTCGTGCACGCGGCGTGCCGCCCCAAGCATCAGCAGGATCGCCATTTCGGCGACGGCGTCGCTCAGCACATCGGGCGTGAACATCACGGCAATGCCGCGTGCGCGCGCCGCCTCCACATCGATGTGCTCGTAGCCCACCGAATAGGTCGCCACGATCCGCAGCGTGGCGGGCAGCTTGGCGATGGCGTCGGCATCGAACCGATCGAGCGCCGTCACGATCATGGCATCGGCGCCGATGGCTGCGTGTTGCAGCTCGTCGGGTGTCAACCGCCGATCCTGGGGATTGATAAACACGTCGTGGTGCTTTTGCAGGAGCGCGATCACCTGGGGCGGTAACGCGCGCGTCACGGCGATCTTCAAACGCGGGGGTCGTGTCGTCGCCATGTCGTCGTGCTCCCAGAAAGCGATTTCGCATGCAAGAATGCCTGTCTCGAACCGCGGCGTCGAGACGTCATGGAGCCGGTGATGGATTATTGATCATTCATCCGGATGCGGTGCATGAATCGGCGCCTTTCCGCCAGGCATAATTGGCGCGTTTGCATGGGCCGACGCTGCCACACCGCGTGCAATGCCGTGGCCGCTGGACGCACGAGACCGACGGGTCGTGCGTGATAGGCGTAGCCTGCCGCGCGTGCGGCCAGTCTCTCGAGGGCGGCCTCGACGATGCCCAGCTCGCGCAAATGTCGGACCGTGTTGATGAGATAATCGAGGTTCGTCCCCGAGAGCCCGCGCGCACCACGAATGAGTGCGATTTGCCGTTGCGGTGCGAGCCGTCCCATCCAACTGGGATGGGCGCGCTCGACGATGTAGGCGATGGCGGTCACGTCCCGATGCGGATCGGTGTGGAGCCGGGCGGTCACGTGGGCTTCCCGATAAACGCCATAGATCAGCTCACGCTTGCGCAGGTAATCCAGGGTTGCCGCTGCGTGTGCGCCAGCAACGCGATAAGCGACGCCGACGCACGTGCCCCCGCGATCCAGGCCCAGCACCAGACCCGGACGCGCCTCGGTGCCGCGATGGTGCGTGGAGGCGACGCAGAACGCGCGGTGATAGCCGACCACGGTGGCCTGCGTGCGTTCGACGTGGGGAAACTCCGGTCGCCACATCAATGAGCCGTAACCGAAGATCCAGATGTCGGCGGGGCTATCACGTCGGCCTGTCGTGTCGCGCATGTGCGAAGGGCTCTGCCGCTGCACCACTGGGAAAGGTGTTTGTCGTTGCCTGCGCGCGCGAACGGCGCTCGTCAGTTTTTCGTCGTGTCGTCCGATTTCGAGTCCGGCGTGCCATGCGGGCGGCCGAAGTCGGGTGCAGCGGTGTCCTGGCCCGCTTGAATGATGCCGCGACGCACGGTGCGGGCATCGCTGAACAGTTTGAACAGCATGTCGCCGTCGCCGTAACGGATGGCGCGCTGCAAGGCGATCAGGTCCTCTGTGAAGCGGCCCAGCATCTCGATGACGGCGCCACGATTGTTCAGGAACACATCGCGCCACATCGTGGGGTCGGACGCCGCGATACGCGTGAAATCGCGAAACCCGCCGGCCGAGAACTTGATCACCTCGGACTCGGTGACGCGCTCGAGGTGGGCGGCCGTGTTGACGATGTTGTAGGCAATCAAATGAGGCACGTGGCTGGTGATACCGAGCACGAGGTCGTGGTGGTCGGCGTCCATCAGCTCGACGTTCGACCCCAACGCTTCCCAAAACGCCTTGAGGCACTGCACGGACGGGTTATCCTCGGCCCCCGACAGCGGCGTCAGAATGCACCAGCGACCGTCGAAGAGTTCGGCAAACCCCGATTCCGGGCCCGAATGTTCCGTCCCCGAGATAGGATGTCCGGGTACGAAATGCACGCCGGGCGGCACATGTGGTCCCACATCGCGCACGATCGCACCCTTGACCGAGCCGACATCGGTCAGCGTCGCGCCCGCTTTCAGACGCGGCCCGATCTCGGCGGCAATCGCACCGCACGCACCGACCGGCACGCACAGGATCACCAGATCGGCCGAGGCTGCCGCATCGGCCGCACTCGCCATCGCCTCGTCGACCAGTTTCAGACGGACGGCCGTGTCGCGCGTCGCCTGCGATTTGGCATAGCCGACGATGCGCCGCGCCAGTCCGCGCCGCCGAATGGCGTGACTGATCGAGGAGCCGATGAGGCCGATGCCGATCAACGCCACCGTGTCGTAGTGTGGCGCGCTCATGAGGACTTGGCTCCGAGGAATTCAGTCAGCGCCGCCACGACGGCGTGATTGTCGCCTTCCGTGCCGATGGTCATGCGCAGGGCATCGGGGAGACCGTATCCGGTCACACGCCGCATGATGATGCCTTTCGATTTGAGGAATGCATCGGCGGCGGCCGCGCCCTTGGCTGGATCCTTGGGGAAGTGGATCAGAATGAAGTTGCCGACCGAGGGCGTCACCTCGAGACCGAGCTTTTCGAGGGCCGCCGTCGTCCACGGCAACCAGCGCTCGTTGTGGGCGAGTGAGACGTCCACGTGGCCATGATCTTCGATCGCCGCCACGCCGGCCGCGATGGCGGGCGCGGTGACATTGAACGGCCCCCGAATGCGGTTGAGCACGTCGGCGATGTGCGCCGGGCAGTAGGCCCATCCGAGCCGCAGCGCTGCCAGTCCATAAATCTTGGAGAACGTGCGCGTCATCACCGTGTTGCTGGTGGTGGCGACCAGCTCGATGCCGCTCTCGTAATCGTTGCGACGCACGTATTCGGCATAAGCGGAGTCGAGCACCAGTAGCGTGTCGGGGCGCAGACCCGCATGCAGGCGGCGCACCTCGCTGAAGGGAATGTAGGTGCCCGTGGGATTGTTGGGGTTGTCGAGGAAGACGATCTTGGTGCGCGGCGTCAGCGCCGCCAGGATGGCGTCGACATCGGTGCGGTAGGCTTTCGATTTGACGATGACGGGTTTGGCCCCGTTGCCCAGCGTGGCGATTTTGTAAACGAGAAATCCGTGCTCGGTAAAGATCGCTTCATCGCCCGGCCCTAGGTAGGCGTTCGCCAGCAGATTGAGCAGTTCGTCCGAGCCGCAGCCGCACACGATGCGCGCCGGGTCGAGGCCGTACACCCCACCGATCGCTTTGCGCAACGCACTCGATGCACCGTCCGGATAGCGCTCGAGCGCGTCGGCTTCGGCTTTGTAGGCCGCGATCGCCTTGGCGCTCGGCCCCAACGGCGTTTCGTTCGAGGATAGCTTGATGGGCTTCATCCCACCCGGCACGGTGCTTTCGCCCGGCACATAGGGCTGAATGTCCAAAATACCGGGATTGGGTGTCGGCATGGTCGGCATAGGCAGCCCCTGCAGCGGATCTCGACAGCGGACGGGATGGTTCGGCCGCGATTGATAGGCCGGAGGATGCGCGAAAGCAAATTCTGGCTGGAGGAGCAGCAGGCACGATTTCTTGACGCGAACGCCCCCCTTCCTGTAGTGATCCCCCACGAATGTCGTGGTGATTTGGCCGGCCGGCTTGCAGCCACGTTAAACAACTCGCTAAAAGGGCCGAGCGCGTGACCCGGTTACGGTCGAGCCCGGCTTCCTACAGCGGGCGACCGGCCGGGTTTTTTTCTTGTTCGGCGATCCTATGCGGGCGCCGGAATGGAGGCGCGGATGACGGTGATACCCACGATTCAATCGACTCCGGCGCGCGCCCGTC
>JANOHP010000077.1:0-8679 GCA_031406575.1 Hyphomicrobiales bacterium
GCTCGAGCACTTTACCATGTGATGTGATTCGATGAAGCCGGTCGGCAACGTAGGTTGGGTCAAGGCCACTGGCCGCGACCCAACATTTTCCGATGTGCCGTGGATGTTGGGTCGCGCTGCGCTTGACCCAACCTACGTGGAAAGCGCTCTAGGCCCCGCCGAAGTTGATATTATGCCAACCATGATTGACTGGCTGGATGTTAATCGAGATCACAATCCTAGCGTCATTGCTTCCTATATGAGGACCGATTGGCTCAAGCAACATGTCTGTCGTGATAGAGATATGGGTGATGAGTTTGTCGTCTTGCAGCAAGACGTAAAATGGCTTCTCGTCTTGAAGGGGGAGATCATTACTTCCTAACTCGGATCTGTTATCAGGCATTCTAAGCGCATCGAACAATGTCTTCATGCGACCATCAATATCGCCAGATTTCATAATTTCTCCCGGCATCGATGGACGCAGGAACAAGATGTCCAACCCACATGCGAGCGACAGGCTCTCTGTTACGAGCGGAACGAAGTTGTAGCCCTCGAAACGCGACCATTCTTCTGCGAGACGGTCTTTTAGTAATCTCACAGGCATATGCTGTCCAGTAATTGGGTGGCTCCACTTTGCGTCCTTCAAGTACGGATGAGATAGCCGGAACTTCTTCAGCTGGGCATGGAAAACTCTTCTGATCTCATGAACATGAGCAGCATCACTTCTGTTGCCTGTACTTTTCAGAGTGCCCGCGTACGTCAATCGAAAGTGCACCTTTTATTCCTCGCGCATGTTGTCGGTGTCGGTGCATCAACGATACACACCAAGCCTGTCTGACACGGAGAGAGAGCAATCAATTTTCCGTGCCAGGCAGCGCTTGAAGCGAGGCTTGAAGCCTATCTACTGGCGTTACTGCTTCACCGGAAAATAATGATCCGCCTGCAACGCGTACGGCGGGAACATGAAGCGTTTGGCGGGCACGACTTTGGCCGCGTAGGCTTTCTGGGAGTCGTAGACTTTCTTGAAGAACGGGCTTTTCGCCGACTCGGCTGCCGCAAACTCGTCCCAGGCTTTGAGGAACGCCATGTTGATCTCGGGCGGCGTGGTCAGCAGTTTCACGTCGTTCTTTTTGAACTCCTCGATGGCCTCGGCGTTCTGCTTCTGCCAGTTGGCCCACCAGCGCACGAACGTCTCCATGACGGCGGACTTGATCGCTTCCTGGTTCTGCGGCGGCAGACTATCCCAGACGTCCTTGTTGATGGCGAGTTCGCCGACGGACGCGCTCTCGTGCATGCCCGGCGTGTAGTGATACTTCCACACGGTGTGCAGACCGAGCCGCAGGTCTTCGATACCGCCGACCCACTCCGCGCAATCAATCGTGCCGCGCTCGGCGGCAGGCAGGATTTCGCCGCCGGGCATGTTGACGACGGCCATGCCCATCTTCGAATAGATTTCCGCGACGATGCCGGTCTGGCGGCACTTCATGCCCTTGAAGTCGGCCAGATCCTTGATTGGCCGCTTGAACCAGCCCAGCGCCTGCGGGCTCGGCGGGATGATCGGCATGGCGACGAGGTTGAGCTTGATTTCCTTCTGGTAGAACTCGTTCCACAGCTCGAGCCCCCCGGCTTCGAAGACCCAGCCGATGAAGTCGATGGCGTCCATACCGGCAATTCCGGCGGGCGTGTTGGAGAAGAGTGTGGCCGCCTTGTTCTTGCCGATCCACCAGTAGGAGATGCCGTAGGCGCCATCGATGACCTTCTTGTGCGCGGCATCGAGAATTTCGAAGGGAGGCACCACGGTGCCGCCAGGCATGGCGTTGATCTTGAGATTGCCGCCCGTCAACTTGTCGACGCGATCGACGAAGAACTTGAAGCCCTCCTGCGAGGTCGCCGACGGTGGCACTGCCGACTGCATGTTGAGGGTGCGAGGCTGCTGGGCCAGCGACGGTGTCGCCAATCCGATCGTCAAAGCAGTCATTCCTATGACCGCCGTCTTCAGCATATGCGTGCCGTGCATCGGTTGGTCCTCCCATCACTGGCTGTTCGCCGAGCCGTCTTGCTGCGGCTGCAGGCAGTCTAGCGCAGGATTTCCACCGCCGACCAGACGACGCGCACGGAATTCGATGCTGCACCGCCATAAGAAAAGGACGACCGAGGCCGCCCTTTTCTCATCGAAGACCCTGAATTGCGTCAGTTTCAGGCGCAGATTACTTCTTCTCCGGAAAATAGTGATCCGCCTGCAGCGTGTAGGGCGGGAACATGAACCGCTTCGCCGGAACGACCTTCGAGGCGTAGGCTTTCTGGGAGTCGTAGACCTTCTTGAAGAACGGGTTCTTCGCGGATTCTGCTGCTGCAACTTCGTCCCAGGCCTTCAAGAACGCCACGTTGATCTCGGGCGGCGTGGGGAGAATTTTGACGCCGTGTTTGGTCTGCATTTCGTCGATCGCTTCGGCGTTGAGCTTCTGCCACCAGATCGCCCAGCGCACGAACGTCTCCATCGCGGCCGAGCGGATCACTTCGCGGTGAACCGGCGGCAGGCCGTCGAAGACCTCCTTGTTGAAGATGATGCTGTTGATCGACGCGCTCTCGTGCATACCGGGCGTGTAGTGGTTCTTCCAAATCAAGTGCAGGCCCAGCCGCAGATCTTCCACGCCGCCCACCCACTCCGCACAGTCGATGGCGCCACGCTCGGCAGCAGGTGCGATTTCGCCGCCGGGCATATTGACGACGGCCATGCCCATCTTGGCGTAAATTTCAGCGGTGATACCGGTCTGGCGACACTTGATGCCGCGGAATTGCGCGAGACCTTCGATCGGCTTGCGGAACCATCCCAGGGCCTGCGGGCTCGAGGCGAAAATCGGCATGCCCACGACGTTGAGCTTCATTTCCTTGACATAGAGTTCTTCCAGCAGCGCATCGCCGCCGCCCTCGAAGAACCAGCCGAGGAAGTCGAAGTGGTCCATGCCGACCACACCGGCAGGCGTGTTTGCAAACAGCGTGAACGCCTTGTGTTTGCCGATCCAGTAGTAATCGATGGTCACGGCGCCATCGAGCACCTTCTTGTGTGTGCCATCGAGCACCTCGAACGGAGGCACCACGGTGCCGCCGGGTTGCGTATTGGCCTTCAGCGCGCCACCGGTGAGTTTGTCGATGCGTTCCGCCCACATCTTGAAGCCGTCATGAGCTGTGCTCGAAGCGGGAAAGCTCGACTGCATGTTGAGCGTGCGCGTCGCGGGCGGCGTCTGCGCCAGCGAGGGCGCGACGCTGGCGAGGAGGCCAGCTATCGCAAGCATCGCACCGAGTGCGACAGTCTTGTTAGACAAGGTAATCTCCTGTGATACGGCAACTCGGGCACCGACGCACAGTCATCGCCTGCATGCCTCCCGATCGGGCAAGTTTAGCCCGACCCCCACCACGCGAAAAGATGAAGAAACTGGCAGAAATCGCCCAATTTTAGTGCAGTTCTGCTCTGTGGACACCAAAAGCCGGCGACAGGGTGAAGCGGCAAAACCAGATCGGGAGGTCCCTCAATACCCCTCCCGCAACAGCGGAAACGGGCTGGCGATGCCCGGCCGGCCCAGGGGGGCGGCGCGGGTGACGTAGCGGCGGTCCAATTCGGCGAACGAGGTGACGCCGAGCAGCCCGAGCGTGCGGATCACCTCGTCTTCCAGCAGTTCGAGCGCGCGCACGACACCGGCCTTGCCACCGGCCGCCAGCGCCAATCCCTGCAGGCGCCCCAGGCCGACCGCCGATGCGCCCAGGGCCATCGCCTTGACGATGTCCGTGCCGCGCATGAAACCGCCGTCGACGAACACGGAGGCGCGCCCGCGCACCGCTTCGACCACCTCGGGCAGTACGTCGAGGCCGCCCAGGCCATGGTCGAGCTGCCGGCCACCGTGGTTCGACACGTAGACGACGTCGATGCCGTGATCGACGGCCATGACCGCGTCCTCCGCCGTGGCGATGCCTTTGAGGATCAGCGGCACCTTGAACTTGGAACGGATGCGTTTGATGTCGTCCCAACTGAACGCGGCCTGGAACGGATCGCCCGCACCCTCCGCGCCCGCCCGGCGTGCGGTCGGCTTGTAGCGCTTGGCGATGTCGCGTTCGCGACGGCCGTAATAGTCGAGGTCGACCGTCAGGGCGACGCCGACGTATTTGTGCTCGATCGCGGCAGCGATGCGGCCGTCCACCCACTCGGGATTGCCGCGCACGTAGAGCTGGAAGAGTTTGGGATAACCGGGGGCTGCGGCGGCGACCTCCTCGAGGCCCGGTTTGCACACCGAACTCAACATGTGCAGGGCACCGAATTCGGCAGCGGCCTTCGTCGGCTCCGTGCCTCCCGGCGCGCAGAAATCCTGCAACGACCCGATCGGGGCGAGGATCACCGGCAGCCGCAGGTCTTGGCCCAGGACCGTCGCGCGCGTGGAGACCTTGGACACATTGCGCAGCACACGAGGACGGAAGGCGACGGAGTCGATCGCCTGGCGATTGCGCTCGAACGTCGTTTCGGTATCGGCCGCACCCATGAGATAGTCCCACGTTTCCTTGGACAGCGCCGTGCGCGCCGGCTCGTAGAACTCGTGGAGAACCTCGAAACCTTCCTTGCTCATCTGCCTCGACCCCGTCAGCGGTTGCGATTGGAACGTGCCGAGTAGAGTAGCCGCCGGGGCAGTGCAAGCCATTGCGGCAAATGATGGCGAGCGGGGCGGCCGATCTCGCGCATTCTCAATGTTCTTCTGGGGCATTGCACCGGGAAGGCGATGCGGCCGTCAACTCGCCACGGCGAGGTCCAGAAGTTTACGGACGGCGGGCGGCGGGGGCACGGGTTTTCGGGCGTCGAGGTCGAAGAACACGTTCACGGCTTCGGCGGTGGCGTGGCACGTGTCCCCGATGAACAACCCGTAGCCCGAGGTCACCGAACGATTGCCCAGGCGCGTGAAGCGGGCGCCCACGTCGACGGTGCCGGGATAAAACAATTCGCGCTTGAAATCGATCGCGACACGGGCCAGCACGAAATCGATGCGCTCGGTGCCGCTGCCGCGTTGCGTCATGCCGCCTTCGCGCATCAGGGCATAGAAGAGCTCGCATCGCGCGGCTTCGAAATAGGCCGACGTCGCCACGTTGTTGATGTGGCCGAGCATGTCGGTATCGGAAAAGCGGATCGTGACGGGCGTGAAGAAGCGGTAGGTGTCGCGTCGCGTCAGATCGAACGTCGTCTGGTCAGTCATCCCGGTCCTCGCCTATGCTGTCGCCGTGGGACAATCGTCGAGGGTGCGGGCGGAATGCAACCGGGATCGACGGGGCGCTGCGATGGGCCGCGCTCGACGATGCGTGAAGAAGAGCCGGAGGATAGAATGCAGAACGCTGGCGACAATCCCCTTCGAGGGCTCACCGTGCTCGATATGAGCCAGGGAATTGCGGGGCCGTCGTGCGGCGGGCACTTCGCGGAGTTCGGCGCGCGCGTGATCAAGATCGAGCCGCCCGACGGGGACTGGATGCGGCCGCTGGGCTCGCGTGTGGCCGGAACGTCGGCGCAGGCGATCCTCTACAATCGCGGCAAGGAGAGTTTGGCGCTCGATCTGCGCACACCGGAAGGTCGCGACATCGCGCTGCGACTGGCCGAAAGCGCGGATGTAGCCGTGCAAAGCGCGCGCCCCGGCGTGATGGAGCGCCTGGGGCTGGGCTTCGAGCAGGTGAAGGCGCGCCAGCCCGATATCGTCTACGTGTCGGTGTCGGGGTTCGGTCAGCGCGGGCCGGATCGGGAAAAGCCGCTCGTCGATGCGCTGGCCCAGGCGAAGTCGGGCCTCATGTCGGTCATGCGGGGACGTGACGGCTCACCCGTGAAAATGGACGCCACGCTGATCGACGCGCTGACGGGGCTCTATGCGTTTCAGGCCGCAAGCATGGCGCTGTGGGGCAAGCAGAAGGGCAGTGGCGCGCGCCACCTCGATATCTCGCTGATGCAGGCCGCAGCACACGTGCAGGCGCCGAGCATTCTGGAGTGGGATTATGTCGGGGGGTCGCCGGGGTTGCTCAATCCGCCAGCGGGGAATTATCGCACGCAGGACGGGTTTTTGGCACTGACGGCGGTGAACGAAGCGCAGGCACACGGCATTTTCCGCGCCATCGAGCGGCCGGATCTGATCACCGATTCCCGGTTCGCAGCGGTGGCGGGACGCAAGGCCAATGTCGTGGCGCTGAGGGAAATACTCGACGCAGCGCTGGCGAAGCGGCCGACGGCAGTGTGGGTCGCAGCGTTCGAGCGCGAGGGCGCCCTGGGCAGTGCGATCCAGACCTACGGCGAATGGCTGGACGACGCCCATGTCAAAGCGATCGACATGGCGCCGCCCTATGCGCTGCGCGATGGCCGCAGCGCGCGGCTGCCGCATCTGCCGGGCCAACCCCCGAACGAGCGGCCCATGCCGGAGTTGGGCGAGCATTCGCGCGCGGTGCTCGCGGGGATCGGAGTGGTGGATGCGGAAGTGGAACGGCTGATCGCCGCGAAAATCGTGCGGATACCGCAAGGGGCGTAGGTGCGCAGAGCGAGGTCTGCGGCGATGACGGGGCACACCCGATTGTTTCCCTTCCAGCGGCGCGATCCCAGATCGCCGCGCCTCGGGCGCGACCTCCGGGAAACCGGAATTTGGTTTGCACCCCACGTCGCTGCAACCGGGGGCCATTTCCCCATTGTTGTCCTACGCGGGGCGTGGCAGCGTCGCGATGGAGTGGACGCGAGCAACAGGGGAACCACCATGCGGCAGATCACGATCGGCGATGTGACCATCACCAGCATCATCGAGCGCGATGGTCCCTGGCGCAAACCCGGCGACATGTTCCCCGCCTACGACGACGAAATCGGCCAGCGGCATCTGGCGACGCTGGATCCGGAAATTTACGATCCCGCGACCGGCCGCATGGTCATCACCTATCAGACGTTCGTCGTGCGCACGCCCAAGCACACCGTGCTGGTCGATACCTGCACGGGCGAGGACAAGGGCTATCCCGCGCCGATGGATTTTCCCAAGCAACCCTGGCTCGACGGGTTCACGGCTGCCGGCCTCGCGTTCGAGGACATCACCCACGTTTTCTGCACGCATCTGCACATCGACCACACCGGCTGGAACACGCGTCTCGTCAATGGCCGCTGGGTGCCGACATTTCCCAACGCCAAGTACATCTTCCACAAGGACGAGTACGCCTTCTGGGAGGCGGCGACGAAAGACGGCAAGAACCCACCCGGCAACGTGTGGACGTACAATTGCCGCCCGATCGTGGAAGCGGGCCAAGCGCTGCTCGTCGACGACACCTACCAGCTCGACGATACGTTCTCGCTGACGCCGACGCCGGGGCATTCGCCGCGCCATTGCTGCGTCGATATCCGCTCCAAGGGCCAGCACGCCGTCGTCACCGGCGACATGATGCACCACGCGCTGCAGTGCCGCGAACCGCAGTGGTCGACCATCTTCGACACGGACGCGGAGGAGGCGGCCCGCTCGCGCACTAAATTCCTCGGCCAGATCGCGGATACGGCGACGTTGGTGCTGCCGATCCATTTTCCGACCCCGACAGTCGGTCGCGTGACGAAACTGGCCAAGGGGTTCGATTACAAGTTCGTGCGGTAATGGGGGCGCCGTCCTTGGCGCCTACATCGGGCCGATCAGGCGGAGATACTCCGATTCTGGAACGCCGTACGAGGCGCCCGCCGCGCGCACGAGCCGATCACGGTCGAGGATTTCGATGTTGCCGCGCCGGGCTCTGATCAACAGATCGCCTTCGAGAATATGGATGGCGTCGGTGACACTCGAGCGGCGCACGCCGAGCATCATCGACAGGAAATCGTGCGTGATCGGAAATTCCATCGCATCCAGCCGATCCTGACACATGAGGACCCACCGGGCGAGGCGCTCTTCGATGATCGAACTGCCATTGACGAGGGCGGACTGGGCTGTCTGCGTCATGAACACATGGACGTAGCGCAGCATCATGTTGCGCAATGTCGGACTCTGCTCGACGAGCTCGAGAAATAAAGCCGTCGGTATCTGGAAGCCAGAACCGCCGATCTGCATGTATTGATGATGCGGCGATCGATCCGACCCCAGCAGAACCGTCGTCGCGCCCATGCCGTCGCGGCCGTAGACGCCGACTTCGATACTGCGACCGTCGGCCTTTTCGGCAACTACCGAAACCATGCCGTACTCGACGAAGTAGACATACTCGATGGGCGTGTTGGGTTTCACCAGCACATAGTCGCGATCGAGGGTGACCGGCTCCAAGTGCGGCCTGAGAAGCTCGAAGTCCGCCGGGCTGATATAGGCGAGGAGCCGGTTGCGTATCGTTTCTTGGGCAAGCATGGCAGGCTCTAATAGTTATTGATCCAGGTGAGCGAAGCGGAACGGCGATTTTTGAGAGAGAAATAGCAATTCCATCGCGAATTTCAATACCGGAAACGAAAATCGGGGGTCAGTACGGTAGCGCACTGAGCATTGTAAAGGTGGACAAAGTAACTGCTCACCCCTCTGCGGCAGTCTGACTCGGGTTGATGGCATTGAGTGCGGGGTCCCGGGCTGATTCAAGCTGTGGATGTCAACCGAGGCACGCGATTCGCTCGATGACGACCTGAAGCCAATGGTGCTTCGGATCGTGGCGCAGAACGCGTCGCTGCTCGGGCGGATCGACGAGCTTCTCGCGCAGAACGCC
>JANOHP010000154.1:0-39092 GCA_031406575.1 Hyphomicrobiales bacterium
GCGATGGCGGCTTGGGGAAGATCTGCCTCTCGGCTCGCGCCCAGCGCGAACTGCACACTTCCGGCATCGGGTTTGTCACCACGAGTGAAACCGCTGCCCGCAACCAGCTTTTTGCGCAGGTCCAGCGCTTCGGCGAGTTCGCGAAAGCCAAACGTCTGGGGTGCACTGGCCATCGCTCGAAATTTGGTGGCCAGGCCGAAAGCCTCCTGCACTGACATGCCCTTGTGCATGATTGGCGCGAGCAGCATGGCGACATCCAACTCTACGACGGCATACTCACGGCTTGCCCCTCGCCCAGGCGTCTCTGAACCCTCCTCGGGCAGTAGGACCCTCGCCCCGGTCAGAGTCTGCACCTGCCGCATCGATAGACCGGATCTTTGACAGAGCGCACGGCTGGAGATGGTGAGCGGCAGCATGTCGGTGATGGGACTCAGTTCGAAGGATCATTGACCCTCACAAGGTTGTTAGAATCCCAAAGGTGTCAAACAGAATTCAGAATTTCTTGCTTTGGCTTCCATCTGCCGAGACCTTCAGATATCAAACTGAGAATATCTGAAAGTCGCCAACAGGTTATCTTGGGCCCGAGCTTTATCGGCTGTGGATAAATGCCCGCCTTCACACCCGCCCACCAAGTTGACTTGGATACCGGAACCAAGCGCAGGACTTCACGCAACCGGATCAACTTGGACTCGGGGTGAGGCTGATGGACAAGCTGATGCATTTGAACACCCATCGGACTGAGGCAACGCCAATAACACCTGTAGGTATCAATAAAACTTGTAGGCGTCAATAATTTTGCGATCATCGCGTCCAAAACATAGATTGGTTGAGCGAGCGACGTGCATTCACGGGAATCAATGAGAGAACCGGCCTCACCTGCGGCAGGGGTTCAAGACTGCGCTAGCCAGCACTAAGCCCGGAATTGTCGTCCGAGGTCATCCGAATTGTGGGAACATCAGCCAACATAAATTGTGGTATGAAATGTGGTCTTGACTACGCCGTTGACGATTTTTATCCTATTATATCAGTGGATTACCTCGCCGCCATGGCGGAGAGAGTGGGATTCGAACCCACGGTACGCTTTCACGCACACACGCTTTCCAAGCGTGCGCCTTAAGCCACTCGGCCATCTCTCCGGATCGGGGCGGACTATAGTGGCGGATGCGCGGAGTGCAAGGCCGATAGAGCGGGCCTTATTCCCCGTCTGAAAGACAGTGATCCCCGCAAACATTGGAATTTCGGGCTGATGGGCGACACGTGTTGCGCACCCGCGACAATCGGCAATCCCGTGATTTCAGCCGGCGTTTTGTCTCAGCCGGGGAATGGGGGAGGGGCAGCCAGTGCGCGAGCATCGAGGGCCGCACGACGCGGTGGGTGGTCTGCCACACAGCAGGCCGTTGCCGTTCACGGGTTGCCCTGCGTTGCACCGCCTCGTGGCTCGCTCAGTGCGATGTGGAGCCCGGCGAAGCGGGGTCGCTGGCCGGCTTTTCGATGTCGCGCAGAGCTTCCATCAGGGAGGACGCCGTCACCGGTGGTGCGCCACCCGTATGGGTTTCGGGACCTGTCGGCGACAGCGCAGGGCGTTGGCGTCTGCCCAGGCTCCGGATCCGCCCGCTCAGAACATCGTCAGCCGTGCGCGCGCCCGCGCGATCGGCACTGCCCGCACCCGAATCGGAAACCCAACCGCCTAGGGTGGCCTCATCGGAGTGCTGTGAGCGTCGGTCGTCAAACCCATCGACATCGAACGCCGCCTCATCGGCTGCGTCATCGCTGTAGAGGTCATAGCGGCGGTCGAGGAGGTCCAATAGGCCAGCCACCATATCCATCAATGGCCCGAGCTCGATCACGCCGCCGATGCGATAAGCCTCGGTCACGACAACGGCGGTGTACTGCGGCAAGCCGGCAGCATCGCGCGCGAGAAGACCGCGCTCCCGCAAGAAGGGGATTTGGTCGCCGCCGACATCGAACTGCTGTTGGGGCGACTGCTTGAAATGCCCGATCAGATCCACGAGGAGGCCCGTGCTGGAGAAGAACAAGGCGCTGACGGGCTTCAGTTCGATATCATGGCGGGGGAGTTCGTCGAGCCGACGACGGGCGTGGAGGACCCGGCCCATGAAACTGGCTTCGAGACGCTCCAAACGCGAGACGAACTGCGCCAGCGCATGCTCCCCACCGTCATCGATGGGTTCCAGGTCGGCCAAGGCGTCGAGGCGACTGGCAAGTAGATCCTCCCCGGCGGCCAGCGCCGCGTCGAGGTGATCGGCCAGCAAGTAGACGGCCTCTTTCGGAGCGAGTGTGGTGTCGAGCATGACTCAGCGAGCCTTCAATGCGAACATCGGGAACGCGGCAACGGACGCAACGGGGAACACGCGAGGAGACGAACTCAATTGAACGGGGTCTGTGCGAGGGCGACGAGCGATCCGAGTGCGGCGTCCAAGTCGGCACCACGGCTGGCCAGTCTCTTGCCCAGTGGCGAGGCGACGGCGGCCGACCAGCGATCGGGTTGCTCGGATTGCGCTGCAATGGCCGCTAGGCTCGAGGCGATCGTCATGTCGGAAATGTCGTCATCGAGCCCCAGCCGTTCGCGCACGAGTTCCAGAAGGTCCAACTCCCCTTCGGCCGCGTCGTCGTCACGCTCGAGGCGCACGTCTGCGCGGGTCTCGGTCGGCTCCGATTCCTCGGAGACTTCGGCCACCATTTCTTTCGTGGTCATGAACTAAACTTTCCTCGTCACGCAACGACTAGGGCAACGAAACCTTTACTGACCACAACCAGGGAGTGATTCGCCAACCGCATCAAGCAAATCTCGGCCGACACTGGGATTGATCACAGACAGCGTGAGTTTTCCCCAGTCGTCCCCACCCTGTCAGGCGCCCCACCGCGCCAATTCGACCGTCTTCGGGTCACGCTCTGATGGTCGGCCCGACTGTTGCGGTCTTGCGGCCAGGGGCCGCCGCCCCTAGACCGGGCACACCAATGATCCGGGGCACCCCTCCATGCGCATCGAATACCACCGCACGCTGATTGCCGATCATGTCCGCCTGCGCGCCTTTCGCGATGCGCTCGCCGCAGTGATTCGCCCCGGCGAGACGACCGTTGTCGATATCGGCACGGGAACGGGCGTGCTGGCGTTTCTGGCCGCGCGTCTGGGGGCGAAGAAAGTCTGGGCCTACGAGGTGGCCGAGATCGGGGCGCTCGCCACCAAACTCAAAACGTTGAACAAGCTGCGCAATGTCGAACTCATTCCGGGTCGGTCGACGGAAATCATCGATCCCCCCCGCGCTGACGTGGTGGTGACAGAAACGCTGGGCAACTATTCACTGGAAGAATTCCTCGTCGAGACGATGAACGATGCCCGGGCGCGGCACGTCAAACCCGGCGGCCACCTGATCCCCGGCGCCGTCGATCAATTCGTCTGCCCGGTCATCGGAGCACGCTTTCGCGACGATCTGTGCACCTGGGACGGGGTCGCCGGCGCACTCGGTGTCGCGCTGGACTTGGCGCCCGCGCGCACGATGAGCCTCAACAACGCCTATGTGCGCCCCTTCACGCCGGCCGACCTGCTGAAGGGCGGCAAGGCGGCGCGGCGCTGGGACCGGATCGATTTCACGGTCAAGAACCGGGGCAATCGCCAAGGGCGCGAAAGCTGGACCGCGACCCGCCCGATGACCGTACATGGTTTGTGCGTATGGTGGTCGGCACAGCTTTCAGCCGAAGTCGCGCTGTCGACGAGCCCGCTCGCCACACCGACGCATTGGGAGCAGTTGTTTCTGCCCGCACTCGAACCCGTGACCGTAAAAAAGGGCGAGACCTTCGTCGCCGAACTGGGATCACGCTCGTCGGAGGCCGCCGGCACGGACCTGGCGTGGACCGTTTCCGTTCAGGATGCGCGCGGCCGCGAGCAGACGCGGCACAGCTCCAGCCTCGCCAAGGGGTTCTTGCCGTGAGAAAACAAGACCCCTGATGCGACGATATCGAAACGGAGCCACCGCTGGACCCAACGTTGGATACCAAAGTTTATCATGATGCGCTGATCGTGCTCGGCACGGCGGGTGTGGTCGTGCCGCTGGTGCGCACGCTCGGGCTGAGCCCGGTCCTGGGATACCTCGGCGCAGGGGTTCTCCTGGGTCCCTTCGGCCTGGGATCGGTGGCGAGCCGGGTTCCAGGCCTCGACTGGATCACCATCGCTGACGCCGACAATGTCGCCCACATCGCCGAACTGGGCGTCGTCTTCCTGCTGTTTCTGATCGGCCTCGAACTGTCTTACGAGCGTTTGAAAACGATGCGCCGGCTGGTCTTCGGCCTCGGCGGGGCGCAGATCGTGACATCTGGCCTCGCCATAGCCGCCGCCGTCTCCTGGGCCGGGCAGCCCAACAATGTGGCCACCATCATCGGCATGGCGCTGGCGCTGTCTTCCACGGCCATCGTGATCGAAGTGCTCGCCGCGCAGCGACGGCTGACGACGAGCGCGGGACGCTCCAGCTTTGCCATTCTGCTCGCCCAGGACTTGGCGTTCATCCCGATCGTGCTGTTCATCAGTTCGCTGGGTGTGGGCGCATCAGGATCCGTTCTCGCTGGCCTCGGGCTGGCGCTCGCCAAAGCCGCGGCAACAGTCGGTCTGATCGTTCTGGTCGGCCGCGTGCTGCTCAGGCCCCTGTTCCGGCTCGTCGTCGGCACGCGATCGACAGAACTTTTCATCGCGACCATTCTGTTCGTGATCGTTGCTGCGAGCGTTGCCGCCGGTATCGCCGGGCTGTCAATGGCCATTGGCGCATTCGTCGCCGGCCTCATGTTGGCCGAAACCGAATACCGCAAGGCCATAGAAGCCGAAATCGAGCCATTCAAGGGGCTCCTGCTCGGTGTCTTCTTCTTCACGGTGGGGATGAAAATCGATGCGCGCGAGCTGCTGCGCGAACCGCTGCTGCTGGTGGCTTGCGTGGTGGGTCTGATTGCCCTTAAGGCGCTGTTGACCATCGGCTTGGCGCGGCTGTTTCGCCTGTCGTGGCGCGCCGCCATCGAGACGGGCCTGCTGCTGGGGCCCGGCGGCGAGTTCGCGTTCGTGGCCATCGGCATCGCCGCTACCGTCGGCGCCATGCCGGCCAATGTCGCGGCGTTCACGCTGACGGTGACCTCGCTCTCGATGGCGCTGATCCCCGCCCTCGGTGCGCTTGCGCGGCGATTGACCGTCCGCAATCGCTCGACGGACGTTGCTGCCGAGCTGCTCGCACGGCCCGCCGCGATCACTGGGCATGCCATCATCGTGGGGCACGGGCGCGTCGGCAGCGTGGTAGCCGACATGCTCGATCGGCACGGGCGCCCCCACATCGTTCTCGACGACGACCCCTCCACGGTCGCCAACTCCCGCCGGCGCGGACAGAAAGTCTATTACGGGGATGCGACCGATCTGGCGCTGCTGAGAAGTTGTGGCCTGATGGAGGCGTCGGCCGTGATCGTCACGATCCACACCCAAGACGCCATCGACGAGATCGTCACGCTCGTGCGTCGCGTCCGGCCCGATATCCCGATCGTATCGCGGGCGCGGGACGCGGCGCATGCGCGGCATCTTTACGCCGTGGGTGTGACGGACGCCGTTCCCGAGACCATCGAGGCGAGTTTGCAGCTCTCCGAAGCCGCCCTCATCGGGCTGGGGTTGGCTGCGGGGCCGGTGATCGCCTCGATCCACGAGAAGCGCGACGAGTTCCGCCAGGACCTGCAACAAGCCGCCAACGCATCTGGCCGTCCCGCCGTTCACGCGATCAAGCCGAAGAAGATTGGGCCCACGGCGTGATTGACGGCCGTGCCCGAACAATTGCCAGATACCGCCCGACTGCTAGGCACTCTACCTCCGACAGCCGGTTGACCTGCTCGATGCGTCCTGATTTTATCCAGCCAAGAATTGCGGCGCCGATCCGTCTCACCTCATCGGCTATCGCTCAAATGGGAGACTTCCATGGACGAGAAACAGCTTCGTGACCTGATCGGCGACGTCAAAGACGGCCGCGCCTCGCGCCGCAGCTTCGTGCGACGCATGCTGGCTCTCGGCCTGACCGCGCCGATGGCCAGCCAGATGCTCGATTTCTGCGGCGTCGCGCAGGCGCAAACCAAGTTCGAGTACAAGCCGACAAAGCGGGGTGGTGGCGGGGCGTTGCGACTGCTGTGGTGGCAGGGCGCGACGCTGCTCAACCCCCACTTCGCCGTCGGCACGAAGGACCAGGAAGGCTCGCGCATTTTCTACGAGCCGCTGGCTGGCTATGGTCCCGAAGGCGAGTTGGTCCCCGTGCTCGCCGCGGAGATCCCGAGCAAAGGCAATGGCGGCCTGGCAGCAGACGGCAAATCCGTTACCTGGAAGCTGAAACGCGACGTGACATGGCACGACGGCAAACCGTTCACGGCCGACGACGTCGTGTTCAATTGGGAATACGCAGCAGACCCTGCGACATCGGCCGTCACGACGGGCAGCTACAAGGACATCAAGGTCGAGAAAGTCGACTCCCACACCGTCCGCGTCATCTTCCAGAAAGCCACACCCTTCTGGGCCGATGCTTTCGTCGGCACCCAGGGCATGCTGATTCCCAAGCACCTCTTCGCCGACTTCAAGGGCGCCACCTCACGCGATGCGCCGACAAATTTGAAACCCGTGGGCACGGGTCCCTATATCTTCGAAGAGTTCCGGCCCGGCGATCTCGTCAAAGGAAAGATCAATCCCAACTATCACAAGGCCAACCGGCCGTTCTTCGACTCGATCGAGATGAAGGGTGGTGGCGACGCCGTTTCAGCCGCGCGTGCCGTGATCCAGACAGGCGAATACGATTACGCCTGGAACATGCAAGTCGAAGACGAAATTCTCAAACGCATGGAGCAGGGCGGTAAGGGCAAAGCCTCGATCACGCCCGGCGGCAATATCGAGCACATCCAGGTTAATACCACCGATCCGTGGACCGAGGTCGACGGGGAACGCGCGAGCATCAAGTCGAAGCACCCGATCCTTTCGGACCCCGCCGTGCGCAAAGCGCTGGCCCTGCTCGTCGACCGCAAATCGTCCGAAGACCACATTTACGGTCGCACAGGGCAAGCCACGGCCAACTTCCTCAATAATCCCGAGCAGTTCCGCTCCAAGACGGCGACGTGGGAATTCAACGTCGACAAGGCAAGCCAAGCGCTCGAAGACGCCGGCTGGAAAAAAGGTGCCGACGGCATTCGGGCCAAGGGTGATAAGAAACTGAAATTCGTCTTCCAAACCTCGATCAACGCGCCACGCCAAAAGGTTCAGGCGATCATCAAGCAGGCCGCACAAAAGGCCGGCATCGATATCGAACTCAAGTCGATCACGGCGTCGGTGTACTTCTCGTCGGATGTCGGCAATCCCGACACGTACACGAAGTTCTATACCGACCTGCAAATGTACACGACGACCATGACCCAGCCCGACCCAGAGCGGTTCATGAACCAGTTCTGCTCGTGGGAAGTGGCCACCAAGGACAACAAGTGGCAGGGCCGCAATATCTCGCGCTGGCGCAACGAGGAGTACGACAAGACATTCCGCGCCGCCGAAGGCGAACTCGATCCGGTCAAGCGGGCCGCCCACTTCATCAAGATGAATGACCTCGTCGTCGGTGATCAGGCGGTGATCCCCGTCGTCTACCGTCCGCGTGTGCAGGCGGTGTCCAGCAAACTGCATACGTGGACCAGCGGTTGGGACAACGATTTGTGGATGCTTGCCGAGTGGTATCGCGACGCGTGAGGTCGAGTTGCGTGCTTGACTGTCTCCCGCGCCGCGAGGACTCATGGCCCAGTACATTCTGCGCCGCATCTTGATTGCCATCCCGAGCCTGCTCGGCATCAGCGTCGTGTTGTTCACGGTGCTGGCGCTGGCACCGGGCGATCCGTTCGAGGAATTGGCGACCAATCCGAACGTGCCACCGGAAGTGCGCGCCGCGCTGCGCGAGAAGTTCGGGCTCGATGATCCCGTCTGGATCCGCTACGTGCGCTGGATCACCGCCATGGCGCAGGGCGATTGGGGGTTCTCGTTCGTCAGCCGCATCAACGTCGATACGCTGATCCTGCAGCGTCTGGGCACCACGCTGTTCGTGATCGGCACCTCGCAGCTCCTGGCGCTGTTGATTGCGCTCCCCGTCGGCGTCTATGCGGCAACGCGACCCTACTCCGTGTTCGATCAGGTGGCCAACACGCTGGCTTTCATCGGCTTCTCGCTGCCGACATTTTTCACCGGACTGCTCTTGATCCTGGTGTTCAGCATTTGGCTGGATTGGCTGCCGTTCGTCTATCGCTCCGATATTCCCGCGACCGGCTGGCGCTTCCTGTGGGAGCACTTCAAGCAGGCGATCATGCCGATCATGGTGCTCGGTCTCTTCCAAGGCGCATCGCTCACGCGTTACGTGCGCTCGGCCGTGCTCGACGTGATCCGCCTCGACTATGTGACCACGGCGCGGTCCAAAGGGTTGGGCGAGCGGGTCGTGATCATGAAACACGTCGTGCGCAATGCCCTGATTCCGGTGGTGACGCTGCTCGCGCTCCAGATGCCGGCGATTTTCGGCGGCGCCATCGTGACGGAGCAGATTTTCCGCATTCCGGGAATCGGCTCGCTGCTCATCAGTTCGATCCTCGCCAACGACACGCCCGTCGTGATGGCTGTGACTTTCGTCTTCGCCTGCCTCGTCGTTTCCTTCAACCTGATCGCTGATATCCTCTATGGCTGGCTCGACCCCCGTATCAGCTACCGTTGACCCTTCGGGCGCGGCGGCACAATCGACCCGAAACGCCTCGCCGATGCGCGAGACGTGGCGCAAGTTCCGTCGGCACAAGCTCGCGGTCGTCGGCACGGTCATTCTCGCCGTGATGGTGCTCGCCATTCTCCTCGGGCCATTCATCTGGACGACGCCCATCAACGACATCGATTTTTCGGCGACCTTGAAGGGTCCGTCCTGGAAACATCCCTTGGGCACCGACGATTTGGGCCAGGATTTGCTGGCGCGAATGCTCTATGGCGGTCGCATCTCGCTGGCCGTCGGCATCGCGGCGATGATCGTCGCCATCGTAGTGGGCACCTTTGTCGGCGCAGTCGCTGGCATGTCGCGCGGCTGGGTGGGCTCGGCGCTGATGTGGCTGACCGATCTCTTCTTGTCACTGCCCGCGCTGCCGCTGCTGCTGCTGATCATCTATCTCTTTCGCGACACGCTCAAAGCCGCGTTCGGGCCGGAAGTCGGCATCTTCATTCTGATCGTCATCGTGATCGGTGGATTGCGATGGATGCCCGTGGCGCGGCTCGTGCGCGCGCAATTCCTGTCACTGCGCGAGAAAGAGTTCGTCGAGGCCGCGCGTGCGCTCGGCGCCTCCCGGTTGCGCCAAGTCGTGCGCCACATCCTGCCCAACGCACTCGGGCCCGTCATCGTCGCAGCGACCATCGACGTCGCCGCCGCCATCATCGCGGAGTCGACGCTCTCGTTCCTCGGGCTGGGCTTTCCGCCCGACATTCCGACCTGGGGACGCTTGCTATTCGACGCCAAGGACAATCTCGATTTCGCGCCGCACTGGGCTATTTTTCCAGGTGCTGCCATCTTCCTCGCGGTGCTGTCGATCAACTTCATCGGCGATGGACTGCGCGACGCCCTCGATCCGCGCAAGGTGATGTGATCCCGATGCAGAGCACACCACGAACCGCGACGATCGATCAGGTGGGAACAGCAGGCACGACTGAGCCTCTTCTCGACATCCGAGGCCTCAAAACGCATTTCGCCACCGACGACGGGTGGGTGCGCGCGGTCGACGGCGTCGACATTTCTATCGGCAAGGGTGAGACGGTCAGCATCGTCGGCGAGTCGGGATGCGGAAAAACCGTCACGGCGCACTCGGTCCTCAAGCTGACACCGATGCCGCCGGGTAAAATCGTGGCCGGCCAAATCCTGTGGCAGGGGCGCGACCTCGTCCCGCTGTCCAACGAAGAGATGGACGAGATCCGCGGCAAGGAAATCGCGATCATCTTCCAGGAACCGATGACCTCGCTCAATCCGGTCTACACGGTGGGCGAGCAAATCTCGGAAATGATCCGCCGACACGAAGGCCTGAGCCGCAAGGCCACCCTCGAACGAACGATCGATATGCTGGCGCTGGTGGGCATACCGACCCCGCAACGTCGCGTCGATGATTATCCCCACCAGTTCTCCGGCGGCATGCGCCAGCGCGTCATGATTGCGATGGCGCTGTCGTGCAACCCCAAGCTGCTGATCGCCGACGAACCGACCACCGCTCTCGACGTCACCATCCAGGCGCAAATCCTCGAGCTTCTCGTGGATATGAAAGAGCGCTTCGGCATGGCCATCCTGCTGATCACGCACGCAATGGGGGTCGTGGCCGAGACCGCGCAACGCGTGGTCGTGATGTATGCGGGCCGGGTGATCGAGGAAGCGCCGGTGCGCGATCTTTTCCGGTCACCCAAACATCCCTACACGCAGGGGCTCATCCGCTCGATTCCGCGCATCGATACCGCCGCCCTGAAGAAGACCCGCCTCGAGGCCATTCCCGGCGTCGTTCCCTCACTGCTCATACCGCCCCCTGGATGCCGCTTCGCACCCCGCTGCAAACACGCCATGCCCGCCTGCGTCGAAGCCATGCCGCCGCTGCTCGAGGTTGAACCCGGACACAAGGTGGCCTGCGTGCTGTGGCAAGTCCGGCCATCCGCAATCGCCCGACCGTGAGCACCTCGCGCTGAACGGACAAAAATGATACGACGTTTCATGTCGTTTCTCTCAGAGGAACCACTTACATGTCCACTCTGACTGTGCTCGATGAATTGACTCAAGACTCCTTGGCTCCCGAGTACGTGGAAGAAAGGGTGGACGACTGGGTCGCGCGCCTCAACGAACTTTATGACGCCGTCGAGAGATGGCTTCCGCCAGGGTGGACTTCACAGCCCGGCAAACCACTGACGATGGACGAAGAATTGATGCGGAACGCGAAAATTGCGCCCCGCGAGTTACCAACACTCGAATTGGTTCGAGATGGTGCGGTTCGTATCAC
This sequence comes from Hyphomicrobiales bacterium, assembly GCA_031406575.1. Lineage (GTDB taxonomy): Bacteria > Pseudomonadota > Alphaproteobacteria > Rhizobiales > Hyphomicrobiaceae. The sequence goes on from JANOHP010000154.1 coordinate 11,035, forward strand.
TTTCCGCCCCTATGGACTTTGGATCATCGGCACCAATGGTCGCGTAGATGTCGTGAAGAAAGGCCAACTTTTTTTCCTCCTCGATAACGCAAACAGTCTCGAGCCCGCAAACTGGCAGATCGCTTCTGCGGATGCCCGGCACGAGATCAAACCCTTCGATCAGCATCAGTTCCTATCCATTCTCGAATGAAAGATTTGCCTCGCATAGTCGCGCTTTACGAAGAGATCGACAGGCGCTTGGATAGCGAACGCATCGATGCCGAAGAGGAGGATGAGGCGCATCGCATCACTCTCAAACAATTGATCAATGAACATGCTTACTTCGTCCTCTGCTGGGGTCAATTGGAAGTAGAGATCGACGAGGTTTGCCGCGACGTCATACGGCGCCGCAAGTCAGACCCCAATTGGGATGTGAGGCGCGGATTCGATTTCTATAATCCCGAGGATAGGCGGCTCATGACGTTCGATCGCCGCGTCGCCATCGTGCTCGATCGCGGTGCCGGATCCGGCAGCCCGCACGGACTCGTGATGAAGTATTACGAGCTTCGAAATAAAATCGCCCATGGGCGATTGGAAACTACTCGTATTTACGTTGCCGCCGTGGTCGCGGATTTTTACTCGATCCAGGCTGAACTGACACGTAGACCCTGACAGCTTCAAAATGAAGAGTACTTATGGCTCCCCTCCTCACCGTCAAAAACCTCGTCAAACAGTTCCCGATCCGGGGGGGACTCTTGTCGCGCGAAATCGATCGCGTGCATGCCGTCGATGGCGTCAGCTTCGAAATCGCGAAAGGCGAAACATTGGGACTGGTCGGGGAATCGGGTTGCGGCAAGTCGACAACGGGCCGCTGCATCCTGCGCCTCGTCGAGCCCACGTCGGGCGAGGTCTGGTTCGAAGGCAAGAATGTCGCCGAACTCGATCGCGATGCGCTGGTCGCCATGCGCCGTGACATGCAGATCATCTTCCAGGACCCGTTCGCGTCGCTGAACCCGCGCATGACGGTGGGCGCGATCATCGGCGAAGCCCTCACCATCCACAAACTTGCCACCAACCGCGCCGACGCCGAAGCCCGCGTCGTCGAGCTGTTGCGCACCGTCGGCCTGCAACCCGACCACATGCGCCGCTATCCGCACGAATTCTCCGGCGGCCAGCGCCAGCGGATCGGCATTGCGCGCGCGCTCGCTGTCGAGCCGAAGCTGGTCGTGTGCGATGAGCCGGTATCGGCGCTCGACGTGTCGATCCAGGCGCAGGTGATCAACCTCCTGGAGGACCTGCAGGAAAAGCTCGGGCTGACGTACCTCTTCATCGCCCACGATTTGTCCGTGGTGGAGCACATCAGCACGCGCGTGGCCGTCATGTACCTGGGCCGCATCGTGGAGATCGCCCCGGCCAACGACCTCTATGCCAATCCACGCCATCCCTACACCGAGGCGCTGCTGTCTGCCGTGCCGATCCCCGACCCCGAGGTCAAACGGACGCGCATCAAGCTCGAGGGTGATGTTCCCAGTCCCATCCGTCCGCCGACGGGTTGCCACTTCCACACGCGCTGTCCAATTCGTGAACTTCCGCTCTGCAGCACTGAAATCCCGGCATTGGAGCAAGGCAAGGACGGCCACTGGGTCGCTTGCCATTTGAGGAGGGAAGCCAAACCTGGCTGATTTGGCAAAGAAAAGGCCCGCAGCCGGGGGACTGGCTGCGGGCTCGAGCGTGACGCCACTATGGGGGGGATAGGTGGGACGGCGTCACGTTTCGGACGTGCAATAAAACCCCAACTGCGGCAAAAATGCAAGCCTTTTCCAAAAAATGTATTTGACAAATCTTTTGGGAACCGAACCTCTGCGTGCGGCGTTTTCAGCGATTCGTGCACGCAGCCTGCCCAGCCTCCCCCATGCCCATTCCACGGGGATTCCTGCTTGACTGGAACCGGCAGTTCCGCTCGATGAACCGAGAGAGGAGATGCCGTCATGCTCACCGATACGCTGGAGCGCCTAGCGACCACGATCCACGATCGTCGATCCGATCCGGCCGCGAAATCCTATACGAGGCAGCTCCTCGACGGAGGTGCTGAACGCTGCGCCAAAAAGCTGGGCGAAGAGGCCATCGAAGTGGTCATTGCGGCCGTTCACCAGTCTGACGCCGCAGTGACGGCAGAAGCCGCCGACCTGTTGTATCATTTGTTGGTTGTGCTCGAAGTGCGCAATATCGCGCTCTCCGACGTTGCGGCCGTACTGGAGAACCGAATAGGAACATCCGGCCTCGACGAGAAAGCTGCTCGAAACAAAGAGGCCTGAACCGGTGCGCGATATCTTGGAACCCACCGTGCCGGCAGGCGGGCGGCCGAACAGCCTAGCCTACTCGCCGTATCGACATTTCTCACGCGCGGAGTGGGCTCGGTTGCGCGCCGACACGCCGATGACCCTGGTGCCGCGCGATCTCGAACCGCTGTCGGGTATCATCGAAGAGCTCTCGATCGATGAGGTCGAGCAGGTCTATCTGCCCCTGTCGCGGCTGCTCAACCTTTACGTTGCGGCCGCCCAGGAGCTGCACGCCGTCACGTCCCGATTCCTGGGGCACAAGGACAACAAAGTCCCCTTCATCATCGGCGTCGCCGGCTCGGTCGCCGTCGGCAAGAGCACAACGGCGCGCGTGCTGCGCGCGCTGCTCGCCCGCTGGCCCGATCACCCCAGCGTCGATCTCATTACGACGGATGGTTTCCTGTGGCCCAACGCAGAGCTGGAAGCCCGCGATCTCATGAACCGCAAAGGTTTCCCCGAGAGTTTCGACACCGCGAGCTTGCTGAACTTCCTGGGTGACGTGAAGTCCGGGAAATCCCAGGTGGCCGCGCCGATCTACTCGCACTTCCACTACGATATCATTCCCGGCCAGCACATCATCGTCGACCGTCCCGACATTTTGATCGTGGAAGGTTTGAACGTGCTGCAACCCGCGCGGCTGCCGCGCGATGGCGAGGCAATCCCCTTCGTTTCGGATTTCTTCGACTTTTCGATCTATCTCGATGCCGATCCAGCCGTCATCGAGAATTGGTACGTGACGCGCTTCATGCGCCTGCGCAACACCGCGTTTCGCGATCCCGGCGCCTACTTCCACCGCTATGCGACGCTCAGTCACGAAGAGTCGATCGCCAAGGCACTGGAGATCTGGAACGGCATCAACCGGAAGAATTTGGATGAGAACATCATCCCGACGCGACAGCGCGCGCGGTTGATCCTGCGCAAGGGCGCCGACCACCGCATCGACGACGTGGCCCTGCGCCGGTTGTGACCCGTGCGGTTACAGTCCGTTGACGGCAGCCAACTGTGCCAGTGGCTTTTCCGGCCGCGCGCCCATATGGCTGATGGCTTCGGACGCGGCCAAACTGCCGAGACGTCCGCATATTTCCAGGGACTTTCCAGCCGACAGGCCGAAGAGAAAACCGGCGGCGTAAAGGTCACCCGCGCCGGTCGTGTCGACGACGGCGCGCACGGGTTGGGGCGCAATGGTGGTCGCCTTCGTGTCCGCGAAAACGACCGACCCTTTGCCGCTGCGCGTCACGACGACGAGCTTGGCATCGACGCGCACCCGACGGGCCGCGTCGTCGAAGTTCTTCGTTTGATAGAGCGCGGTAATTTCCGACTCGTTGGCGATGAGGATGTCGACCTGGCCGCGAATGAACTCGAGAAACTCCGCACGATGTCGCTCGACGCAAAAGGAATCCGACAGCGACAGCGCAACCTGCCGGCCGGCTTTGACGGCGATGTTGGCGGCTTGGCGAAAGGCGGCTTTCGCCTCCGGCCGGTCGAAAAGGTAGCCCTCGAGATAGAGGATGGAGCCAGCCTCGATCAGCTTGGCATCGACCTCACCCTGGTTGAGCAAGGGGCTGACGCCCAGAAATGTATTCATCGTGCGCTCGCCGTCGGGCGTCACCAGAATGAGGGAACGGGCCGTCGGTTCGCCCGTCTCGTCCGGGGGCGTGGTGAAGGTGACGCCGGCGGCGCGAATGTCGTGCGCGAAAATCCCGCCGAACTCGTCTTTGGCGACTTTTCCGATGAAGGCGGAGCGGCCCCCGAACGAGGCAATCCCCACCATCGTGTTGGCGACCGACCCACCCGAGATCTCAACCGCGGGCCCCATCGTGTCGTAGAGTTTTCGCACAGTTTCGGCGTCGACGAGGCGCATACTACCCTTGGCCGCCCCCTGTGCGACGAGGAACTGATCGGTGCAGCGCCCGAGAATGTCGACAATCGCATTCCCGATCCCGACCACGTCATATTGAATGTCGGCCATTGCACCACCCCAATCCGTACCTCGAGCCGCGCACTATAGGCACGCGATCCTCGCGAGCAAGCGCGAGGATGGCGCACCGGGAACCAGGGTTCCGACAGTGACGCGCGGGCGGACGGCAGTTACGTCAGAAGGCCGCGCTGTTTCAGCACGGTTTCGGCCACTTTGAAGGCCTCGATGGTCGCGGGGATGCCGCAGTAGGCAACCGTTTGGTAGAGCACCTCCTGGATTTCCTCGACGGTGCAGCCGTTGTTGATCGCCGAGTTCACGTGGATTTCCAGTTCATGCGGTTTGCCGAGCGCCGTGAGCATCGCCATGCACAACATGCTGCGCACTTTGCGCGGGATTCCGGGCCGCGCCCAGATATCGCCGAAGGCATAGGTTTCGGAGAACTGGCGCAGCGGCCGATTGAAGTCGTTGGTCGAGGCATCGCGCCGGTCGAGGTAGGCTTGGCCGATCACTTCGCCGAGAATTGTACGACCCGTCTTGCGCTGGTCTTCGATGTCCATGTCATCTCTCCGTTGGCAGAATTCACCGTTGCCCAGCGAGACTAGCGCGGTCCGCCGCGCGCGTCAGGGCCAGCGACAGTGGCGATCCCTGACAGCGGCCGAAGCCTATGCGATCATCGCCAAAAGCCTCTCATAATCTGCGCCCGAGGAGCCCCCATGCCGACCGTGTTCGATCCCGTTCCCGACGCCGAACTGGTGCTCTATCACGCGTGGATGTCGAGCGCGTCGCGGCGCGTACGGTTCGCGCTGGAAGAAAAAGAACTGAAATATCTCGGCATTTTCGTGCGGCTGCTGAAATCGGAACAGAACACGCCGCAGTACCTGGCGCTCAATCGGAACGGCGTGGTGCCGACGCTCGTGCACAACGGCCGCATCGTCATCGAGTCGACGGCGATCAACGAATATCTGGACGACGTCTATCCGCAAAAGCCGCTGCGACCCGATGACCCCGTCGAGCGGGCCGTGATGCGCAAGTGGACGTTCCTCGCCGACAGTGTCGCGATCAAAGGCTTCCAGGTGATGAACTGGAATCGGATGATGGGGCCGACGGCGTCCAAGTGGAGCGATGCCGAGCTGGCCGAGAAAATGGCGTCGACCACGATGCCGGAGCGCCGGGAACAATGGCGCCGCGTGGCGCGCGAGCCTTATACGGCGCACGAAATGGCGCTTGCGGCCGCAACGCTGCGCCACATGCTCGGCCAAATGGAAACGGACTTGGCGAAAGGCCCGTGGTTGGCGGGATCGCAGTTCTCACTGGCCGACATCAACATGTCGCCCTACGCCGTGCGCTTCGACGAACTGGCCGAACACGGCATCACCCTCGACCAATTCCCCCGCGTCGCCGACTGGTGGCAACGCCTGACCGCACGGCCCGCGTTCGCGCGCGCCAAGATCGAGCCGATGGGTTTCAAGGGGTAAGTGCAGATTATCCGGCCTACAGTTTGCCACTCAAGAGTTATCTGCCAGATGTGAAACAAGGCGCATGAAGGCCTGCACGCGGGCGGCATCGGTGTACTCGCGCCAACTGACGATCAGGCCATCCCGAAACTCGTTGACTTGGCGCATCGTGCCATCGATGTCTTCGCCCGTGACCTTGTGGCGAAAACAATATTCCACACGCCCATGAACGACGTCGCCATCCACTTTGACGACTTCGCCCACATATTTGATCAGGTAGAAATGATCGAGAATCGTCTGCAGACGGTCTGATCCGGCGGCCTTGCCGCGAGTTTCGCCGCCAAAGAATAAAACATCTTCGGGCACATACAGACCGTAAAATAAGTCGTCTGACATCAAGGAAAGCCCTTCGGCTTTGCGACCTGACGCCCAGAACCGCCACCAGCTCCGAACAATTTCCGCTTTGTCATCCGACATCGGAACGCGCCTCGATGAATGATCGCGATTAACCCCGTGCAATTTCTGCTGACGCCCTTATCGCTGCAATATTCTCCGCGTACTTCCCGCCCTGGAACGCTGCGTTGCCGGCAACCAGAACGTCGGCGCCCGCCGCAGCGGCGAGGGCTGCCGTCTGCGGATTGACGCCGCCATCGACCTCGATGTGGATCGGGCGCGCTCCGATCATGGCGCGCACCTGTGCAATCTTGGTCGTCATCGCGGGAATGAAGGCTTGGCCCCCGAAGCCTGGATTGACCGTCATGACGAGGATGAGATCGAGACGATCCAGGACGTGCTCGAGCACGCTCGCCGGGGTCGCGGGACACAGCGATACGCCGGCTTTCTTGCCGAAACTACGCACGAGTTGCAGCGAACGGTCCAGATGGGGTCCAGCCTCGGCATGCACGGTGATGATGTCGGAACCAGCTTTCGCGAAGGCCTCGATGTAGGGATCGACGGGCGCGATCATCAAATGCACGTCGAAGGTTTTCTTCGAGTGTGGGCGCAGTGCCGCCACGACGGCTGGACCAATGGTGATGTTGGGCACGAAATGCCCGTCCATCACGTCGATGTGAATCCAATCTCCACCGGCGGAATCGATGGCGCGCACTTCCTCGCCCAGCCGCGCGAAGTCAGCCGACAGGATCGAGGGGGCGATGAGGATTGGTTTGGACATGGGCGGGGCCTGGGTGGCGCAACGGTGTCAGGCCAGAGGCCAGACACCTATTGAGAGGGGAGGTGTCAGGCCTTTGGCCTGACACCCACCATGCACTCACGCCTTCGAGACCATCTGCTCGACGTAGTCCCAGTTGACGAGGCTGTCGACGAACGCCTCGAGGTACTTGGGCCGCATGTTGCGATAGTCGATGTAGTAGCTGTGCTCCCACACGTCGCAACCCAGGATAGGCTGGGCGCCGTGCATCAGCGGGTTTTCGCCGTTGGGCGTCTTCATGACTTCGAGCTTGCCGTTCTTGACGGCGAGCCAGCACCAGCCCGAGCCGAACTGCGTCACGCCCGCTTGAATGAAGTCCGTGCGCATCTTGTCGTAGCCGCCATAGGCGGTGACCAGCGCGTCGACTTTGCCCGGCAGTTTCTTGCCGCCGCCGCCGGTCTTCATCCAATTCCAAAAATGAATGTGGTTGTAGTGTTGGCCGATCTGATTGACGACCGGCTGATCCTTGGCGGTGAACGCCTCTTTGCAGATGTCCTCGATGGACTTGCCCGCGTACTTCGTGCCGTCGCCAGCCAACGTGTTGCCGGTGGTGACGTAGGCGTTGTGGTGCTTGTCGTGATGAAACTCGAGCGTTTCCTTCGACATGAAGGGCTGGAGCGCGTCATAGGCGTAGGGAAGCGGGGGAAGCGTGAAGGCCATGGGCGTTCTCCATTGTGACGGGGGTCAGATTGGTCGTGAACGTAGCGGCAGCCCTGGGCGGTGACAAGCACAGACGGGGTCCGGATGCTGCTGGGAAATGCTGGCGCCACCCGGAGGGCGCGAAAGCGATGTGGAGTGCGCCCACTTCACGCAGGACTGCGCCAGTCGAGACCTCGTTACGGCCCGGTCGGCCGAAGGAGGCGATAGCCCTCAGGCGACCTCGGCGTCGCTCTTGCGTTCCGCACGCTTGCGCACGTTGGGATCGAGCCAGCGCTTGCGCAAGCGAATGGTTTTAGGTGTGATCTCGACCAGCTCGTCGTCCTGAATGTAGCTCATCGCACGCTCCAGCGTCATGCGGATCGGCGGCGTCAGGATCAGCGCTTCGTCCTTGCCCGACGCGCGCACGTTGGTCAGCTTCTTGCCCTGGATGATATTGACGACGAGATCGTTTTCACGCGTGTGCTGGCCAACGAGCATGCCCTCGTAGACCCGGGTCTGCGGATCGATCAGCATGGAGCCGCGATCTTGGAGGTAGAACAGCGCGTAGGCGGTGGCCTCACCCGATCCATTGGAAATCAGCACGCCATTGCGACGGCCGGGAATTTCGCCCTTGTAGGGCGCATAGTCGTGGAACAGGCGGTTCATCACAGCCGTGCCGCGCGTATCGGTCAGCAACTCACCCTGATAGCCGATGAGGCCGCGGGTCGGCACGTGGAAGACGAGCCGGGTGCGACCGCCACCGGAGGGGCGCATTTCCATCATGTCGCCGCGCCGTTCCGACAGCTTTTGGACGACAATGCCGGAGTGCTGCTCATCTACGTCAATGATGACCTCTTCGATGGGCTCGAGCTTCTGGCCCGTGGTCTCGTCGGTCTTATTGACCACCTGGGGACGCGACACGGTGAGCTCGAAGCCCTCGCGGCGCATGTTTTCGATCAGGATGCCGAGCTGCAATTCGCCCCGCCCGGCGACCTCGAGGCTGTCCTTGTCGGCGACTTCGCGCACGCGAATGGCGACGTTGCGCTCGGCTTCCTTCAACAGGCGATCGCGGATGACACGGCTCTGAACCTTGTCACCTTCTTGCCCGGCGAAGGGGCCGTCGTTGATGCGAAACAGCATCGCCAGCGTCGGCGGATCGATGGGCTGGGCCTGAATGGGCGTATCGACGGCGGGGTCGCACAGCGTATCGGCCACGGTCGCCTCGGTGACGCCGGCAATGGCGACGATGTCTCCGGCTTCCGCCAGATCGACCGCTGTCCGCTCGAGGCCACGGAACGCCAACACCTTGGTGACACGCGTGGTCTCGACCAAATGGCCATCGCGACCGATGGCTTTGATCGTCTGGTTCGGCTTGATCGATCCCGAACGGATGCGGCCGGTCAAGATGCGGCCCAGATAAGGGTCGGCCTCGAGCGTCGTCGCCAGCATGCGGAACGGGCCTTCTTCGGCCACGGGCTCGGGAACGTGGCGAATGATGAGCTCGAACAGCGGTGTCAGATCCGTGCGCGGGCCTTCAGGGGCTTCCGCCATCCAGCCGTCGCGGCCCGAGCCGTAGATGACCGGGAAATCGAGCTGCTCGTCGGTGGCGTCGAGGCTCGAGAAGAGATCGAAAATTTCGTTGAGAACAGCGTCGTGCCGCTCGTCGGGACGGTCGATCTTGTTGATGGCCACGATCGGGCGCAAGCCGAGCTTGAGCGCCTTGGAGACGACGAATTTGGTCTGCGGCAGCGGGCCTTCGGAGGCGTCGACCAGAACGACGACGCCGTCGACCATATTGAGAATGCGCTCGACCTCTCCGCCGAAATCGGCGTGACCCGGCGTGTCGACGATGTTGATGCGCATGTCGTGCCACAGGATCGACGTGCACTTGGCCAGGATCGTAATGCCACGCTCACGCTCGAGATCGTTGGTGTCCATGGCCTGCGCGTCGACCTTCTGGTTTTCGCGGAAGGCGCCGGACTGCTTCAGCAACGCGTCGACGAGGGTGGTTTTGCCGTGGTCGACGTGAGCAATAATGGCGATGTTACGAAGCTTCATTGGGAATCCCGGTTGCCCGCGCGGCCACGCCTTACCGGGCCGGCGGGGGCGCGCAAATTGTGCGGCGCATCATGGAAGTTGCGGGGAGGTAGCACATCTGCGACCACTCCGCCAGCGGTTCGCAAGGCCTTCACAGGGTCCCCAAGGTGGCCCGCAAAGCAAAAAGCCGCCGGAATTGCTTCCAGCGGCAGGATTTCAGCGCGGATCAACCCGTCAGAAACTACCGTCCCAATAGGTCGGCGCCTTGTAGTGGCGGTGGACGTTCTCTTCCCATTTGCGGTCCGTCCAGGAATTGTCGTCGTAGGACGGCGCGTTCTGGAGCTGGGCTTCGGTGATGTTGGTGCGATAGCCGCCCATGCCCGTATCATATTGGAGAGCGCCCCACGGCACGGGATAAACGCTGGTGCCCATACCCATGAAGCCGCCGAAGCTCATCATCGCGTAAGCGACTTTGCCGGACATTTTCTCGATCATCATGTGGTCGATGTCGCCGATGTGAGACCCATCGGGGCTGAACACCTGGGTGCCCTGCACGTCTTCACTCGAGATCAAACTGTTGCCGGAACGGGTCGCAGAGGTGGATTGTGTCATGCGTCATCTCCTCGATTGACCGGCCAAACGCATCGGCGAATGCCGGATATCCATCGAGAACCGGCGCGGACGCCAGAGGTTCCTGTCATCAGCTCTTTGGTTATCGATCTGCAAAAACGACGCCCTCGAAAAACCACCGCCCCCAAAGGGAGCGGTGGCTGGATAGGCCGGTTGATAGACGACTTAGCGCTGCGGCAGGGGAGCCGTAGCTGGGGGAGCCGTCATCGGCGGCGGCGTGTTGGATGGCGTCGTGGTCGTCGTCGTGGTGGTGCTCTTGCCCGTGGTGCCGGTACCCGTACCGGTGGTGGACGTCGTCATCGGGTTGCGCCACTCGGCCATCGTCTTCAGGCTGTCCTTGGTGAAGTTGCCCATGAACACGAGTGTGTTGCCGTCACGCATGGGTTTCAGCGAGCTCAGCTCGAGCGCGACTTTGTGCTCGCCGATGCCGAGGAAGCCGCCGACGCCGACGATGACGTGCATGATCTTGCCGCTGGCGTCGAGGACGAGATCATCGATTTCGCCGACGCGTTCATTCTGCGCATTCCGCACAGACGCTTTCATCACGTCGGTTGCGAGCATGCCCCTGGAGTCGACGGCCACGGCGGCAGTCGTCGTGGTGCTCGTCGAAGACGACGAGGCGGGCGGCACTGGCGCCGGGGACGGGGCCGTCGTTTGCGCGATAGCAGCAGACGAAGCCAACAACGTAGCGAGAAGGGCGATTGTAGATTTCTGCATGTGAGATGCTCCTGAGCGATCAGTGTTTCGTCGGAGTGAAACGAGCACTGGCGGCAGGATGTTCCCAAGCGAGGCGCTATCGAGACAGACGAACGGAGGCAAAAAAGACGTATATTCAAGGACCGATTGGCTTCGTTGCCGCGTCGAGCCAAGCGCGGTCTTCACTCGATAGACCCGGCGAAATTACATCTCGAACGCGCGCATGATAGCCGTTGAGCCAAGCCAACGCTGCAGCACTGAGCAGGTTCGGATCGATCAGCCGCCGATCGATCGGCACGAGCGTCAACGTCTCGAAGCCGAGCATCGCGCGATCCCCGCCATTTATATTTTCGGGCGGCGTCACGAGCAGCAGATTTTCGATGCGAATGCCGTAGGCGCCGGTTTTGTAATAGCCCGGTTCGTTCGAAATGATCATGCCGGGCTCGATGGCCACATGCCCGCGCTTGGATATCGATTGTGGACCCTCGTGCACCGACAAATAGCTGCCGACGCCGTGTCCCGTGCCGTGATCGAAATCCAAACCGCGATCCCAGAGTGCGCGACGTGCGAAGGCATCGATGTGCGCCCCCGTCGTGCCTTTGGGAAAACGCGCAGTCGCAATCGCGATGTGGCCCGCGAGCACGAGGGTGAAGCGCTCGCGCATTTCAGCCGTGGGGGTGCCGATGGCAACAGTGCGCGTCACATCGGTGGTGCCGTCTTGGTATTGGGCACCCGAGTCGACGAGGAACAGCTCTCCCGCAGCGAGGCGACGATTGGACTGTTCGCTCACGCGATAATGCACGATGGCGCCGTTCGGCCCCGATCCCGAAATCGTGTCGAAGCTGATCTCGCGCAGCGCCTGTGTTTCGGCGCGAAAGGATTCGAGCTGTTGGACGGCGGCGATCTCGTCCAAATCGCCTGACGGCGCTTGCCTGTCGAGCCACGCGAGATAACGCGCCATGGCAATGCCATCACGCACGTGCGCGGCGCGGGCACCGTCGATCTCGGTGTCGTTCTTGCGCGCCTTGGGCAGAATGCAGGGGTCGCGGCCATCGATGACCAGGGCACTGCGCTCGCCCAGTTTGCGCCGGAACCAATGGGCGGCCGTGCCGTGATCCAGGCGCACGCGACGCTTTGCTGAACGCAGGGCCTGCACACGCTCTTCGAGTTCGTCGGGCTCACGCAGGCGCGCGATGGCGCTGAGATGCGCGCGCGCATCGCGATCGAGTTTGCGCTTGTCGATGAAGAGTTCGGGCTTCCCGCGCACGTGCACGATGGCGAAGGCGAGCGCCGTCGGATTGTGCTTCACGTCGCTGCCGCGAATGTTGAAGGCCCAGGCGACGCTGTCGGGCAACGTGAGGATGGCGGCGTCTTGGCCGTCGGTTTCAAGGCCTTTCTGAATATCGGCGAGCTTTTCCGACGCCGGTTTGCCGGCGTACTGTAGCGGTTGCACGATCACGGGGCCGAGCGGAACGGCTGGCCGTTGCGTCCCCCAGACGCGATCGACGGGATTGCTGGCGAGCGGCTTGAGCGCAATCTCCTTGGCTTTGAGCTTTTCGGCGAGCTGGCGAACCGACGTGGTCGTGTGCAGCCACGGGTCGTAGCCGACGGTCGTAGCGCGCCCTAAACGACGTGCCAGCCAAGTCCAGGGATCAGTCTCGGGGATTTCGATGACGTCGACTGTGGCGCCATCCACTTGGGTGGCCGCCTGCAGGGTATAGCGGCCATCGACGAACAAAGATGCAAACCGCCGTCCGATGATCGCGAGGCCAGCGGACCCCGTGAAGCCTGTCAGCCACTGCAAGCGCTCGGCGGAGGGCGGGACGTATTCGCCCATGTGCTCGTCGGCACGGGGCACGAGCACGGCATCGACACCGAGCTTCGCCATCAGGTCACGCAAGCGCGCGATGCGGGCGACGCCGAGGGTCGGATCGGAGGTGGAGCTGAAGTCCTGGAACATGAGCGCACTGTAGGGTGGGATTCGGGCCCTGCGCAACGCTTGGTGATCTGCGTCACAGTTGGCAGATCGAAGGCCCGTGCAGCGTCGCGCATTTGCATTTATGAACGCCGTATAACTGCGGCAGCGGCACATCGTCTTCGCATGCGCGAAGTGCAGTGCTGCACTGCACTATTCGCCCTACCGAACCGGCCGTTGCAGACCTAGTTATCGTCTGTGCACGAACCGACACCTCCCATCGAGGCAGAAACGGAGCGGCACCGACGGTGGCACGTGGCCACCCGTGAGCAAAACTGAATTGAGATGATCATGAACACGACCTCCTTTCCGACCTTCGCTGGTTTCCATGGCACCGCTGACCTTACCGACGCCGGCCCCATGGATCGTGCTACTCGCGCCCGTCTTGCCCATGCTGCGGCCCGCGTGCGCCCCTATCTGGCCCGCCAACCGGAGCAGACGTTGCAGGTGCTGGGCTTCTCACCGGCCGAGATCGCCGTGATCCATGCGAGCCGCGAACTGTCGTGACGGACTTGGTTCAACCGGACCTGACGAGGGAGTTCCCACTCATGAAAAACGTTTCATATGCGGCAGGAAGCTGGAGCCAGGGGGCCGTCTCACAAGGATCTGGGCTGGTCGAGTGTCTGGTGGCAACAGTTCGCGGCGCCGTGGCGACTTTCAGGGCTTTGCGTGAAGCCCGCCTCATGCGCCACGATCTGGCCCAACTCGATCCCTCGATCCTGCGGGATCTCGGGGTCGCGCCGGACGAGATCGCCCGTATCCGGGCCAGCGAGCCGTTTACGCCCCGCGCCTGGACGGCCTAATCGGCCTGCGGCCGGGCCTCGTTTGACGCAGCATCAGCCGCGATGGCGCAGCACGAGTGTCGTCCATCCGTTGAGCAATCGCTTTTCCAGGATCGAAAAACCAGCCGCGCGCCACGCGGCTTCCACCTCCAAGGCCTGCTCGGCGAGAATTCCCGACAGCACAGCAATCCCGCCCGGCCGAACGGCGCGCGCGACGGTTGGCGCCAGAACGATGAGCGGCCCCGCGAGAATATTGGCCAGCACCAGATCGAACGGCGCTGCGCGCCGCAATTCCGTGTGGTTCAGGCCGACGGCGCACAAGGCCCGCACCCTCCCCTGCGCGCGGTTGAGGCAAATGTTGGCGCGCGCCACGTCCACAGCCGTCGGATCGATATCGCTGGCCAAAATGCGCGCTCGAGGCAGCACACGCGCAGCTGCAATCGCCAACACTCCCGAACCACACCCCAAATCGAGAACCCGGCGCGGAGCCCTGCGATGGGCCAAACCGTCGAGCGCCAGGAGGCAACCCAGCGTCGTGGCGTGATGCGCCGTGCCGAAGGCTTCTCCGGCATCGATTTCGATGGCCATGGCACGCCGCCCGACGCGCGCGCGATCGTGACTGCCGTGCACGACGAACCGCCCCGCAATGACCGGCGGCAACGCAGCCTGACTGAGCGTCACCCAATTCTCATCCGGCACCAGCCCGCTCGAGATCGAGGCGTCGTCCCCCAGGCCCAACCCGACTGCCAGGGCAACTATGTCGGGCGGGTCTTCATAGTAGGCCTCGACGCGCCACCCCTGCGACGCGGGGATTTCGAATTCCGTCACCGCGAGCGGCTCGGGGGTGTAGTGCGACAGCTTTTCGGAAACCACGCGGGTCGAGCCGCGGCCCGTGGTGTCGATCGTCACTTTGGTCAATGCCATGCGATTTTCATGCGCTCCCGTGGGGAGCAGCGTTGGCCGGCTCGGGCTCCAATTCGAACTCCATGCCCTCGCTCGCATCCAGATCGGGAAGCATGTCCAAGTACCTGTCCCAGAGAATGTCGATGTGCTGGCACGCCGCCTTCGGCCGCAACGTCTGCAAGGTCCCGTCCGCCGCCTCGGTCACCAGACCGTCCTGAATGAGCCGCTCCAGCGCATCCTCGAGATCGAAGTTCACGCCGACACGGAACGTGTCCTGCATGTAGGTCTCGATGGCGTTGTCCACCTCTGGCAGCTCATGGCGTTTGGTGATCTCTTTGGCGAGCACCGCATAGAGCAGCATTTCCTCCTTCACGTCTTCTTCCGCGGCGCGTTCCGATAGCAACGTCACGACGCCTCGATTGTCCGCCATGGCGTGGAAATAGAGGTTTTGCGCCATCGTCACCATGTAGCGGTTTTTCTGATTGATGAAATTCATGCCCTGGCGCAGCGCAATGCCGCCCAAGCCGATCACCGCGCCGGCAAGCGCCACGGGATTGGTCGCGACCGCAACCTTGCCGATGGCGCCGACCAATCCCATCCCGACGCTGCCGCTCGTCGTGACGCCGAGCTTCAATTTGTCGAACATGCGAAAGCGTACGCGCGTGTTGGGAAAAACCATCTCGAGGTCGGAGCGGGGAATGTTCTTGAACAGCTTCATGTAGACGAAGTTGGTCCTGATGGGCGGCGGCAGCAGCGCGCGTGCGCGCCGATAAGCCTTTTCGGCCACTTCCCGGTCGCACTGTTTATCGGCCATGATTTCGCCGACGCGCTGTTCCTCCGGCTTCAATTTGAAAAGAATGAACAGACGCTGGAAAATCGGCACAGCGAACTCCTCGTGCCGCATGTAGAGCTTGCGCAGAGTACGGCGCGATTCCGTGCGCTTGGTCGCCCCGCGATAAAAAATCATCAGCTCGTCGAACACCCCCAGATCGACCTCGAGATTGAGGCCGTAGTGGCTGTCCGGCGTCATGATCAGTTGCACTTGGGCGGGATCGACAGCGGTATAATTGGCCTGCACCAGCAGCTCGCGCATGCCGTCGACGAGTTTGCGTTGCTGGCCACGCAATTCAGCGTCACTGAATGTGCGTGTGACGAGCAGATCACTGTCGGGGCTGAAGGCCTCGTAGCTGTGCTCGAGCGACAGCAGGCGCGCGTTGTAGGTCTGGCGACGCCAATAGTCGAGGTAGCGAAACAGCCGGCGCGCGTGGACAGCTTCATCCCCTGGCCACAGGTGCGCTCTGCTCAATCGCTCCACGAGCGCTTGGCGCGTGACGGGAATGAACTTTTCCCGCGTGTCGGTGCTATCGAAGATATCGTCGATCGAGGTCGGCGGGGCATCGGATGCGGTTGCGGCCACGGTGGCTGGACCTGTCGACGTCCACCCGCCGTCTCGACGCGACAAAGACGTCGGCTGTGAAATTGTCTGTGTCGTCGACATGGCACTGCTCCCCGCGGCTCGAAGCATAGGTTGTAGCGCCGCCGTGGCCCGGCATTCTACATCCAGCCGCTCAGTCTCGCCGATTTCTGTAGACGATCACGTGACGCTCTCGACCACAAAGGGGGCGATGCACGTCCAAGCCCCGGTGATTGCGACATTTCTGCCACTTCACGTCAGGCATTTCCCGGCACCGGCACGGATCGCGACGGCCGGCGTTGTCTTTCGTGTGCCGCATCGGCGCGCTCGGCAACACTTCGTCAAGCATTTCCGGGGATGCTCGCGCACCACAACTTCGTCGTAAAGCGCTCCTACCCAATGGGGGACGCGCTGGGTCTGTAGCGTCGGTATCGGAAAGAGCGTCATGTCTGTGATCGCGCGTATGCGGCAGTCGCGTCTCGTAGCTGCCATCTTCGCCGTCGTCCCGCTGGTGGGACTGGCGAGCGCGGCTCAGGCCGAACCCCGCGATGCCTGGCCGAGCAAGGTGCGCGCCGTCTACCGCATCGACTTCAACGGCTTCGATATCGGCAATTTCGAGTTCAACGCGGACATTGCCGGACGTAATTTCACGCTGACGGGTGATGCGCAATTGTCGGCTCTGCTGGGCGCCTTCAAATGGCGCGGCACGACGCGCAGTGCCGGGGTGATTGCCGCCAACGGCCCCCGCCCCGGTGGCTATACCTTCGATTTCGCTGGTACCGGCAAGACCGGCGCCGTGAAAATGGCCTTTTCGGGCGATGGCGTCAGCAGTTTGACCCACGATCCCGTCGTGCCCCCCGAATCCGGCACGGTGCCCGTGCTGCCGCATCACTTGAAGAACGTGTTGGACCCCCTCAGCGCCATCATGGCTCTCAGCCGCAGCTCCACCGACAATCCGTGCGACCGCCGCCTCGCGGTGTTCGACGGCAAGCAGCGCTTCGATCTGGTGCTCTCCTTCCACAGGCAAGAGCCCATTTCCGAGACGCGACCCAGCGGCCAGGCCGGCGTCGCCTTCGTGTGCCGTGTGCGCTATCAGCCAATTGCGGGCCACCGCATGACAGACTCCACCCGCAACCTGTCGGAGTCGAGCGGCATCGAAATCTCGCTGCGACCCGTGCCCAGCGCAAATCTGTTCATCCCCCATCAGATCACGATTCCGACGGGTGCTGGCCCCGCCACGCTGACATCGCTGCGCGTCGATATCGTGACACCGCGTAATGAGCAGATCGCGCTGAGCCAGTGAGCCCACACGCCGCGCACGGCCTCTGCAAGTGGGGTGAGTGCGCGTCGAGGGGCGCTCTGTCACGCGGTTTTCTTGCCCGTTTCCTCCGGTGAGCAAGAAAGACCGCTTGCGCGGCGGCTCGAGCTTTGCGATGCCTCGCTCGAGCCCGCAGTCGAGGTCCGAATGGCGCTACAGTCCCGCATCCGCAATGTCACGGCCGTTCTCGGTCCGACGAACACTGGCAAAACGCATCTGGCCATCGAGCGCATGCTCGGTCATCCCACCGGGATGATCGGATTGCCGCTGCGGCTGCTCGCGCGCGAGGTCTACGACAAGATCGTCGCGCGCATCGGCCCCGCCAGCGTGGCGCTGGTCACCGGCGAGGAGAAGATCAAGCCGGAAGGTGCCCGCTATTGGGTCTCGACCGTCGAGGCCATGCCGCGCGACGTCGAAACCGATTTTCTCGCCATCGACGAAATTCAGCTCGCCGCCGACCCCGAGCGCGGCCACGTCTTCACCGACCGGCTGCTGCACGCGCGTGGCCGCAATGAAACGTTGATGCTGGGCGCCGGCACGATGCGCGACGCCATCGCCGACCTCATTCCGGGTGCCAATTTCATCTCGCGCCCCCGCCTGTCGAAAATTTCCTACTCCGGCCAGAAAAAGATCACACGCCTGCCCAAGCGCACGGCGATCGTGGCGTTTTCGGCAGCCGAAGTCTACGCGGTGGCCGAGCTGCTGCGGCGCCAGATCGGTGGCGCTGCCGTCGTGCTCGGCGCACTGTCGCCACGCACACGCAACGCGCAGGTCGCCCTCTATCAGAACGGCGATGTCGATTATCTCGTCGCTACCGATGCCATCGGCATGGGCCTCAATCTCGACGTCGATCACATTGCGTTCGCGGGCGTGCGCAAATTCGACGGGCATGTGCATCGCACCCTGACGCCATCGGAACTCGCTCAAGTTGCGGGTCGTGCGGGCCGTCACATGAACGACGGCACATTCGGCGTCACCGGCGACGTGGAGCCCTTCGACGCCGATCTGATCGAGCGGCTGGAGAACCACACGTTCGACAGCGTGCGTGTGTTGCAGTGGCGCAATCGCAATCTCGATACGGGATCGCTGGAGGGGCTGCGCGAGAGCCTGCGCCAATTGCCGGGTCACGTGCGCTTGCAACGGGCGCGCATGAACGACGACGTGGCAGCTCTCGAAACACTGGCCGCCGACCGCCAGATCGCCGAGATCGCCGCCTCTGCCTCCGCCGTCGCCAAGCTGTGGGAAGTCTGCCAAGTCCCCGATTACCGCAAGATCTCTTCGCAGAACCATGCCGAGTTGGTGGCGACGCTCTACGGCTTCCTGATGTCGGACGCCGAGCGCATCCCCGAGGATTGGTTCGCGCGCCAAGTCGGCCTCGCCGATCGCACCGACGGCGATATCGACACGCTGGCCAACCGCCTCGCCCACATCCGTACCTGGACGTTCGTTTCCAACCGCAGCGACTGGCTGGCCAATCCCGCCGAGTGGCAGGAGCGCACCCGCAAGATCGAGGACAGCCTGTCAGACGCGCTGCACGAACAGCTCACCCTGCGCTTCGTCGATCGCAAGACCAGCGCGCTCATGAAGGGTCTGCGCGACAAAGAAGAGATGACCGCCGACATCGGCACCGATGGCGCCATTACGGTGGAGAACCATTTCGTCGGCCGCCTGCGGGGCTTTCGCTTCACACCCGACGCGACCTCGGATGCGCAAGGGATCAATGCCAAGGCCGCGCGCAATGCCGCCACCCATGTCGTCGCCAAGGAACTGGGGATGCGCGCGCGGCGCGTGTCATCGGCCCGCGCGGATGCCTTCAAGGTGACCAAAGGCGGCCGCATCCTGTGGCGCGACGAGGAGATCGCGCGCCTCGAGCCCGGTGACGATCCGTTGAAGCCGACCGTGCAGGTGCTCGCCGACGAGTATCTGACGGGACCAGACAAGGAGAAGGTGCAGCAGCGCCTCGAAACCTGGAACACGGAGATCGTGGCGGAGCGCTTGAAGTCTCTGGTCGAACTCAAGAACGCCGAGGATATCTCGGGTCTGGCGCGCGGCATCGCGTTCCGCCTCGTCGAGAGCTACGGCAACATCAAGCGCGAAGTCATTGCCGACGAAATCCGCCAGCTGGACCAGACGGCGCGCGCCCAGTTGCGCAAATACGGCGTCCGCTTCGGTGCCTTCAACGTGTTCATGCCGCTGCTGCTGAAGCCCGCCCCCGCCGAGCTGACCTTGGCGTTGTGGTCCGTGCGTCACGCCGAAGCCGCCGGCCTCACACCCGACGCGTTGCCCGAACCGCCGCGCCCCGGCCTCACATCGTCGGCTGCTGATCCGGCGATCCCGGAAGTTTATTATCGCGCCGTCGGCTACCATGTCTGCGGTCCCCGTGCGGTGCGCATCGATATCCTCGAGCGTCTGGCCGACCTGATCCGGCCGCTTCTCGCCTGGCGCGCGAGCGAAGACCGGCCGAGCCCGCCGCGTGGTTCGAGCGGCGATGGCGGGTTCATCGTGACGCCGGAAATGATGTCGATCCTGGGCTGCTCGGCCGACGAGCTGGGCAATGTGCTGCGCACACTGGGCTTCCGCTCCGAGCGCCGCCCGGCCCCACCCAAACCGGCACCCAAGCCTGTTGTCGTCGAGACCGAAGCGCCGGCGCCCGAAGCCACCGATGGCGCACCTGACAAAGCCGTCGACATGGGACCGACGCCGCCGGCCATTGCTTACGCGCCGGGCACGCGGCCGGTCGAAGCTGTCGTCGTCGTGGCAGATGCCGCCCCTGCGCCGGCGGTGGCACCCGAGCCGACGATCGTCGAGATGCCGGACGCCGCGCAGTCTGTCGACCAGCCAATCGAAGCGTCGCAAGCATTCGACGCCAGCACTGCCGAAGCTGCGGAACTGGCCAGCCCCACGGGCTCCGAACCGGAAGCCGCCGAGCCGGAGATGATCGAGATCTGGCGGCCGCGCCGCAGGGATCGCGGAGATCGCAGGCCCGCAGAAGCGCGGGCGCGCGACCAGGAGGGACAGCAGCGCGACCGTCCCCCATCGCGCGACCGTCGCGGCGACCGCGATCGTCGACCCCGTCCGGTTTCTGGTCCGCCGCAAACCGACGCGACACCCGTTGCCAGCGCCGAGGGTGCCCAGGTCACCGGCACTCCCGACGAGACCGCGTCGCCAACTGCGCCGACCGAGGCGCGCGAGCCGAGGCGGGACGGTGGCCGGGACAATCGCCCGCGCCGCGAAGGAAGTGGACCCCAGGGGCCACGTCGCGACGATCGCGATCAGCGTGGGCCGCGCCGCGACCGGGACAATCGGGGGGACGACCGGCGGCGTCCGGATGATCGGCCGCGTCCCCAACTGCGTGCCGGACCACAGCGCGGCAAGGGTGGCGTCGATCCCGATTCACCGTTCGCGGCTTTGTCTGCCCTCAAGACCCAGCTCGAAAAGCAGGCCAAGGAGCGCGGACCGACATGAGTGACGGCGGTGACCGGGCTGCATCGGCCGATAGTCGCCGCATCGACCGCTGGCTTTGGTTTGCGCGCATCGTGAAATCGCGCACGCTGGCTGCCGGCCTCGTCGAAAACGGACGGGTCCGCCTCAATCGCGATAAAATATCCAAGCCCAGCCAGACGGTCAAACCGGGCGACGTGCTGACCGTCACCCTCGGGCCAAGCGTCCGTATCCTCAAAATCGTCGGCATGGGCGAGCGTCGCGGGCCGGCGATCGAAGCACGCACCCTTTACGACGACCTGACGCCGCCCCCACCGCCGAAAGAAGCTGTTCCCGAAAAGCTCAGCGGCGAACGCGACCAAGGCGCGGGACGGCCCACCAAGCGCGACCGCCGCATGACAGAGCGACTGAAGACCGACTATTGAGCGATCGCCCTCTGCACGCCGGTGCCGCACTGCGACTCGCTGGCACCCCTCTTGCCCCGAACCGGCGAAGTGCTACAGAGGCATCAGATTTCCCCAACCGGCCCAGGGCGGACGCGAGATGACTTACATCGTCAACGAAAATTGCATCAAGTGCAAATTCACCGATTGCGTCGAGGTTTGCCCGGTCGATTGCTTCTATGAAGGCGAGAACATGCTCGTCATTCATCCCGACGAGTGCATCGACTGTGGCGTATGCGAACCAGAGTGCCCCGTCGACGCCATCAAACCCGATACTGAACCGAATTTAGACAAGTGGTTACAGTTGAATCGCGACTTCGCCGACCAATGGCCGAACATCACCACACAGAAACCATCGCCCCCCGACGCCGACGCCTATCGTGATGAACAAGGTAAATTTGAAAAATACTTCTCGCCAAAGCCGGGGTCTGGAGACTGATTTTCTAACTATAGCCCTATTTTTTAGATTTTTCCCCTTCTGTTCGTTCGAACCTGTGGGCACACGGCCACCCACGGCACGCAAACGCTTCATTTCTGATGAAAATTGTGCTACACGTCTTAGGTGTGGCGAGAGAACCACACGTTATGGTTCTGCGATCAACCCGAAACCGGGGACTCGATGCCTGACCAGTGCAGCGGCGAAAGCTATGGGGGGTCGCGGCAAAGGTCGCCAGACCGCACAGTCGACCCGGCACCAAGTCTGTCTGCACGATATAGGGCAGGGCCAGCAGGGAGCCCAGTCTGGTAAAAGAGAGCTTTCTCGGGGGCGCCGTTTGCTCTGACGGCCCTATGGCATTCGGCTGCCTCGTCGAGGCAGTCAAGACGTTGGCGCGGCTGCCCGCTGCGGCATGTGTATGTGTCTGGACGGAGTGAGACGAAGCATGGCCCAAAAAAAGAACATCAAACCGAAAGCTGCTGCCCGCCAATCCAAGGCCAAAGCACAGCCTAACAAACCTATGGTTAAAAAATCAACAGCCAAGCCAGTATCGTCCAAAGCGTCCGTTTCGAAAGGTCCCATGAAAAAACCATTGGCTGCAAAAGCGGCTCCGCCTGCAAAACAAGCTGGCAAGACTGCCGTCGCTGCGCGTCCTGTTGCAAAGCCCGCCCCGCGCGTGGCGACCAAGCCGAGCACTCCTCCTGCCAAGCCGAGCGCACCCGTCGCCAAGGCAGCGCCAACTGTAGGCAAGGCACCGCTCACTGTCAGCAAGGCAGCACCGACGGTAGCCAAGTCCCTCAACGGTTCGCATCCCGCCAAGGTGAATGGCAAGGCCGCGCCTGTTGTAACGGTGCCCGCTAAACCTATCGCTTCGCCAGTGGCGAGTGCGGTCAAGGCGAAAACCGTCGGTGCGCCGGTCGGAACGGCCGCAACGCATCGACCCGTCCAGGCCGCCGCGGTTGCCGCTGCTGTCATGGCTCGCCCGACGTCTGGTTCTGCGTCGCCGCAACGTCCGATGCCGGCTGCCGTCACGAAGCCAGCGTCGCCGAGGCTGTCGGCACCTGTCGGCCCAGACCCCGTGCTCGAAGCTGCTCGCCAGGCTGCCGCTGCGGCAGCCGCCCTGGCCGCGAAAAAGCCCGTCAGCTCACGCCACGGCTTCAAGACCAATGAATCGATCGTCTATCCCGCGCACGGCGTCGGCCGCATCGTGGGCATCGAAGAGCAGGAGATCGCGGGCATTTCACTCGAGCTGTTCGTGATCCAGTTCGAAAAAGACAAGATGACCCTGCGCGTGCCCACAAGCAAGTTGGCGAGCGTAGGGATGCGGAAACTGGCGGAAGACGGCATCGTCAACCGCGCCATGGACACGCTGAAGGGCAAGGCGCGCATCAAACGCACGATGTGGAGCCGTCGCGCGCAGGAGTACGAGGCGAAGATCAACTCGGGCGATCTGATCGCGATCGCCGAGGTGGTTCGCGACCTCTATCGCTCCGAAGCGCAGCCGGAGCAGTCCTACTCCGAGCGGCAGCTCTATGAAGCTGCCCTCGACCGCATGGCTCGCGAAATCGCTGCCGTCGAAAAGCTCGACGAACGCGGCGCCATCCAGCGCATTACGGAAGTTCTGTCGAAGAGCGCGCGCGGGCGTCGCGCGGCCGAAGAAGCCGCATCGGCCGGCGAGGCCGACATCAAGGCCGCGTGAGGCGACACGCACTGCGTTGCCAGATTGCTTTCAGCGCCCGGTGGTGTCTCCACCGGGCGTTTTTTCGTGGCCGTCGTTCGATGACGGCGTCTTCGAATTGGGATCGGCACGCTGCAGGATCTCGATTTGGCCTGCCGCAAGGATCTCAATTTCGGGCGCACCGCCTCGCACGCCGACCCAACCTCGCACCAACACGTCGCGCCCAAGCAACGTGCGTGCTGGAGCGGCGAGTGCCAGGGACCGTTCGATGGCCCGCCGCCATGTCAGGCGCACCCGTCTTGGACGCTCACGTTGCGTGTCGGTGCGAGCGGCCCCTTCCCCGCTGACGAGATCGACGAAGACGAGCGACTGGGTGCCGCTGACGGCCTCGACCGTTCCACGCACCAGCTCCCAGCGACCCTGATAACGGGCGAGTTCGGTTGGCCGGTCGGCGGGGCGCACCGCATAGGCGCTATTGCCCCACAAGCCGCGGTTGTCAGCGCGCGCAGCATTTTCACGTTCGACGAGGTGGCCGATGCAGGCATCGTTGCCCGGTGATGGAGCGGCACGCGCCAATCCACGTTCGACGAGCCTGCCCTGCACCCAGATGCGGCTGCCGCCGTCCTCGACGAAGAGATGCGCAAGGACAAGCCCGAAGCGATCTTCGCGTCGTCCCGCGAACGCCAGCGCCACGGTGCGCCCGAGCACGAGATCACTCAGCGCGGCGTGGGTCGCTGCCTGCGATGGCCAGCGGGCCAGCGCGGCGCCGACATCGCTAGCGCGCGGTGCCAACGCGCCGATGAGGCGCACCTCCTTGCCATCGTCGAGCCTGACGGTCTCCCCGTCGAGCACAGCGGCAACCGCGCGTTCGGGGCCAGCTTCCAGGCCACAGCCCAAACTGGAGGGCTCCTGACTGTGCGCGTTGGCGGCAAACAACACGCTCGCGACGAGCACGACCACTGGCGATGCCGCGCGCCGCCATCTCAATCCGCACCCGTCGCCCCAGATCCCCACGTCGCTGGCGCCTGCCGGATCAGACCGCCAGCCGCACACCACCGCCGTCCACGGGGATGTGGGCGCCGTTGATGTAGGCAGCGAGCGGTGACACCAGAAACGCCACGAGGTTGCCCATATCCGCTGGATCGCCGAAGCGCCCGGCCGGAATGTTCTGGCGAATGTACTCGGCGCGCGACTCCTCGGTCGGATGCAGCTTCTCCAGAATTTGGACGGAATTGATCCGACCCGGCGCCACGCAATTCACCGTGATGTCGAAGGGCGCCAGCTCGAACGACAGGGCGCGCGAATAGGCGAGCAGCGCCGCTTTCGAGGGACCCGCACCATTGACGGCGCGCCCGAAGATCGCGCCTGTGATGTTGATGATGCGCCCCGCGCGGGCCGCTTTCATCGACGGCACGAGCAGGTTGATCAATCGCCGCGCCGACTGAAAGTTGAGATCGTGGGCTTCCTGCCAGAACTCTTCCGTTTCGTCACCTTTCAGCGGCCGCGAGCCACCCGCATTGTTGATCAAAAAATCGACGCGGCCACCGAAAGCGTCGAGGGCCTGCTTGGCGATGGCGGCCGTACCGGCCTTGCTGGCTACGTCCGCGGCGATGATCACAGGCGCGGGACTGCCATGGGCCACCACGCAGCGGGCAACCTCCTCGAGGGCGGTGCGATTGCGGCCCGCCAACGCGAGGCGCACGCCTTCGCGCGCCAAACACTCAGCCACTCCACTTCCGATTCCCGCACTGGCTCCCGTTACGAGTGCCGTGCGTCCCGCTATCCGCAAATCCATGACTGCTCCCCTCGCGTGCCGATGCCGCTTATCGGCCGGCATCCTGCACCGTCTCGATCGGTAGCACCATCCCCACGAAATGACTGACGGCAAGCCCCTCGGACGCGACCGGCACCATGAGCACTTCGTAGGACTCGTGACGCTCGACAGTGTCGGCGGCGATGCGCGCATAGCACGGATTGGCCGTAATGGCGCTTTGACGACAGCGCACGAGTTCACGCGAGAGCGCGCGACCCAAAGGACTGGTTGCGAGAACACCGGGAGCGGTTCCCCCCAGGATCTCCGCCAAGCGTCCCCCGATCGTGAGTAGACGAATCTCGGACACGTCATCGCCGACCTCGACGGCGACGAAAACGGCTCCGTGTCGACCGATTTCGGAGGCCGCGAGATCCCCCAGCGACGGCAGGTGGCCCTCGGTGCGCAACTGCGACCACACACGATAGAGTTGCATCAATTCGGGCGATGTCGTGCCGAAATCAAAGGCACCTCGCTCATTCGACCGATGCTCGGGGACGTGGGCAACATTATCGAGCGGCACCGTCAGTTGCCAAAGCATCCCCTCCGACGTCCATTGCGTCGTGCTGCTGCCGCGCAGGGCTGCCGGCGTCAAACGCTCGATGATCTCGCGACCAAACCCGCGCGCGGTGGTCCTGGCGTCCTCTGCCAGCGGCGGTCCGCCCTGCTCGCGCCAGACGAACGTGAAGGTGGGTTTCGACGTCTCGACATCGATCGAGATGGCCCACGATGCTTCGATTGTGCCCGTAGACGTGGAGAGCGCGCCATGTTTGGCGGCGTTGCTCGCCAATTCATGCAGGGCCATACCAATGGCTTGTGCGGCTTCGGGCTTGAGAACCTGCACAGGACCGCGCGCCACGAGGCCCTGCAATTCTGCGCCGGTAAAGGGCAGCACCTGCGACGTGACCAGATCGGCCATCATCGCGCCGCGCCACTCCTGCTTGACCAACAGATCATGTGATCGAGCCAGTGCCACCAGGCGATCACTGAACCGCTTTTGGAACTCCTCCATGCCGTTCGTCATGCGCGCCGTCTGGCCTGCCATGGACTGCACGACGGCCAGCAAGTTTTTCGACCGATGCGAGAGCTCGCGCATGATCCAACGGGTCTCGGCCTCGCGTTGCGTGCGCTCGGCGATATCGCTGGCCGAAATCGAAACGGCCACAACTGCGCCACGGGGATCGCGCACGGGAACGATGGACAGATTGACGATGACGGGCCGGCCGGCGCTCGTGCGATGTGTCACGTCGATAGGACCGACTGTTTCCCCACTGGCCGCGCGCGCGATCAACGCAGCTATAGTCGTGGAAACATCGGGTGGATCGAGAAGGTCTGCCGATCGACCGCGAATATCGTCCGATTTCCAGCCATAGAGACGTTGGGCCGCTTTGTTCCAGACCTCGATACGGCCCGCGAGGGATGTGCCGATGATCGCCTCGCGTGAGGCCTCCGCCACGGTCACGAACCGCGCGCTGTCGAGGTCATTTATTTTGCGGGGCGTGATATCGCGCGCCACGGCAATGAGGCGCATCGAACCATCGTTGCACTGGATGATCGCTCCCCGCAGGTCCACCCAACGCGGGGACCCATCGTCACTGGTCAGCTGGAACTCGTGGGCGAACTCACGCTGCGTGCCCAATTCCTCGCGCAGCGCGGCAAATCGATCGGCTTCCGCGCGCGGCATCCGGGACGCGATGTCGGCAAGCACGGCTTGGCCCGATCGATCGGCCCAGCCGCCGACCTCGAGTCCGACGAGGGTCGCGAACGTGTCCGACCAGCTGCCTCGGTCGTGGCGCAGATCCCATTCGACCGTGCCGATGCCGGCGATGTCCTGCGCCAAGCGCAAGCGCTCTTCGCTGGCGGCCAGCGATTGACGGGTGCGCTCGAGATCATCGATATCGGCTGCCGAGCCGTACCACATCGAGATGTCGCCCGTGTCGTCGCGCTGCGGCAAGGCTTGCATTTGGAACCAGCGATAGGTCCCGTCTTTCGCCCGAATGCGCCCGTGCGAGCGCAGCTCGGTGCCGTGCGTCATAGACTGGCGCCAATCCCGGCGAATTCGTCTGCGATCTTCGGGATGAAAGTGCCGGCTCCAACCTTGCATCGGCGTCGACTGCGGCAACCCCGTGTACTCATACCAGCGATCGCTCATCCATATCATGGCTTCCGGCGAAGCCGCCCAGAGGATCGCAGGCGCCGCATTGGCGAATTGGTGCGCCCGCCTTTCGCTTTCCTCGAGCGCGAGCCGCCGCTGCTCGATGGCCTGATAAGCATCGGAAAGTGCTGTACTCAGCACTTCGGTCTCCGCCATGAAGGTGTGCTGCGGGACGACGGGATCGCCGCGCGTCAGGGCCAGGGCCGAAGCCGTGGTGAGGTTCAACGGCCGACGGATCAACGACGACGTGAGAACCGCAGATCCCGTGGACAGCAGCAGGACCCCTGCAAGAAACATCAGGCCCGCCATGCGAACGGTGGACGAAGGCGTTTCCAAGACGTCGAGGGGCACCCAGACGAGACCGCGCCAGCCGGTGTTGGGCGCCTGCGTGAACGCGACCAAACAGGGGCGTCCCGCCAGTTCGGCGGGCTCGAGCAAGCTCTGCGCACCAGACGACATGTGATCTTGCAATGGAGCCGGCACAGGCGCGCCGACCTCGGTTCCATCTGCGCTTGCCGAGCGGGCCGCTATGCGACCATTGCCATCGACGATGGCCGCCACCCAACCCGACGGCAACGTCTGCTGCGCGACGATGTCCTGGAGATTGCCGAGGACGGGCGAGTAGACGAGGCTGAAGAGAACGGTCTCGCCTGTCTTGACAGGCACGTGAATATCAAAGACCAGCCGCTTCGCCGTGCGGCTCATGAAAAGATTGCTGTTGAGCGACTGCCCTGTCGCAAACATGAAGTGGTCCCGCTTGTTCGGACAGATATTCCGCTTCGATGAGTGGATCGTCTGCCG
>JANOHP010000184.1:0-16646 GCA_031406575.1 Hyphomicrobiales bacterium
AGGGCGCCACGCGCGGCGAGATCGGATACTCGTTGTTGGCCGTCGCGTACAGGCTTTGCCCTTCATCGGATGCGAGAAACTCCATGAGTTTCACCGCACCTTCCCTGTTCTTGGCATGTTTCGCCAGCGCTACCCCTGAGATGTTGACGTGGGTGCCTCGGTCAGCAGCATTCGGGAACAGTACCTTGACGCTGTCGGCCCACGCTTTCTGGTCTGGGTTCTTGAGCATCGCGGCCATGTAATAGCTGTTGCCGATCGCGATGTCGCAGGCGCCGGAGTTCACGTCGCGGACTTGTTCGCGGTCTCCGCCGGCCGGCTTGCGGGCAAGATTGCCCTTGACCCCCTCGATCCACGCTTCGGTGGCTTTCTCTCCCTCGTGCGCCAAAATGGTAGCTATGAGCGACGTATTGTAGACGTGCTGTCCGGAACGCGTGCAGATTTTCCCCTTCCACTTCGGGTCCGCGAGTTCTTGATAGGTGATAGCGTCCTGTTTTACCCGCGACTTCGACGCGTAGATCACACGCGCGCGCATGGTGAGGCCAAACCAATGGCCCTCCGGATCGCGAAATGCCGCCGGTAAGGCCTCGAGCACTGTACTCGCGACAGCCTGGGTCAGGCCGGCTTCCTTCGCCTCCGACAGCCGCCCCGCATCGACCGTGAAGAGGAGGTCGGCGGGACCTGCGGCGCCCTCGGCGGCGAGTCGTTCATTGAGCCCTGCGCTGGCAAAAACAACCTGGGTCTTGATACCAGTCTTGGCCGTGAAGGCTTTGAGTAGTGGCTCGATCAGGCCCGGTTCACGATAAGAGTAGATGTTGACTACATCTTGGGCGGCCACCGGAAGCGCCCACGGCAGCAGCCAGAGGCATGCGCAAACGAACACCTCGGCTGCCCGCAGAAAGGTCGAAGTCATATTTTCCCCATTCAAATGCACTGTCGCCATAGGCGGCCAATCCCGCGTCGGCATCCGAGCCGATGCCGAGTTATGATGAAACAGAAGATGTAAGTTTCGTCAAATAAATCATTATTATCATAGATATAGAACTGTTCTAATTCAAATTAGATGAGCTCCGAAACATAAATTGGGTCGTCCCGATCGTCGCGGGAGAAGCGGTTCGAACGCCTCTGGGCGAATGTGGAACTCGGTTCAGTCGAGCGATCGCGCGGTAGGCTTGGTCTGGGATCTTCCGTGATGCGCCGATTGAACCGCTGCAGGGCTGAAAGCCCGCCGATCCGGGGCTCGGGGCCTTCAGCGGAGACACTTGGGTAATCAAGTTGAATTAACGTCCCTGCTGGCCACGCTTTGCCTGCTTGCGCAACGGCCTAGCTAGAGTTTCGCGACAACCAAACTGAGCCGAGGGCGACCCGGTCGAGATAATGCCCCGTTCGCGACGGGCATCTTCTCTTCACCATTCCCCGCACGCTGATCAACGGACCTGCTCGCGCATTCTCGTAGCAGCCGATCGCAAGGTCGCGCCGAGCAGCTTGTAGTCGATGGACAGCACAAACATGTTGATCCCTTGGGCGACGCCGGCCGCGACCTCCGATGGATCGGAAATGTAAAGCCCTGCCGCAATCCGTTTTCGCTTGGCGGCTTCGAGGACTGTGTTCACGGCATTGCGGACCAGCGGATGCTGAAACTGGCCGTGCACGCCATAGGATACCGAGAGGTCGCCGGGGCCAGGCATGACACAGTCGACAAGGCCGCCGTCGAGCACGCTATCGATCGTCTCGACACACTCCTTGTCTTCAACCAGTCCGATCGCCGCGACCTCGTCGTTTGCGCGCTCGGCATAGGCAGAGAATTGCGCGAGACCGAAGCTTGCCGCCGGCACGCCTGTGCACGTCGGCCGATCGCCATGCGGGGCATAGCGCATGTTCTTCAACGCGTCGCTGGCGCCATAGTGCGGAAGCCCCAGATGCGGCAGCATCAGCGCCTTGCATCCGCCATCGAGCAGGCGTGGCACGTCGTACGAATTAGAGCGGCCGATCCGGACCACGGCATGAATGCCCGAGGCCCGTGCTGCCCGCAGATGTGCCGCCACGATCTGCAGATCGCCGAGCGTGTGCTCGAGATCGATGATCACGAAGTCGAAGCCGGCCGCGGCGTAAAGCTCGGTGATGTTGGGATCGCTCGAGAACACGAAACTGCCGATCAACGGCTGGCCGTTCAGAAGTTGATGCTTGAAACTGCCCTGGCTCGTGGCACTCATCGCAAGTCTCCTCGCCTTATCCGCCAGCGGCAATGGTCTTCACGCGCAGTGTCTTGCCACTGGCGCAGAGCGCGATCAGCCGATCGACGTTGGGATGCTTGCCGGGGTTGGTGCGGGCATCAGTGGTATGTTCGCCGTAGAGTTCCAGACCCCGTTCGGCGGCCTCGCGCGTGATGGCGCCGAACGTCTGCGCCAGATGGTTGTAGACCACCAGTGAGCCGATCTGACCCGCCTTGTTCTCGATCGTGCAAACCACGTCGCCAGTTACGGCATCGATCAGTTGAAGTGCGGCGAGATGCGAGATTCCAGGGAGCGTTTTGAGCGTTTCAGCGAAGGCCATATTGGTATCCGATGGTTTGATCTGAGCGGGCAGAGGCAGCGACTTCACCCGATAGCTGGCTTGCCGTTGTCGCGCCGGATGTCGTTGATGATCTGCAGCACGCGCTCGCGGTAGGGGCGGTACTGCACGCCGAACTCGGACATGAGGCGGGCATTTTCAATCATGTGATTGCCGCTGGCATCCTTGCCTCCACTCTGCTTGTCGAAGCTGATCTTGGCGTCCGGCAGGTAAGCGCGCACGATGTCTGCAATGTCGCCCAGGCTCACGGAGATCCCGCCGGAGTTATAGATGCGGTGGGTGGGCTTCTCGGTCAGCAACACGCGCGCAAACACCTCGGCGATGTCGTCGACGTGAATGGGGCATCGCATCGCGTCCTTGAAAGGGAAGGTGATCGGATTGCCGCGTGCAGGCTCGGTGATGATGTTCACATGGTCGACGGAGCCCCGCACTTTGTCCGGCCCGGTCACGTTGGCCGGCCGGATGCCGGTGATGAGCATCCCGAATTTTTCGGTGTAGTCCTGCGCCTGCCACTCGTTCATGATCTTGTGCTTGGCGTACTGGTATTCGCCGTTGACGCGATCCTCTTCGGTGACGGTACGGTTGCCGTAGTGGTTCTGCTTGCCGTTCACCGCGAGGGATGAGGCATACATGGTGTGCTTGACGCCCAACAGGCGGGCTGCCTCGAAGCAATTGTCCATGCCGAGAATGTTCAACTTCATCGCAACGTGGGGCGCATGATCGCTGCCGATGAAGTAGGAAAGGTTGACGACGCGCTCCGGCCCGGCAGCCGACATGGCGGCCATGACATCGTCGAACTGCGTGACGTCGCCGCGTACGGATTTCACCTTGGCGCCCAGATCCGAGAAGGAGTGCGCGCCGGGATTGATGTCCATCGAGGTGACGCTTTGCCCGCGCCCAACGAGCAAGCGAACGAGCCGATGGCCAATGAACCCGGTGCCGCCGATGACGAAGACAGACATCTCTCACTCCTGTGGCTTGCAACACCGAGATGATGGCACGCCAGCCGCGAGCCGTTCAATTGGTATCGAGGCGGTCATCCCTTTGACAATCGATGAATTGAGCGTCCAGGATACTGAACCGTACTCAAGCCAAGGAACGCGTGTTCGATGACCGAAGTCAATCTCCGCTACGGGATCTTTCTAGGCCCGCATCACCCTGTCGATGAAGATCCCACGTATCTGATCCATCGCGATTTCGAGTTGATGGAATGGATCGACAAGCTCGGCTTCGCGGAAGCTTGGATCGGAGAACATCATTCGGGTGGCTTCGAGTTGTTGTCTTCGCCGGAGCTGTTCATCGCAGCGGCCGCGGAGCGTACGAAGCATCTGAAGTTCGGGCTCGGCGTTGTTTCGCTGCCCTATCATAACCCTTTGATGGTCGCCAACCGCGTGATCCAGCTCGACCATCAGACACGCGGGCGGGTCATGTTCGGCGCGGGTCCCGGCCTGCTCGAAGGCGATACTCTGATGATGGGTATCGATTCCCTCAAGAAGAGGGATCGCATGGCCGAGGGTCTGGATGTGATCCTTCGGCTCATGGCCGGAGAGTGGGTGACAGAAAAAACGGAATGGTATGACTTCACCGATGCTCACGTCCAACTCCTGCCCTACACCCAGCCGCGCCCGGAAGTCGCCGTCGCGAGCGTCGTGACGCCCTCTGGCGGACGGCTGGCAGGGCGGTACGATCTGTCGATGCTCTGCATGGCGGCGCTGGGCCTGGGCTTCGACGCTCTCGACACGAATTGGAAGGTCGCTCAGGAGATTTCCGCCGAGCATGGCCGCACGATGGACCCCAACAACTTGCGCCTCGTCGTTCCCTGGTACATCGCCGAAACGCGGCAACAAGCGCGCGATGACGTGCGTTTCGCGTTCGAGCGCTGGCTCGATTATCAGCGGGCTCAGGACGCGACGAGATACAACGTTCCCGCCGGCGTGGACCCGATCGACTGGTATATCGAAAAGAATTTGGGTGTCATTGGCACGCCGGACGACGTCATCGCGGTGATTGAACGGCTGCAGGCGAAGCAAGGGCCCTTCGGCTGTTTCTGCCAGTACGCTGCGGATTGGGCCGATTGGGAAGGGACGAAAAAATCCTACGAACTGTTCAGCCGATACGTAAAACCGCATTTCAACAAGTCGAACACCAATCGCAAAGCGTCACTGGAATGGTTGCGGAAAAACAACGAGACCAACGCAGCCAAGCAGCGCGCAGGGGCAGAAGCCATGTTCGCGCAGCACAATGCCGATCGCCAGGAGAAGCTTAACAAGGACGGTAAGAGCTGATCCAACCGACGCGGGGTCAGACCTTGCTCATTCCTGCACCGTTCGATGCTCGCCGTCTTCTGCAAATGACAATGCCGCGACCACGGCTTCCCTACGAGCCAAGTCCTGCTTCGGCGCGTATCCGATAGATAGGATCCGACTTATCACGAGCGAAGCTCGCCCAGTCCGGCTTCAGGCGTGGGACTTCGCCGATCGCAAGGCGCGTCGTCTCGAACACGACGATGCGGTGTGCGATGCGCCAGACGCCGTCGCGTCGTTCGACCCGGTCGGCATAGCGGCCATAGTGCGAGAGCTGTACCGGGCCGCCCTTCCCGGAAGCGCCATACTGCCGTTGGGCCTCGGGACCGAGGGTATGGGCGGTGAAGAAATAAGTCTCGGCGACTGCGACGTCGCGTCCAGCGAACTCGATCAGGCACTCGCCAAGAAAATGCATGACCTGCGTGGCGCCGCCGGTGCGTGACGTGGCGAATGCGATGAAACCGTCGATACTGCCTTTGTAGTCGCCGTGATCATCGTAGGCGTCGGAGTGATAGGTCGAGCGCACCAGATCCCAGTCGGCACGATCGACGCCCCGGCAATAACGGGCCATGAGATCGCGGACCTCATCCTTGTCGAGCAGCCGCTGCAACGCCTCGCTGTTGTCTTTGCTCATGTCGTCGCTCCTTATAAAGTTGCCATCAGCATGAGAGCGTCCGCCCGTGAGATGCTCTTTGAGCCGACGGCCGATGTGGACGTGCGTCTCACGAGCGGCCCTTGCCTCGCGCGCCAAACCGAGGAAGCCGTGTGGGTGAACGGTTGCCTCGACGATCTCTCCGTAAGGATCGAATTCAGGAAGTGGCGGGCCGGCGGCGTTACGTTCGAGCATAACATCAGGGCGAGTTTGGCAGTCTCCTCCGGTGTGCCCCAACGTCCCAGCGGCACGCGAGCCAGACCCCGATCGCCCACGTAGCCCGGTGCCGCCGTCTGCTCGATCGTGCGCACCATCCTTCCCGCGCCGATCACGATAGGACAGTTATCGAGGTCGTGCACAGCTTCGACAAGCCTCGGATCATCTCCGGGACTTGCCGAAGGAAAAACCGGTGGGGCTCAGATGCTGAGGTCGAGGAGGTTGTAGTCCTTGACGTTGGCTTTGGCCTGTTCGTCCCAGACCAGAGCGACGCCCGCATCGGCATGCGGCTTGTAGGTAAAGGGAACCTCGCGCGGGAACCGTTTGCGACGCGCGTCGATGGCGTAGCCGATCATCTTCGAGCGCTCCGTCACGCGGGCCTCGTCGATCAGTGCGTTGGCCATGGCGAAGCCACCCGAGACCACGTTCAGCACGTTGCGGCGACGGTGGAACCCCTGATTGACCGTGACGCGCCAGTCCTTCGAGGTATTGGCGAAGGAACCGTGCAGCGTCTGTCGATTGGTGATGGCGACATCGCCGGGCTTGCAAATGAGGGGCACAGCCTCGGGCAGACGCTCAGTGCCGGCGTCGGCCACCCATTTCTTGATGTCGATCTTGCCGAGCTTATGCGACCTCGGCACCACCCAAACGCCGTTGGCGGCCGTGCAGCCGTAGAGTTGACCCATCATGTTGAAGCCATGCGAACCCTCGTCCCAATCGGGCGCGCTCCAGTGCGTGACGCCATCCTGATGCCAGGAAACCGAGGCTCCCAGCCCCGGTTCTTTGATGAATAATGCCTCCGTGAACGGCACGAAATCATCGCCGTTGATCGACTCTGCGACGGCCAACAGCGCGGGGTGGCCGCTGAATCTTAGGCAGGCTTCCGAGAATTGCAGTGTCCCCAGGATCAGGTAGACGACCTCCTTGGGGGCGTCCACGGCAGCCTCGGGTTCGAACATTTTCACTTGGTGGCGGCCATTCGCCATCTTGGTGCCGCCCAGCGGATCGCCGAGGGGTTTGGACCAGAACAGCGTCGGCGCCTTGCAATCGTAGGCCAATGCGGGCCGGCCTTGCTTGTCGACCTTGGCGTCCTGCTCTGTCGGAAGGCGATCGAGAATGGTCTTTACATCGGCCTCGATGTCGGCGAGTTCATCGGCGTGTACGACGCCCTCGAACACATAGAATCCGTTCTTCCAATAGGACTCGAGGATGTCTTTTGCCAGTTTACCGCCGGCATCCAGGCGGATGGGCCCGCGATTACCGAGGTCGAACGCCTTGCGCTCACCTTCGCGCAGGTAGGCCTGCATCGCTGCTTCTTCTGTGCCGTAATCGATCGGGGTTCTGCTCGATAGCGCCGTCATGGCTCGACCTCCCGCTTCTATCGCCAACTGCACGCGTCAATAGTCGAGCAGAGTTCAATCGAACCGATATCGTGCGTCAAGACCATTCATTTCCACGCGATGGCGGAGGCGTGGCGCGACACCCGACGACTGATCTCGAGACCGTCTTTGTCATCGGTCAGGGATCGGCCGCTGCGGTGCTAAATCAGGCTTCCAACAGGATCGGCAGGGCCTGGCGATAGGCGGTTTGGGCGCGGGCCTTCAGTTCGGGAAGCGTGCAACTTCCGATCGGGTGCTGCACCATCAGGAAGGGATAGCTGGCCAATCCCAGCACGCGGGCGATGTTGCGCGCCGTCACCTCGAACGGTTCGGTGCACAGTACAACCGCGCGCTTACCCAATTGTTCGAAGGTTATTCCGTCGTGCAGACTGCACGTTGAGCAAGAGCCTCAATCACCCAGACCCGTGATCAGGAAATCCACCTCCGCGACCGCTTTGGCCAGCGTCTGGGATGGTGCTGGTGCGCTGGCATTGGACTTGGAGTAGATCGTGCGGATCGCGCAGCCGTGGTGTTCTTTGAAGAGTTCGGCGATCTCGCTCAGCATCTCCACGGCGTTGAGCTTGCCGTTCTCGAGGATGCCGATGGTCTTGCCGTCCAAGCCGGTGAGGGGCGCGGCGCGGGACAAGAGGCGTTTGGCGCCCGAGGAAGTGGGGTCGTACAATTGCATGGGGGGCGTTCCTCCTGCATCCGGTTTCAATTGCAGTCGATGCACACACCGATGGGCCGGTGCTGCATGATCGAGCCGCGGCCACGGCTCCAGGATGGAATGAAGCACGAGTGGCCGCCGGCATCGCCGCCACCCATGGTGATCAGAATGTCATCGGGCGTCATGCCGCGATGCACGTGTCCGGCATCGACGAGGCCGTGAGAGCCTGCCCCATGCTGCTTGTCGTATTCGCTGTCGCGATACTTGCCGACGCTCTTCATGCCCACGACGGATCGTTTCGCGTGGGAGAAGAGAAAGGCTTGCGCGTCCTGACGGCTCCAACCGGTGCCCGCGACGATGCTCATGTGCTCGGGCGAGAGAACGACGACGCTCTGGCCGAGCGTGATGCAGCCGGTGTTGGCCATGGCGTCAGCGACGGAGCCCAGAATTTGCTCAGGGGTATTGCCGCCGTGGTTTTCGACATTGCAGAAGCCGCCGCCCGCAAACACCGTGACGCTCGAGACGCCCGCCGGATATCCCAACGTCTCGCACAGCAGCGGCCAGGGATTGCCGCGCGCGCGCTCGGCGATGCAGAAGCTGTACTTGCCTGGATTGCCTTGCGTCGACTTGTCGGAGATGCCGGGGAGCATCTGGAAGACGTTGCGTAAGGTCAGCCGCACGGCCCGGCCGATCGTGGCGTTGGCGCGGTTGCCGGGGCCGAACAGATTGACGTCGGCGTTCATGCCGATGTCGTCGACGCAGGGGCCACTGACGATGATGAGAGGCGCGGAACCGCCGGTGCTCGCGGTCGAGCCGTGGAAATTGAAGTCTGGCAGGTTCATGGCCTCGAAGGCGGCGACCAGAACCGGAAAGTACTCGGGCAGGCAGCCCGCCATCACTGCATTGACCGCAAGAGCGTGCAGAGACAGCTCGAGGCTGGTCGCCGGGTGCATGGCGATGATCGTTTCGGGCGGCCGGCCTTCGAAGGCGACCATCGCCGTAACGCGATCGACCACCGGTGGCACGACCGGCAGGCCATCGGTCCAACCCTGCGCGTAGCAATAGTCGATGGCAGCCAGGAGGTCGTCGGGCACGTCGTGGATGCGGCCGGTATCGAGCGGCATCACCAATGTCTCCATCAATCCGAAACGGATCATTCGCCTGGAGCGGTGACCGATAACTTAACGCCGTTACCAGCCGAACTCCAAACGCTTTCGAAGTCGAGTTGGGCCGTCAGTGCCCCATCGTCGGCGCGTTTCTCCCGGTTGCTCGCTGTTGACCCTGCACGGAAAAAGTTCACTCATCGAAGCCATGCACCCGGGCGATCCGCTCCGATCTCCACCTCCGAGCTGCGATCCTTGAGGGCAACGCCGGTGGCCTGAGCCTGCAACGCGGCCTCGACGAGCCAAGCCAAGGTACGGGCCGCTGCAAGCGGCGCCAGCCCATCGGGTCGAACATTCGAGATGCAATTGCGCTGCGCGTCAGTGCAGCCGGGCCGTGGGCTATAGGTCAGATAAATTCCCAGGCTATCGCATGCCGAAAGGCCCGGCCGTTCGCCGATCAACACGGCAACGAGACGAGCCCCGAGCAGAGAGCCCACGTCATCACCCAGGGCAACGCGCGCACCTTGCGCGAGCGCGACGGGCCCGAGTTTCAAACCCAGGCGCGTGGCATGTGGCAGGAACGCCTCGACCACGGACGCCGCTTGGCGGGCAACGGCGGTCGCGGATAATCCGTTACCGATCACGAGGGCCAGATCGCAGGATGCAGCGCAATCACGTGCGATCGCTGCGAGGTGCTCGCGCGAGGACGCATCGAGACGACGCCCCAGATCAGGTCGCCGCAGATATGTTGCGCGATCCGGCGCATCGCTCGCGACCTCGACCGTCCCGAGCCCCAATCTCTGCAGCTGTGCAGCGAGTGCCGTGCGATCGAAGGGAGCGTGTACGGCGTCCCGCGCCCGCGCGTGGGCCAAGGAGAACGAGAGCACTTCGCGAGTCGGCAGCGAAGCTCCTGCCCGTCCGATCGCGATCCGCGCTGGCGTCCTCGAACCAAGCAGCGCCCAGGGATCTCTCTCGATGTCCGTCATGATGTCGGTCCTACGCGACCCGCATCGGTAATCAACCGATGACCCGGTGATGGCTGCAGCAGGCGCCCATCGGCGGACGTGATGCCCATATCGCTGAGCCACGCCTCGAATTCGGGGGCGCGTGTCAGACCGAACACTTCGCGCACATAGAGCGCATCATGAAACGAGGTCGATTGATAGCCCAGCATGACATCGTCCGCACCCGGCACGCCCATGATATAAGTCACGCCTGCCGCCGCCAACGCCGTCAATACCACGTCCATATCGTCTTGATCAGCCTC
Source organism: Hyphomicrobiales bacterium (assembly GCA_031406575.1). Lineage (GTDB taxonomy): Bacteria > Pseudomonadota > Alphaproteobacteria > Rhizobiales > Hyphomicrobiaceae. Next base: position 10,156 of record JANOHP010000184.1, read on the forward strand.
GGCATGGTTCGTGTAGCAAACGTCGACGCCCATGGGCAGGCCCATGATCTTGCCGCAGAAATGATCTTCGAGTGCCGCCCGCAGGATCTCTTTACCGTCGGTGAGATATTCCGGCCCGATGAAGCCGACGACCGAGTTCACGAGCAGCGGTTCGAAGGCGCGTGCGACGGCGTAGGCCCGCGCCTCGCAGGTCTGTTGGTCCACACCGTGGTGCGCATCGGCCGAGAGTGCCGATCCCTGACCTGTTTCGAAGTACATGACATTGTTGCCCACCGTGCCACGGCCCAGGGAGCGCGCGGCCGATTGCGCTTCGCGCAACATGTCCAGCGTCACCCCGAACGATCGGTTGGTCGCTTGCGTACCGCCGATCGATTGAAAGACGAGGTCCACGGGTACGCCCTTGGCCATCAGGTCCATCGTCGTCGTCACGTGGGCCAGGACGCAGCTTTGCGTCGGAATGGTGTAACGCGCGATCAGCTCGTCGAGCAGTCGCAGCAATCCTTCGACGCGGTGCGGCTGGTCGGTCGCAGGATTGATACCGATGACCGCATCGCCAGCGCCGTACATCAGGCCATCGGCAATCGCGGCCGTGATGCCCGCGAAATCATCCGTGGGGTGGTTGGGCTGTAGCCGTACCGCCATGGTGCCGGCGCGCCCGATCGTGTTGCGGAACGCCGTAACGACCCGGCATTTGCGCGCTGCCAGGATCAGGTCCTGGTTGCGCATGAGTTTGGAAACGGCAGCTGCCATTTCCGGGGTAATGGCCGGCGCCAGGAGAACGAGATCTCGTGTCGTTGTTTCGTGTTTCAGGAGATACTCGCGGAACTCCCCGACCGTCAGCCCGGCGATCGGCCCGAACGCGCGCTCATCGTGCGTATCGAGAATGAGGCGGGTGACATCGTCGCTCTCGTAAGGGATCACGGGTTCGGCGAGAATCGTTTTCAAGGGCACGTCGGCCAGAGCCAGCTTGGCGGCAACGTTCTCTTCAGCCGTTCCTGCCGCAAGGCCAGCCAGTCTGTCGCCCGCGCGCGCTGGCGACGCCTTCGCCAAAAGATCAGCCAGCGACGCAAAGGTGTAGAGCGTGTTCCCGACCCGATGTTGAAAGCGCATGACAGATGGCCCCCTCCATTACGTCGACATGAGGTCCCCCAAGCTACTGCAGGCAAGCCGAGAGCTGCGCGTCTCCATCAGGTTGGCCGCATCGCCGTTCCAGTGGCATCGAAGATGTGGGCCATCCGGGCGTCGAAATAAAGTGTCTTGCGCATGCCGACACTCAAGACCGCATCTCCACCCAACCTCGCGAAGACCAGTGTGTCGACGCCAGGAATTGTTACGATAGCAATTGTTTCTGCGCCCAACGGCTCGACGCGCACGACCTCCGTTTCAATTGCGATCCCCTCCCCGTGCGGGGGTGGCGCCAGCAGCACATGCTCTGGCCGTATGCCGAAAGTCACGGTCGTTCCCGGTTGCAAGGCAGGGCACCGGGCAGCCCCGAGTTTGATCCCGCTTCCTCCGATCTTCAAACCCCGCCCGTCCGATGCGTCCGTGGCGACGGCCTCGAGCAGGTTCATAGGGGGATTGCCGAGGAAGCTCGCGACGAAGGTATTGGCGGGATGCCGGTAGACCTCAAGCGGCGGGCCGACTTGTGCGATACGGCCAACGTTCATGATGCAGATGCGCGTGCCCATGGTCATGGCTTCGACTTGATCATGGGTGACGTAGATCATCGTGGCGCCGAGGCGCCGATGCAGCGCGGCAATCTCGCCGCGCGTCGACACGCGAAGCGCGGCATCGAGATTGGACAGCGGCTCGTCGAACAGAAAGACCTTGGGATCGCGCACGATCGCCCGGCCCAACGCGACACGCTGGCGTTGGCCGCCAGAGAGCGCATGTGGTTTGCGGGTCAGCAACTCCGACATCCCGAGGATACCGGCGACGTTCTGCACCCTGCGCTCGATCTCGGCTTTCTCCACGGACCGCCGTCGCAAGCCGAACGCCAAGTTGTCCTTCACGCTCATGTGCGGATAGAGCGCGTAGGACTGAAACACCATCGCGATGTCGCGATCCTTCGCCGGCACTTGGTTTACGTTGCGCCCATCTATGGCCACGGTGCCCGACGTAATCGACTCCAGACCCGCCACCATGCGCAACGTCGTGGTCTTGCCGCACCCCGAAGGCCCGAGCAGAACCATGAACTCGCCATGCGCGATATCGAGCGATACGGCGTCGGCCGCTGGCGCATGGCCGCGGTCATAGACTTTCGTGAGCGTGTCGAGTGTAACGACGGCCATCAGGTGTTTCCGATCATTTCACGGCGCCGGCCGTCATGCCCTGGATCAGTTTTTCGGAGAAAAACGCATAGACGACGATGACGGGGATGATCGCGATCATGAGGCCCGTCGCGATCATGCCGACGTCTTCTTGTGTATCGCCGAGGAACCGCTGGATACCCAATGGCAGCGTGCGGTTCGCCTCATCGGTGATCAGCACCACGGCGTACAGAAACTCGTTCCACAACAGGATGAAGTTCAAGATGACGGTTGTCGCGACGGCGGGCATCGCGATGGGCAGCGCCACACGCCAGAAGATCTCCCAATCCGAATAGCCGTCCATGCGCGCGGCGTCGAAAAGATCGGCTGGAATGCGCGCGAAGAAACTCTCGAGAATGTAGATCGTCAGCGGGAGCTGGATCGCCACGTAGACCAGCGTCAGACCAATCTTGCTATTGTAGAGCCCGTACTGCACCAGGATCTGGAACAACGAGATGATCGTGATCTGGGGTGGGAAGATGATCGTCGAGAACAGCACGAAGTAGATGACCCGATTGAGCCGGAACCGATAGCGCGCGAGGCAGTGAGCAGCCATGGCGCCGACGATCGTGAGGATCGCAACCGCTACGACGACGACCTGCAGCGAATTGGCGAAATAGAGGCCATAGTTGGAATTGAACCAGGCATCGGAAAATTTTTCCCAGTGTGCCGGGTTCGGGAAGGCAAAGTGATTGCGATGAATCTCGGTCGTCGTGCGCAGCGACATCATCGCAGCCCAGACGAACGGCCCCGCCGCGAAGGACGTGTAGAGGGTCAGGGCGACCATCAGCAGAGAGCGGCGGAAGATTGCCATGTCGCCCTCAATACTCGAGCTTTTCGCCCTGGCGGAAAAGCCAGGACAGCGTCAAAACGGTCGCCAGCACGATCACGAACCACACCGTCGCGATAGTCGAGGGGTAGCCCAGATCGAACGTCGCCCACTCGAAGGCGCGCTTGTAGACATAAGTCGATACCGTCTCCGTCGCCCAGAGGGGGTTGCCCTTGGTCGTGATCCAGACGAGATCGAATATCTTCATTTTTCCGATGAAGGACAGCACGACGAGGTTGAGCAGCGTGGCGCGTACCAGCGGAAATATGATGAAGACGAGCTTGCCGCCCCAGCCGCAGTTGTCGAGTTCGGCCGCTTCGATGACCTCCTTGGGGAGGGAATGCAGAGCCGCCAATAACACGACCATGTTGAAGCCGACCCACATCCAGCTCGTCACGAAGATGAGGGAGGGCAGCGCCGTCGCGGGATTGCCGAGCCAAGGTTGGGCCCATTGACCAAGGCCGATGGCGCGCAGCCCGACGTTCACGGGTCCCCAATCGTTATTGTAGATCCACAGCCAGAGGATGCCGACGACGACATAGGACATTAGAACGGGGGTGAACCAGGCAACGCGGAAGAAGCGAGCGCCAGGCACTTTGGCATAGAGCGCCAATGCCAGCAGCAGCGCCACGGACACTTCGATCAGAGGTGACGTGCACGCCCACACGATCGTATTGCGCACCGCCCGCCAGAAAATGTCGTCCCGGATGAGTTCCGCATAGTTGGCGAGTCCGACGTACTCTTCGCGCCGCGGCAGCACTTTGTGAAAGCTGTTCCAGAGAGTGCGAACGGCCGGATACGCCGTGAAGCCGACATAGAGCGTCAAGGCCGGCAGCAGAAACGCAATGATCGTGCCCCAGGGTTTATGGAGCCCATCATCGCGCGCAACCGCTGGTTGACTGAGCGGCATCGAGGCAACTCCCCCTCCGGTCGAAACCGGCACTGTGGGCCAAGCGTTAGCGCCGTTGTGCACGAACGCTTAGCCACGCGACCTCGCTCAATACGCCGCTTGCATCTGCTTGACGGCATCATCGATGCTGATGTTGCCCGCCGGGAAGGCATTGTTGAATACCTGCGTGAAGACTTCTTTCGGTTTGCCGGTCATCACCTGGATGGGGATACCGAAAAAGTATTTCGCGCCCGCATTGGTTTTCTCGATCTTGGCGAAATACTCCGCCGCCTGCTTGTCCGTCATTTTCGCCGGATCACTCTTGATGCCGGTCTGCACCTTGACGACGTCGAGCCAGCGATTGCCCATCTCCGGTGTCAGGAACGAGTTGAAGAAGGCGAGCACTTCCTTGGCATTCTTTGTCATGGCGTTGCCGACGTAGCCGCCGCCGACGGCGATCGACCGGCACTCGTTGCACACCGCACCCGGCACGGCCGGGAACTGCATGATGCCGAGTGGGAAATCGGTGGGCTGGCCGCCTTTGTCGACGGGATTGAAGGCGCGCGAGGTGTACCAACTGCCGTTGAGGAAAGTCAGGGCACCGGGATTGGTATGGAAGTAGCCATGCGCCTCGGCGAGCTTCAGCGAGGTGAAGGTCGTCGGTAGCATGCCGGCATCGGTCAGTGTCTTCGTCCACTTCAACGTGTCGACGACGCGAGGATCGGTCCAAGCCAGTTTTCCGGCGAGCAACTGGCCGTAGTCGTCGACGCCGAGCCGCTTCAGCAGGGCTTCATGCACGATATGGGCACCAGGATAAGGACGATCGCCAACGCCGAGCGACATGGGTGTGATGTTCTTCGCCTTGGCCTTCTTGACCATGTCGAGGAACGCATCCGGCGACATCTGCAGGTTGGCCGGGATCGCGACGCCCAGGTCAGCCATCGTCTTGGTGTTGTAGTAGAGTTCGACCGTCCACGCCTCGAGCGGTAGGCCGTAGAACTTACCCTTGTAGGCCCACGAGTCCTTGGCCCACGGCTCGACCGCCGCCCAATTGAGGCCGGACAAATCGAGTAGGAAGCCATTCTCCATGTACTCGATCTGATCGGGCTCCGCGTAGAAGATGTCAGGCGCCTGATCCGCCCGCAGAGCCGTCTTCAAGCCCGCATACAGGGCCGTTTTCTCGTACCAGGTCGGCTTGATCTTGATGTTGGGATTCTTGGCCTCGAACTCTTTGATCGCCTGCTCGACGAAGGTCCGTTTGGGCACCTCGGCCGCCCAATGACTCCAGAACGTCAACTCTTTGACCTGCGCCGACGTCGGACCAGTCCATGCGGTGCAAAGGGCCGCGGTTGCTGCAAGTAGTGTTCTAATTTTCGAAGCCATCAGTTCCTCCCGGCAACGTTTTCCCAGCGCACGTCGCATATGGCGCTCGCAAGCCAGGCCACAGGCGCCAATCAACCGCCCCTATCGATCTTGGGTTCCAGAACGCGTGGCGTCAATGAAAAGAGGCGCCCCATCGAAAAGCCTGACAACCTCGGCCATACTGCGATGAACGTGGCCGCTGTCGAGCGAATACCTCATCGCTGTTCGGGCTTGCGGTGGATCGTGACCCGGGGGCAAACTGTGTCACAGACCATCAGGTGAGAGAGTATCGACACCAACAACCAGCGAGGCTGACATGGCATTCGGCACGAGGGAGTTGCATTCGGGTTTTGCCATCGAGATTTCGGGCGTCGACATGCGCGCCGCCCCCTCGGCAGCTCAGCTCGCGGAGATCGAGAGCCTCATCGACCGGTATCCGGTCATCGTTCTGCCTGCACAAAATATCACCGATGAGCAACAGCAAAACTTCTGCCGGCCGTTCGACGAGCTTCAGAGATCGGTGGCGTCACGCACGAACATCGAGGCGCGCCTCGACGCGGAAATGACGGACGCATCCAACCTCGGTAAAGACAACAAACCGCTGGAGGCCGGTGACAAGCGCCGCATGAACAATCTGGGCAGTCGCCGATGGCACACGGACGACTCCTTCAACCGCACGCCGGTCAAGTATTCCTTTTTGTCGGGCCGGGTCGTCGCCGAGAGCGGCGGCGAAACGCAGTTTGCCGATATGCGCGCGGGATACGACGCGGTGCCATCGGACATGCGCGCCATGATCGAGAACCTGATGGTCGAGCACAAACGTTCCATCCACCACTGACGCAGCAACGCGTACACATCCGGCGGCAGCATGACGTTGCGGTCCTTGCGCCCTTTGCCATCGATGACGCGAATGATGTCCTGCGCCTTGTCGATGGCGCCGACGGTCAGCCGCGTGACTTCGCCCGCACGCAGACCGCAGGCGTAGCTGATCGTCAGCATCACGCGCGCCTTCAGGCTCGGCGCACTCGCAAGCAACAGGCGCACCTCGTCCTGCGAGAGCACGACCGGCACCTTCTGCGGCTCCTTGAGATGATAGATCTCG
>JANOHP010000189.1:0-15495 GCA_031406575.1 Hyphomicrobiales bacterium
CTCGGCCGACGTGAAGTTCAGTTTCGATCGCATCGCCAATCCGCCGGACGGTATCGTGTCCCTGCGCAAGACGCAGTTCGAAGACGTCTCGGCGATCGAAGCACCCGACCCGACCACCGTCGTCTTCAAGCTGAAGGAAGCGAACGCGGCGTTTCTCGACAGCCTCGCCTCGCCCTACAATTGCATCTTCAGCATGGCCAAGGTGAAGGACGACCCGAAATTTCCCGAGCGCAACATTCTGGGGTCGGGCGGCTATCAGTTCGTCGAATACGTGAAGGGGTCGCATCTGACGGCCAAACGCTACGACGGTTATCACAGGCCCGACAAATTGTTCCTCGACGGCTACAAAGTGTTCTTCGTCAAATCGAACTCGGTGGTCCCGGGAATGCTGGGTGGGCAGTTCGATGCGGAATTCCGCGGACGCACGCCCAGCGAGCGCGATCAGCTCATGAAATCGCAGGGCAGCGATCGCTGGGTGCTGCACGAAGGCCCGTGGTCGACCAACAACATCGTCATCTTCAACGTGACGAAGAAGCCGTTCGACGATTCTCGCGTGCGCCGGGCGCTGTCGCTGGCGATCGACCGGTGGGGTGGCAACGAGGCGCTCTCGAAAATCACGATCGTGAAGGGGACGGGCGGTTTCCTGCGGCCCGGCTTCGACATGGCGCTGCCGCCCGACGAGCTCGAGAAATTCCCCGGCTACGGGCGCGACATCGAAAAGTCACGGGCGGAGGCACGTCGTCTGCTGAAGGAAGCGGGCGTGGAAAACCTCGTGGTCAAGCTGCACAACCGCACGCTGAACGAGCCCTACACGCCGGTTGGCGTGTTCCTGATCGACCAGTGGAAACGGATCGGAGTGACGGTCGAACACAGCCAGGTCGAGACGACGCCCTACTTCGGCAACATGGTCGAGGGTAAATTCGACGTGGCGCTGTATCCGGTAACGGTGTCGGCCGACGAGCCGACGACGCAGCATCAGTCGTATCTGACCAACGAGAAGTCGCCCTTCAGCTATGCGCGCCACACCGACAAGAAGCTCGACGCGTTGTGGGATCAGCAGTCCAAGACGCTCGACCGGACCAAGCGCAAGACCCTGGTGCAGGAGTTCGAGCGGCACATGTTGACCGAAAATTACTATCTGAACATCAATTGGTGGCAACGCACCATCGTGCACCACAAGAAGATCAAGGGCTGGTACTTCTCGCCAAGCCACTTCCAGGGTCAGGAATTGATCGGCGTGTGGCTCGACGAATAGACGCACGACAGCAAGCGGTCGATCAGCAGGGGAGAGGACAATGGCACTCTATACGATCGACCGCAGCTCGAACTGGCGGCGCAAAGCGGTCGAGGAGACGATTTGGGGCCTCGACCGGCTGTCCCCGGGCCTGCGCGAAATGAGCGTGACGGCGTGGGTGACGACATGGGCCGCGAGCCCCTACGAGCGGCTGGAGGACATGCCGTGGTCGCCGGGAGCGGATTATCCGCTGATCAACCACGTCAACGAGGTGACGCGCGCGGGCGTCGATCTGGCGGCACGGGCGCGAGCGGACTGGCAGTTGGCGCTCGACGACTCCGTGCTGATGCCGGCACTGATCCTGCACGACGTCGACAAGCCCATGATGTACGAGCGTGTAAATGGCGAAGTCGTCGGCACGACGCTGAGCATGGAAATTCCGCACGGCGTCGTCGGTGGCATGTTGCTGAAGGAGCTGGGGTTCGAGCACGAAGTCATCAGTATCGTGACAACGCATTCCCCGCGCATGCCGTTCAACCATCGCGGCAATGTCGCCTATATCCTGCACCACGCCGATACGTTCGCGGCCGATCAGGCGTCGATGAAATGCGGGAAAAAACCGGCCTATCTGACACGGGGTTGAGGGACGGTGCCGCCCCGGCCACCCCTCAGAAATCCGACGCGATGCCGCCGTTTTCCCAATCGCCATAGCGGGCGGGATCAGGGCCGGAGCGGCCGCCGTGTTCTTTGGGGGTCTCGGTTTCCTTCGACGTCTTCGCGCGGCGGCGCTCCTCGGCCTCGGCCAAAGCGCGCTCGGCTTCGGGGCTGAGCTTGCGGGGGGGAAGTTCTCCGGCCGGGTTGGCTTGGGGGTCGGTGGTGTCGGACATCAGGGGCACTCCTCGTTCCCGAGCAGAATAGCACTATATATGCGTTGGGCTGCGCTCGAAGCGCGCCCAAACCAAGGCTAGGGTCGCGCCAATTCGATGGGGCGAACCCTATGCCATGAGGAGATGGCGATGGTTCTCAATTATGCCAAGACGGCAATTCTTCTCGCGACCCTGACGGCGATTTTGCTGTTCATGGGCTCGCTGGTCGGGGGCCAGACGGGGCTGTTGATCGCGTTCGGGCTGGCATTGGTCATGAATGGCGTCAGTTTCTGGAAATCGGACCAGCTCGTGCTCGGGATGGCGGGCGCCAAGGAGGTCGATCGCGCGAGCGCGCCGGATTACTACACCTTGGTCGAGGAACTGGCCCAGCGGGCACAATTGCCGATGCCGCGCGTCTACATCATGCACTCCGAACAGCCCAATGCCTTCGCCACCGGACGCAACCCCTCCCGCTCGGCCGTGTGTGCCTCGACGGGATTGCTCTCGGGGCTGTCGCGCGAGGAGATTTCGGGTGTCATGGCGCACGAGCTGGCGCACATCAAGAACCGCGACACGCTGACGATGACGATCGCGGCGACGATCGGCGGGGCGGTGTCGATGCTGGCGCAATGGATGCAGTTCGGGGCGCTGTTCGGCGGCGGCAATCGCAATGGCCGGGGCGGCGGGGTCGGTTGGATCGGGTCGCTGGCGGCGATTCTGCTGGCGCCGCTTGCCGCCATGCTGGTGCAGATGGCGCTGAGCCGGTCGCGTGAGTATGAAGCCGATCGCATGGGCGGGCTGATTTGTGGCAATCCGCTCTGGCTTGCATCGGCGCTGCAGCGTATTCATGCCGCCGTGAGCCGTGGGGTGCCCAACGAGGCGGCCGAACGGGCGCCGGCAACGGCGTCGCTCTACATCATGAACCCCCTGACGGCCGGCGGGATCGACAACCTGTTTTCGACACATCCCAATACGGAGAACCGCGTGGCAGCGTTGAATGAGCTGGCAGCAGAACTGGGTGCGACGGGCGGGAGAATCGCTCCCACCGGGTTCGAGACGGCAGTGGGTGCACGGCCAGCGTTTCCCGAACTCGGGCGGACCCGCCGGTGGCGCGGTCCGTGGGGTTCGGCGCGGTGAACAAGCCCAAACAGAGGTTTGAACTGCGGCGGGCCGCGCGGCGCCAATCAGAATCGGGTGCCGTGGCCACGCCGACGACGCCGCCACCGCAGGACGAATCCGCGTCCCCTCCGGGGTTGGGCGCCCGGCGGCTGGCGGTCAATATGATCGAGACCGTGGTGCGGGACCGGCGGCCGCTGGCGCGCCTGTCGAGTGACGCGGATGGCGCCGCCGACACCGGTGCGATGGAGCCGCGCGACCGGGCGTTCGCGCATCTCATGGCCATGACCGTTCTGCGCCGGTACGGGACGCTGTCGGCGGTGCTCGATCGGTTTATTGAGCGACCATTGCCGGAAGCCGGTGGGCGGGCGCGCACGATCATGCTGGTGGGGGCGGCACAGATTCTGCTGCTCGGCACGCCCGTGCATGCGGCCGTGGATTTGGCGGTCGAACAGTGCCGGCGACAGCGGTCGGCCTCGCCTTACGCCAAGCTCGCCAACGCGGTGATGCGGCGCGTGGCGAAAGAAGGACCAGCGGTGCTGGCGGCACTGGATACGACGACGCTGGACGTTCCCGTGTGGATGTATCGGCGATGGGCGACGACGTACGGCGACGCCCGCGCCCGACAGATTGCGAGCGCGAGCCTCGTCGAAGCGCCGCTCGATCTGTCGGTGAAGCGCGATGCGGACGCGTGGGCTGAAAAGCTCGGTGGGCGCGTGTTGGCGACGGGGTCTGTGCGCTTGGGCGAGCACGCCCGGGTCGATGCGTTGCCAGGATATGCCGAGGGCGCGTGGTGGGTTCAGGATGCGGCGGCGGCCTTGCCGGTGCGTCTGCTGGGCGACGTCACGGGATTGCGCGTCGCTGATCTGTGTGCGGCGCCGGGCGGCAAGTCCGCAGCGCTGGCGGCGGCGGGGGCGCGGGTGACGGCCGTCGACGTGTCGGCCCAGCGGCTCGACGTCGTGCGCCGCAACATGGCGCGTCTGGGATTGTCGGACGCGGTCGACATCGTTGCCGCCGATATCGAGTCGTGGACATCGACCGAGGCGTTCGATGCGGTATTGCTGGATGCCCCGTGCTCGGCGACGGGCACGATCCGCCGTCATCCCGATATTCTGCATCTGAAGCGGTTCGACGACATTGCCCGCTCGGCGGTGGTGGAGGCACGTCTGCTCGCGCGGGTGGCGGAACTGGTCAAGCCCGGCGGTGTGCTCGTCTACTGTACGTGCTCGCTCGAGCCTGAAGAGGGTGAGCAGCGGGTGGCACAGTTCCTGACGGAGCATGCCGAATTCACGCGCGATCCGGTGGTGTCCAGCGACGTGGCAGGACACGCGGAGTGGATCACGTCATCGGGCGATCTGCGGACGTTTCCCTTCCAGAGCCCCACAGTCAGCCCGGAGCAAAGCAACGGCGGCATGGACGGCTTTTATGCCGCCCGCTTGCGCCGCCGCGTGTGAGCTTCGCCGCGGAGCGGTCGGCGGTTATTTCTTGACCAGCGCGTCACGGATTTCCTTGAGGTAAACCTCGCTCGGCGCGGGCACGACCGGAGCGGGGGATGCGACGGCCTTCTGAGCTTCGAAGCGCTTCTTGGCCATGTTCATCGCTTTGATGACGGCGAACAGGCATGCCGCGACAATCACGAAGTCGACGACCGTTTGAACGAACAAGCCGTATTTGACCGGCCCCGCTGCCAAGGTTTTGAAATCGGGCGCACCGCCGAGCAAACCGATGACGGGCATCAGGATATTGCCGACCATCGATTCGACGATCTTGCCGAAGGCAGCTCCGATGATGACGCCGACAGCCAAGTCGACGACGTTGCCCTTCATGGCGAATTCGCGGAATTCCGACATCAGCGACATGGGATGGTTCTCCTGCGGGGATTTGACTTCGAATCAATTCGAAAACGGTAGAGACGCTCTCGAGGATCGACAACATCGATCTGTGGAAGGACGAACCGCCTTCGCGACGAGCGCACGCAACACACCGGGACTCCCGCAGAACCCAAGGGTGTTCTATCGTCTCTGCCGAGACACAAAGGCAACGGAGGAGCGTCATGGGCGAGATCAAGGCCGGCAAGTATTCCAGCGTCGAGATCGATGGGCGGTTGATGATCGTGACGATCAATCGACCGGAGGTCATGAATGCGCTGCACCACTTGGCGCACGAGGAACTCACGGCCGTGTTCGACGCGTTCCAGGAGAACCCGGAACTGTGGGTCGGAATCGTGACGGGCGCGGGCGATCGCGCGTTCTCGGCGGGCAACGACCTCAAGTATCACGCGGACTACCGGGCGAAGACGGGCAAGCGCCCGCCTGCCAATGCGAAAGGTTTTGCTGGCATCTGCAATCGGTTCGACCTGGACAAGCCGCTGATCGCGGCCGTCAATGGCGTGGCCATGGGGGGAGGATTCGAGACGGCGCTCGCGTGCGACATCCTCATTGCATCGGAGCACGCGAAGTTCGCGCTGCCCGAGCCCCGCGTCGGGTTGGCGGCGGGAGCCGGCGGAATGCAGCGGCTGTCGCGCCAAATCCCGCTGAAGAAGGCGATGGGCATGATGCTGACGGCACGCCATGTGCCCGCGAAAGAAGGCTTCGACTTGGGGTTCGTCACGGCTGTGGTGCCGCATGGGGATTTGATGGCGGAAGCGCGGCGGTGGGCTGGGCAAATTCTCGAGTGCTCGCCGATGTCGATTCGCGCCACCAAGCAGGTGGTGATGCGATCGCTCGACGTGCCCTCGACCGAGATCTCGATGCGCAACCTCACCTATCCCGCGTTCGTCGCCATGGCGCAGAGCGAGGACACGATCGAAGGCCCCAAGGCGTTCGCCGAAAAGCGCAAGCCGAATTGGAAGGGCCGCTGATCGAAACGCAAAAAACGCCCCTCGTCGCGAGACGAGGGGCGTGATGCGATCAGATGATGTGCCGCAGAACGAGGATCCGAAGCACTCAGCTCAGGTTGCTCCAGGTGCCGTCGGGATTGCGGCAGGCGGTGCCGCGCATGACCTGCGGGCGACCGTCGATGAAGATCGTGTGGGTGTAATCGCGGCAGTCCAGCGGACCACGACGATAGCCCTCCATCGGGACGATTTCGCCATAGCGGCCGTTGTCGGGATTGCGCCAGGAGACGCGCTCGCCGGAGCGGCCCCGTTCGAAGGCGTCGAATTCAGCCTGTTGCGCGAGAATGCGGTCCTGCCGATCCATCGACCGACCGATCTCACTGCCGACGATGCCGCCAAGCACGGCGCCGACGATCGCGCCCGCTGGACGGCCGCGGCCGCGACCAGCCGCCGCGCCGAGAATGCCACCGGTTACGGCACCGACGGCCAGCCCGGAATCGGATTTCGACATGCTCCCATCCGCCGCACACCCCGAGACGAGCAGCGAAACGGCGACGAGTGTCGCGGTGATCGGCTTGAGCATGCGTCGTAGTCCCCTCGAATTTTCACACCCGCGCGCAGCAGGCCGTGGTGTCGGTCCTTGCGTTCCCCGCGCGGCAGCACGGCGCAGCCGACCCAGCGACCCCCCTGTCGCTGACGGCCAACCGAGTGCTTCTAGCGCGACGGCGCCGACCATAGTCGCAGATGGCACAGTGTCGATTCGATTCGGGCGAAATTCCGGCGTCATCCACGACGCCAAATGACGCCGTGTGCACACCGGACCTAAAGGTTCGCAGGTTCACCTTAACGAAGTCAGCTATTGAGATGCGCTGTGCGCCAAGTTGGAGAGCTTCCAAAAGCACTCGGACGCTCGTACCAAGGCCGGAGGCTGGCCAAGTCAAGTCGCGCCTTCTAGCTCGCCTTCGCCCGATGATCAGGAACAACCAGCGTCTTTTCCAATACGCCACCCAGCGGCGTGGATCGAAGATCATCGCGGAGACGACAACGGCCGAATCTGCCACCGCGCGCTCTGGCTGACCATTCGGTGTCTAGGGCGTGGAAGAGGTTCTGGCAGCCGTGTAGCATACCCAGAGGCAACAGCAAGCTCCTAAGCCGCTAGTCGATCCCAAGCATCTACTACGCTCCCAGATTCCCTTTCTTTCATCTTTACGAGTTGAAATTCTAGATAGGGAACTTCGTAGTTCTTATTAGTTATCCACGGATCGAGCACTCGCAGGTTTGCAATGATTGAGGCGTCGTAAGAAACCCCCTGCGCGTCCCCGTGCAGCGCCTCACAGATCAACAGTCGCAGAACCTTCTCGGCATACCCGCCTATTGGCTGGCTCCCCGTTTCCCAGCGAGATATGGTTTCCGGCGCCGCTTTCGTATCCATCCGTTCAGCTAACTTCGCCAGCGTCAGTCCTGCAATCTTCCGAATTGCTCTGATCTCATGCCCACGCAGCCGTATTGGCATGAGGCATCGAGAAACAGCAGCGGAGGCCAACAGCCCCTTTAGCTGCGGGATTTCAACAGTGATCTCTCCGGTCGCGTCCTTTTCTTGTACGGCAGCATTCTCGACGTAGACTCTGAGGCCAACTACCTTGGTTGCGTCGAATCTGTCGAGAATTTGTTGCTCGACCGACCGCTTCGCGCCGCTACCTGCGTTTTTGGTCTTTTGCGCCATCAGATTTCTCCCAGAGAACCCTACAACATGACATTCAGTCATTGGGTTCCAACCCACACTGTTACGACCTTGATTTTCAACTCATCTTCGAATACCGCAACCACAGCAACTATTGACCGCAAGTCCAGGTCTCTTCCGACAACCCTCCAAAGGATGTCTTGTTTGTGCTCCACAAGAGTAACCCGGCCTTCCCGCAAAGCGTGCTCCACATCAGGTTGCGTGATTTGTGGATCTTCCTCAGCGGCTTCCTCGAAAAAGTGTCTGGTCCAGATCCATCGACAATTCCCATGAGCTGCAACTCTACGAACAGTTTGAGTTTCATTCTGGTAAGTAGCCGGTTGCCGCATTGGCCCCCCATTTGCGACGGTAGAGTACCGATGATAGGGGACTTTATTGACATAATGTCAAGTTAATAGTGAAGGAACTCTCTCCGGGTATGTTGCCGCTATTGACTTGGCGACTAGAAGCCGTTGGAGGGCTGGGCCCACCCCCAAAGCACCCTCAAGGCGAGGGCAGGTCCAGCCGGGCGCTCAGGCCGCCGAGTTTGGATTTCTCGAGTTTGAACTGGCCGCGATAGGACTGTGCCAAATCAGCAACGATCGAGTGGCCGAGACCCGAGCCGGGTTTGGTTTCGTCCAGCCGGCGACCGCGCGCAATGCCTTGGGCGCGCTGCTCGGGCGTGAGGCCGGGACCGTCATCGTCGACAGCCAAAATCAGGTGGTTGGAAGGAATCGCCGAGGGCGTGGGTCGGGGTTCGACGCGAACGGATATCAGCACTTTCGACGTCGCCCACTTGCAGGCGTTGTCGGCGAGGTTGCCGATGAGTTCTTCGAGGTCCTGCTTTTCGCCTTGGAATCGCGCATCGACGGGGCAGTCGACCTGGATGTCCAGTTGGCGATCGCGGTAGATGCGGTCCAACGCTCGGCAGATCGCTTCGGTGACGGGTTTCACGTCCGTGACACGGCCGATGACGCCGACGCGGGCGCTGATGCGGGCGCGATCGAGATAGTAGTTCACCTGATCGCGCATGATGTCGGCCTGCTCGGCGACCTTGCGCGCGGATGGCGAAAGATCGTCGCGCACCTCGTTGGTGATCACGGCGAGCGGGGTTTTGATCGCGTGCGCCAGATTGCCCACCTGCGTGCGGGCCCGCTCGATGATGTCCAGATTGGATTGCAGCAGCGCGTTGACCTCGGTTTGCAGGGGCTCGATTTCAGCGGGCGGATTGCCCTCGAGTTTTTCGGCATCGCCCGACCGGATGGCGGCGAGACGGCGTTGAATGGCGCGCAGGGGCAGCAGGCCGAAGCGGACCTGAAGAATGGTGGACAGCGCAAGGCCCAGACCCGCCAGCGCCAGCGAGATCACGAGCGGCTGTCGGAACAGTGCGATGCGGTATTCGGGAAACTCGTGATTGAAGGCGACGATGTAGGAGTAGAGGCGGGGCTCTTCGTCGTCGCCCGCGTTGTAGACGGTTTCGGCGATGCGCAGGGGCTCGCTGGCGGGACCCTTGGAATCCAGCCAGCGGATGTTGTTGGGGTCGGGACGAATGCCCGACCCGGACGGCAGCAGCAGTTCGGCACTGGCGAGGGATGCCGAGATCAGGCGCTTGCCGGGGCTCCTGCCGAGTGGCGTGATCTGCCAATACCAGCCCGAATGGAACACCTCGAACAACGGCTCGCCGGGATTGCGGGGAACGCGCGGCGTCGGCTCTCCGCTGTCGGTGCTGAACGCGATGATGAGTGTCAAAAGCTGGCGGGAGCGCTCTTCGAAGCCGTTGTGGACTTCGCGTCGATAGCTGTAATCGATGATCAAACCGGCAAGTGGAAGAACCAGCACCGCCCAGACCGATGCCGTCGCAAACAGGCGAACCGCGAGCGAGTTAAGCCTCATCACCATCCTGCGACAGACGATAGCCGAGCCCGCGCACCGTCTTGATCATGTCGGGCGGGATTTTTTTCCTCAAGCGGCCGATGAAGACTTCGATCGTGTTGGAGTCGCGATCGAAGTCCTGGTCATAGAGGTGCTCGACGAGTTCGGTGCGGGAGACGACGCGTCCATTGTGATGCAGCAGGTAAGCGAGCAGGCGGTACTCGTGCGACGTCAGTTTGACGGACTGGCCATCGAGCGTGACGCGAGCCGATTTGGTGTCGAGACGCAGCGGCCCGCATTCGATCTCGGAGCGCGCATGGCCCGTCGAGCGGCGCACCTGGGCGCGGATGCGGGCGAGCAGCTCCTGCATGTGGAAGGGTTTGGCGAGATAGTCGTCGGCCCCGGCATCGATGCCGGCGACCTTGTCGCTCCAGCGGTCGCGGGCGGTGAGCATGATGACGTGCATTTTGCGGTCGGCCCGGCGCCACTGTTCGAGCACACTGATGCCGTCCATCTTCGGCAGCCCGATGTCGAGCACGATCACATCGTAAGGTTCAGTCTCGCCGAGGAAATAGCCTTCCTCGCCGTCCATCGCTTTGTCGACGACGTAGCCGGCGTCCGTCAGCGCGGCCACGAGCTGACGATTGAGGTCGGGGTCATCCTCGACAACCAGAACACGCACGAGGGGGTCCTTTCGCGGATTTGCGATACCGGACCGCATCGTACAGTTGCGCGACGGGTGTGGCTAGCGCGGCTTGGTGGTGGTGTCACCAGCCCCACTTTCCACGTCACCCCCGCGCAGGCGGGGCCCCACGGCACGGGGCCGCAATCGCGTAGCCTATTTCGAGGTGTCGTGGGTGCCCGCCTTCGCG
This sequence comes from Hyphomicrobiales bacterium, assembly GCA_031406575.1. Classification (GTDB taxonomy): domain Bacteria; phylum Pseudomonadota; class Alphaproteobacteria; order Rhizobiales; family Hyphomicrobiaceae. The sequence continues at coordinate 10,517 of JANOHP010000189.1, forward strand.
GGCATGACGTTGAAATTGTATTGATCGCGCCGCATCGCCCACGTGACGACGTCGGAATTGATCGCCCGTGCGCTGGATCGCAGGGCGCTCAGCGGTCGAAGGGGCGGCGGGCGTCGACGGTGACGTTGAGGACGCGGCCTTGGCCGTCGCGCATGACGAGGCGGTAGGTGTACACGTCCGCCTCGTGGCACAGCGTGATGCGCACGAGTTCGCCTGCGACATGGCGGCGCGCAAGTTCGTGGACGCTGCGCGCCGACGTCAGTTGCTCGCGCTCGACGACCGGGGCCGCGTCCGACCAGTCGATGAAACAGATGGCGACGGCCGGCGACACCGCTTGGGCCGCCACCGGGCCGGCGGCAACCACGGCCAGAAGTGCGATGAGTAGGGGGCGAAAGGACATGAGAGGCTCCTGTCCGCCTGTATGCCGCAAGTGAGCTGAACCGTGCGTGAACCACCCTTCAGGCGGTGGTTCATGCGGCAATTTGCTCGATCAAATGCGCAGGGTAAGGGGGCGGCGAGCGATGAAGGTGGAGGCGCGTAGGCGGCCCACGATCGTCAGAATGGTGCCAACGAGGCCGCCGATGGCTTGCACAAGGGTGACGACATCGCTGCCCAGGCGCTGGATCAAATCAATCGGCAGATCGATGCCGAGGGCGGCGAAAAGGGCAGGTGCGACCGTCGTGACGGCGGTGAGCAGCGCGCCCCAGATGGTCAGCGAGCCGCCCCACCACTTGGTTGCAGCAGGCGAGCCGGCGGACTTGCCGAAGGACTCGTTGGTGAAGATCGGTGCGTCGGACATGGGTGTTTTGCCTTTCGGGTTGGATGGCGAGGTCGGGGGGACTGGAGTCGTAGTGGCCGTCGGCGCTGGTGGGTTGCGAGAGAGAGCGATCGCGCGCGCGAGCGCCGTGTCGCAGCGCGTGAGCCAGCCGCGCCCGAAGCGCCAGAAACCGGAGAGAGAGCGGTAGCGGGCCCGGCGAAGATCGGCGTAGCGCTCGAGCGTGGAGGCGAGAAAATTGGTGCGTGCTGCCGCGCGGGTAATCGGGCCGATTTCGCCGTCAATCTCGACATCGAGGGCGTCCTGCAGCTTGCGGATGGCCGTGCCGACGCCCATGTTGACGGCGACATCGAAGTGAAAGAAGGCGAGGGCTGCGGGAAGCTCGGGGCAGTGCGCCGGTCGCCAATAACGCTCGCGATAAATGTGGGCGACGAGCGTGTCGGGAATGACGCGCAGATCGGCGATGAGTCGGGCGCGGTTGGACGCGGTGATCTCGATGCCGTGCTCGCGCGCGAAGGTGGCGAGAGTGATGCCTCTGTTGGTGGGACCGCCGGGATCGAAGGGATCATCGCTCCAGCCACCCTCGAAGGCGAGCACCATGGCGAGGGCCGCAGTGAAGCGGTGCTCGTCGTCGACTGCGGCACCGGCGGACGCGGCTGGAATTTCGGCGGCAGAGGGCAGGCGCCATCCCAGCACACGACTGCGAGCGAACGCTTCGACGGTGACGGCGTTCGACTGATTGCCGCCCAGCAGAACGACGTGGCTGTCCGTCAGACCCACGAGGAAGCCGACGTGACCGAGCGCGGGGTCGGCGCCGCGCGAGATGATGACGATGGCGCCGTAGGCGGGGGCGACGGTGTCGACGCCCCAGACGAGATAAGAGCGGGCGGCGAGTGAGCGCGTGCTGCGTAGGCCAGCACGTTCGAGGCAGGCACCGACATAAGCCGCGCACCACGGTGTGGCGTCGTTGTCGACGTCCGCGTGGCCGACACGGCGAAAATAGTCGACGATGCGCGGGTTATCGGGCGTGCCGGGCGCTTCGGCGACGTGGAGGTCCGCCCAGGCGAACGACATCCACGGAGGGGCATTCATGGGAGTCTCCAGACGTGCGAGGGGGAAATGGGACAGTGGCAGCGCGCGCTCAGACGATCGCCTGGCGCGCTGTGCCGCGGCCCAGTGCACCCAATTGGGCGACGCGAACGGTGATGGCCGCCTGAGGCGCGCCGAAGTCTGCGGTCTGTTGCAAAGCGGTGTAAGCGGCGTTCGGCGCAGTGGTGGAGACGGTGCGAACGACAGTGGCGCCGGAGAGAATGTCGATCTCGTAGCGTTCAGTGTCCTCGCCGAGGGGCACGTCACTGGCGAGCCAGCTATCGCCACCGATGCGGGACCGCCGAATCCACGTTATGGAGAGATCGCCACCGACACGCTGACCGCGCACATGCACGGGAGCCAGCGGACGCAATCCGACGCCTGAGAAGGCGTGGGTTGTGCTGGTATAGGAGGCGTCGCCTAGATCGCGATTGGCGGGACCGTGCCGCCAATTGAAGGCCAAGCCGAGCTGGTCGTGCGACAGGGCGAGCGGGCTGACGGCCTCGTCGAGAAGGACAAAGCGGGCGCCCGAGGGAAGCGGCGTCGAGATCGACGGCTCGGTGCCCGCTTGGCCGCGCAGGAGGCCCGAGAGTTCATGTGTGAACGGCGCGGTGAGCGTGGCCTGTTCGAATTGGAGCACCTCCCACGCGCCGGTGGTGGTCTGCACGGCGGCAGCATTGGCGCCGCCCAGGAGGCCGAGCGGCGTCGTCGAGGCGAGCGAGCCCAGATCGAGGCGCACGATGAGTTTACCAGCGCGATCGATGCGGGAGTCGACGCCGGGCGCGAGCGGGCTCAACGTCAGCCCGGTGACGGCGGGGCGGCCGACGGTGGCAGCGAGCGTGAAGCCCGACGTTTCCGGCGAGCGATAAAAGGCAACACCGCCGGGCCAGGGGGATTTTGCGGCCGCGAGCCATCCCGATTCCGGTTGTTCGGTGCCGCGTAGCAGCGGCAAGTCGAGGAAGATGCCGAGCGCAGGACCGACGGCGATCTCGACGGAAGTGGAGTCGGCGCGCGCGACGCCGTCGCCACCGCCGTAAATTTCTGGATCGATGGTCAGCGCTTCGATGTCGCGCGCGCCGTGCTCGCCCACGCCAATGATGCGCAGCAGGCGCGACCGGCCGCCATGAACGAGCGTGACGAGATCGCCGGGCTCGAGTGACAGGTGGCTCGGTGGCAGCGAGAAGGCGACGCGATCGCGCGCGGCCCAGGACTCGAACAGCCACGTGTCGACCGTGCGTGCGGCGTGCTCGGCGTCCATGACGAGGGCAATCTCAGCCTGCGCCGTGCGGCCGCTGGCGCCGACCAGACGACGCGACTCGGCGACGGCTTGGCGATAGTCGTTCTCGGCGGACGCATAGACGAGGCGCGCGGCCGCCGGCAGATCGGTTTCCTGGCCGCGTGTCAGCGACAGGAGATCGGCGCCGGGTTTGGTCTCGACGAGGTCGTCCGTCACCAGTGTCGCGACAGAGCCCGACTGGCCGCGTGGGCTGAACCGAATGACGCCTTCGCTTTCGACAGCGTCGAAGAAGCAGGCGAGTTCGAGGGGTTGCAACGCATCGCGCGCCGACATGACGCGATCGATGACGTAGCCCGATACGGATTGATCGAGGCGCGACGTGTCGAAGGCTGTGAAGTCGTTGTCCTCGAGCAGGCGGGCGACGACGGCTGACAACGGTTGCGCCGCCACGCGTCCGCTGATCCAGTGGCCGAGCCGCCAGTTCGGGCCGTCACCCCAGATGTGTGTGTTGGTGGGAAACGCGGGCCAGGGCCGCGCGTCCCAGGCGTAGATGTGGATGTGGTCGAGATCGAGCATGCGCGCGCCGGTCAGGCTCGAGACGGGATTGGCGCCAGCAATGTAGCCGGGGTGAGCCGGGTCGAAAGCTTCCAGGAACGCTTGCAGATAGCGGCGCTGCATCAGGTCATCGCGCGTGCCGCGCGAATAGTAGGGCAGGAACGACTCGCTGCTTTTGGGATCGACGAAGACGTTGGGTTGATTGGCACCCTTGTCGACGGCGGGGCAGCCCAGTTCCGTGAGCCAGACGGGTTTGGATTGCGGCACCCACGCGGTGGGCGTGGCACCTTCAATCCCGCCGGGGCGATCGTAGTGGGCGTTGAGCCACCAGGAGCGCAGGTCCTTGGATCGAAACACCCAGGGTTTGCCTGCGCCATCGGTGATGGGCGTGCGGACTTGGGCGTCGCGGTCGGCTTGGCTGGCGTAGTACCAGTCGTAGCCCTCGCCCGCGAAGAGATTGGCTTTCAAGTAGGCCGGATCATGGATCGAGCGCGCGCCCGCAAGCTTGTCGAGGTGAGCGGTGCCGTCGCGCCAGTCGGCCAGGGGCCAGTAGCAGTCGATGGCCACGGCATCGATGCCGGGCGACGCCCAGAGCGGATCGAGGTGGAAAGTGACATCACCACTGCCGTCGCTGGGATGGTGGCCGAAGTATTCGGACCAATCGGCGGCGTACGTGATTTTGGTCGCGGCGCCGAGGACGGCTTTGACGTCGGCTGCGAGCGTGGCAAGGGCGGCGACGACGGGATACGTCGAGGCACTCGAGCGGACCCATGTGAGACCGCGAAATTCCGAGCCGATGAGGAAAGCATCGACACCGCCCGCGGCGACGGCCAGATGTGCGTAGTGCAGCACCATGCGCCGGAGCGACCACTCGGCCGGGCCGCTGTAGACGACGCTTTCGCCGACGATCGAGAAATTTGCAGGCGTGGCCGTGCCGATGAAGGGGGCGAGTTGGGTGGCGGCGGCCGCGGTCTTGTCGGGAGAGCCGGGGCGACCGGGCGCCGGCGAGACGGTGATGCGGCCGCGCCAGGGGAATGCCGGTTGGCTGGCCGCCGCCGAATAGGGATCGGGCAGCGAATTGCCGGCCGGAATGTCCATCAGGATGAACGGCGTCAGCGTCACTTTGTGGCCGCGGGCTTTGAGGTCTTGAATGGCGGCGATGACGGTCTGGTCGGAGGGCGTGCCGCCGTAGACGGCGCGATTGTCAACGCCGGAGTAAAATTACATCGGCCAGCCGGAGTGATAATGCATCGGTCTTGAACGCAAGAAGGCCCCCGCGCGCGGGGGCCTTCTTGCGTTCGCGGCATCTTTCTAGTCCTGGCC
>JANOHP010000205.1:0-54742 GCA_031406575.1 Hyphomicrobiales bacterium
TCGCCAGCCGCCGCCGTAACGCGGCCCTTGATCGTCGCCGTAGCGACGTTGGCGAGCTTGGCGTTGGTGACGGCATCGTTGGCAATGGTTGCGGCAAAGCTGGCGGTGCCCGATCCCGTCACATCGCCGGTCAGCGTGATCGTCTGATCACCGCTGTTGGTGCCGGTGAGATTGAGCAAAGACTTCGCCTGCGCCACCGTGAGGTCTTCGGGGTCGCCGGTTGCCGCCGTCGTGCGGCCCTTGAAGGTCGCCGTCGGCACATCAGCGAGCTTGGCGTTCGTGATCGCGTTGGCGGCAACGGTACCCGCGCCGCCGGCAGCGGCGAACGACACCTCACCCGATCCGAACGCCGGCAGTCGGGCCGATCCGAGTGTGCCGGTCGCGATGTTGCTGGCGTTGGTCGTGTCCGTCGTGGCCGAGGCCGCCAGTCCCGACACATCGGCCGCGGCGATGGCGAGCACGATCTTTGCCTGCGCCGGAGTCAAGTCCTCGGGGTCGCCAGCCGCCGCCGTAACGCGGCCCTTGATCGTCGCCGTAGCGACGTTGGCGAGCTTGGCATTGGTGACGGCATCGTTGGCGATCGTTGTGGCCAACGCGCCCGCAACCGATGTCACATCACCCGTGAATGCCGGCGCGCGAGCCGCCGCCAACGTGCCCGAGGCCTTGGCGCCGCCGAGATCGATCGACCCGCCGAGATTGGCGAGCGTCAAGTTCGCCTCGGCCACATCGATGTCGATTTCGTTGTTGGCGACGTCGAGCGTCACGCTCACCTTCGACGAGCCCGCGTTGAGCCCTCGAAATTCCAGAGTGACGCCGGTCTTCTGCTTGAAGGTGCCGACACCACCGACGTTGACGTTCGACGCGGTATTCGTCTCGCCACCGCCGCCGCCAGCGGTGAACGGCATCGTAACGGCACCCGTGCTGCGATTGATCTGCAGCGCATCCTTCCATGTCGCCCGGTCCGGGCTCACCTTGAAGTGGAAATCATCGTCCCCGGTCGTGCCCATTTCGGCGCGGCCGGAAAAGCCCGTCTGGAACAGGAACGAGGCCGTGTCGGCGGCGAGGTTCTTGTTGATTTTGGCTTGATGGCCAGCGCCGGCGTGATTGAGCAGGATCGCTGGCGACGAGACGGCCAGCCGGTTCGTCGCATCGGCCGTGGCGTTGACGCCCACGAGTGGCGTGGGATTGACGCTCCCATTCCCCGAGCCGGCATCCACCCAGGCGGTGCCGTTGTGAACGACGAGCGCATCCTCGTCGGCCACCCAGGCAAGCCAGCCCTCGCGCGGCGTGTAGAACGCCCAAGCCCCATCCTGGAACGCGGCGATGCGAACCGACATGCCGGTCCACGCGCCCGTGGGAGAGGGCGCAACGATGTAGCGGGCGCCTTCCGCAGGGCTCAGTGGGGGTGACGCCAAGCTTCGGGTCAGCACGCTCAGATTCACAACCGCATCGAGCGCGCGGATCGCCTCATTGTGCGTGACGTGCTTTTGCGCCTGAGCGGCAATAATGTAAGGCAGGGCGAGATTGGGTGTCGTGTCCATTGGCGCGGGTCCATCGCGATCGAGTTGTGTTCGACCGTTAGAATAAGGCCTGCTGGACTCGCGGGGATAAGTCTGCGCGTTTTTTTTTGAAAAAGTTGCGCGCGACCCCGATCGCGTCGTTGAAAATCGCGCGGCACGCAGGCGCACAGTCAGTGCATCACCGCCGATGACTTCGAAGATCAGGCTGACGGAACATCGTGAACCGATGCCTTGAAGCGAACGCCGCGACCGCGGCCATTGCTCGTCGCTTTTTCACCGATCAGCTCGATGCCGGCTTTATCGAAGGCTTCGACGACCTTCATCAAGGTATCTATAATGCCGCGCATATTGCCCGTGCTCGCTTCCATCCTTTGGATGGTGGGCAAAGAGACACCCGCAAGCTCCGCGAGCTTTTGTTGATCGATGTCGAGAAGTGCCCGAGCAGCTCGCATTTGAGCGGCGGTGATCATTTCGGTCTCAACCCTCGCTGGAGACGTTGGGTCGTCAGATCATACTCGGCTGAAGTGTAGTGCATGAAAACTAAGGGACAAAGAGTAAATTCAACGGGCGATCGACTGTTTTCGCCTCCTGTTACAAAAACTCCCTACATCACGCATCGAGAACTGTCGGGCGGGAGCTTGGCAGTACCGACCCGACAGCTCATCAGCACTGTTCCGTTCACACGGATCAGAACATGAGCATCTGCTCGACTTCTTGCACCTTGTAGCGCGCCATCGCCAAGTTGGACTTGGCCTTGTCGAGCACGAGATAGATGAAAATGCCGTCTTTGTCCGCAATGGGACGAATCACATGATACTGGTCGTCGAGCGTAATGAGAATGTCTTCGATGTTGCCCTTGATGCCCAGCGCCTTCATCGTCTTCTGCTTGGCGCGGACGACTTCGGTATTTCCAGCAGCGGCGACATCGAGATTGACGCCCGAACCTTCTTTGCCGAGGACCATACCCGACTTGCTATCGACGACGGCAACCGCTTTTGCACCATCGATGGTGAGCAGCGTGGCCATACTTTCAGAGACATTTGCCATGACTGTTTTCCTTAAAAGTGGGTTAATCGGATGGGGAGCATCCGATCGGGGGAGGGGGCCTGCGATCTGGTCGAATGGCCTTTGCTGCTGCGCGAGACACAGAGCATAGGGGGCAAACGGCTAAACTATCACCGAACAACCAGGATGTTTCATGGGTGCAAGATGACTGTGAGGCGAATATAACCCAGGAGTGATGGAAAAAGATTTAAGTCAGCTGCTGAAACTGTCACTAGTCGGATGGAAAGCCAAAAAATCAGCATATTCGGCCATCGTCAGGGCAGACGGGGGTGCCGACGCGGATTGCGAGCGCGGCCACCTCTGCCCCCGGATCACATCACGCCTTTGTCTTTCAGACTGCCGATTTCCGCGTCCGTCAGTCCCAGCAAGCCCTTGTAGATCTCGTCGTTGTGCTGGCCGAGCGTGGGGCCGAGCCATTCGACCTTGCCGGGTGTGTCCGATAAGCGGGGCACCACATTGGGCATGGCCATCTCGCCGACGCGAGGGTCGTGCATGCGCAGAATGTTTTCCCGCGCGGCGTAGTGGGGGTCTTTGAAAATGTCCGAAATTGAATAGACGGGTCCACAAGGCACTTCGAACTTGTCGCATTCCTTGATGCAGTCCTCGAGTGTGAAGTTTTTTGTCCACTCTTCGACCCAGGCGTCGACCTCGATGCGTTCGCGATCCCGGTCCGCGATCTTGCCCCACCGGCCAGCGCCACCGAGTTCGGATTGACCTTGGGCTTCGGCAAGGCGCGTAAAAATCTTGTCCGAGGTGCAGGCGATGGCGATCCACTTGCCGTCTTTGGTGGGGTAGTGGCTGTGGGGGCAGACGTTGACCGTTCCCGGGCCCATACGCTCGCGCTGAAAGCCTTTGTACTGGTAGGCCGCCGCCAACTCGTCGAGGATGCGGAAGATCGGTTCGTAGAGCGCGATGTCGATGTATTGGCCGCGACCCGTCATGTCGCGCGCGCGAAGAGCCATCATGACGCCGAGTGCGCCGTAAAGACCGGCCATGTAATCGGGGATCGTGGCTGATCCCGGTGTGGTCGGCGGCCGATCGGGAAAGCCGGCAAGATAAGACAGCCCGCCGAACGCATTACCAATGCGTCCAAAACCGGGACGCGGGCTGTAGGGGCCGGTTTGGCCGAAGCCCGAGATGCGCACCATGATCAGCTTGTGGTTTTCCGCCTTCAGCGTGTCCCAGCCCAAGCCCCACTTTTCGAGCGTGCCCGGCTGGAAGTTCTCGACCAGCACGTCGGCCTGCCGGATGAAGCGCTTGAGGATGTCGGCACCCTCGGGTGTGCGAAGATCGAGCGTCACCGATTTCTTGTTGCGCGTCTCCTGCAGCCACGGCAACGAATCCCCCGAGGGTGTCGGCGTGCCGAACTTGCGTAAGGCGTCGCCGACGACGGGCAGCTCGATCTTGATCACCTCGGCGCCGAATTCGGCGAGCTGGGTGGAGCAGAATGGTCCGGCGAGAAAGCTCGACACGTCGATGACGCGAACGCCTTGCAGCGCTTTGACGGTGGGATGGGGTGAAGGCGCGGTGCCATCAGTTGACATGGAATGAACTCCTCGGGGCGGATTGTCGTGACACGATGATAGGGTGGGAGTGGGCGCGCCAATGGCGGCTGATCAGCCCTTCGGCAACATCGAATAGCCTTTGCCGGCCGTCGAGATGGTCTCGCCCCAGGCGCCGCGTTCGACGGCGTGGATGAAGTCCTGCACGACGGCGTTGAAGCCCGCGGGTTCCTCGAGATTGATGCTGTGGCCAGTGCGCGGAAACACCATCAGGCCGCAGCGGGGAATGGTGCGCTTCAAAAACACACTGATGTCGAGTGTGCCATCGTCCTCGTCACCGCACACGATGAGCACGGGATCGCGCATCGCGCGCAGCTCGGCTTCGCGATCGTAGAACGGCGCGCGGCGCGACTGCACCCCCCGCATGGTGAGCGCGCGACCCGTGTCGGCGCCCTCGACGAACTGGCGATAGAACTCGGCGAAACCGCGCGGGTCTTTGATGCGCAGTTGCTGGCGCGAGGCGGCGTGCAGATAGACATCGCCCAAGGCCTTGATGCCGTCCCGGTCGATCATGTCGGCGACTTTCAGCGATTCACCGGCGAATGTTTTGCGCTGCCCGGGATCGTGCGTCGAACCCGTACCCGCACCTGCGGCCGTGATCGACAATCCCTTGCCCGGATGGCGAATGGCGAATTCGAGTGCGGCTGTCGCCCCCATCGACAGACCGACGATGTGGGCTTTCGCTAACCCTAAGCCCGCCATCACATCGGCGATATCGTCGGCCGCACGCGCCTGGCTGTAGGACTCCATCGAGGCCGGCACGTCGGAGGGTGGCCAGCCGCGCGCTTGATAGGTGATGGCGCGATAGCGGCGCGAAAACCACCGCATCTGCGTTTCCCACGATAAATGGTGCCCGCCGAACTCGTGCACGAAAATGATCGGGTCGCCGCTGCCGGCTTCTTCGTAATAGAGCTGCACGGCGTCGCTGGTGGTGACGTGGGGCATAGGAAACTCCGGGTTCGATCGCTGGCGCGGTCAGTCGACCAGATCGCGCGTATGATAGCGCCCCACGACCGCGAAGCCAAAGCGCGTGTAGAGGCTGAGCGCCGTCGTGTTGGCGCCTTCGGCCTGGAGATAGAGCCGACGCACGCCGTGACGCGCCGCATGAGCTTCGATTGTCGTCAGAATGCTGCCCGCAGCCCCCGTGCGCCGCGCGGACGCCAACGTGGCCATGCACTGCACGGAGGCGAGTGGGCCATCGATTACGGAAAGACCGCTGCTGATGACGTGCCCCTCGCGCACGGCAGAAAAAAATGTGCGCGGTTGCTGTACCCTGCCGATCAGCTCGGGCGCCACTTTGCGACGTTCGGACTTGAGACCGTCGAGGTAGACGTCATACCAGGCGGCGTCGGGCGCATCGGCCTGGGTGACCGTCGCGCTCGGCACGACTGCGGGGTCGACCGTCTTCGCCATCGTTACATGATCGATGCCGCGCCGCCATCCGGCCCGATCCAAAACGGCATCGAGTTCGGGTGGCACGCTCGCATCGGAAATCGTGAACCGCGGCGGCTCGCCCCGGTCGCGATAAAAGCGCACGACCCGCCCGATCGCGGCCGTCAGGTCGCGGCCGGTCCAGTCGAGCGCCGCCATCGAATTGCCGCGCACCGACGTGCCGCCGGACGCGCGCGCCAGCCAGCCGTCGATGCCTTCGGTATCGCGCGCCGGCCAGCCGCGCACGGCGGCGTGCTCGATGGCGAGGAGTTCGGTGTCTTGTGTCATGGTCGTCCTCCTGCATCAGGACCAGCGGTCGGCGTGCTTTAACGAACGAGTGCCCCCCAGCCGATGCGACGACTTGTTCCGCGCGAATGCGCATGAAACAATGGCGCAACCAAATCTTTCAGCGAGGAGCCGCGTTGTGGCCCACGACTTTACCGGGGCGATCGACTGTGACGTGCACCCCAGGGTGCCGGGCATCGAGACGCTGAAGACCTACATGGACGACTACTGGCGTGAAACCGTGGAGGTGCGCGGCATCGAGATTTTCGAGACCATCGGCTATCCCACGAACGCGCCCATGACCGTGCGGCCCGACGCGCGCGAGGGCAAGGTGCTCGTCGATACCGATGTGGCCCGTCTGGGTCGGGTGTTGATTGAAAAGCATGCCTTTGGCCACGCCATCCTGAACCCGCTCTATGCCATTCAGATGATCCGTGACGAATATCTGGCGCTGGCCTTCGCCCGCGCCGTCAACGATTGGATCAAAGCCGAATGGCTCGATCGCGATCCCCGGTTGCGCGCCTCGATCGTCGTGCCGCTCAACAACATCGCCTCGGCCGTCGAAGAGGTGGAGCGATGCGCTGCGGACCCGCGCTTCGTGCAGGTGCTGTTTTTGGCGCTCGGCGAGCACCCTCTGGGAAAAAGCCAGTTCTGGCCGATCTACAAGGTCGCCGAAAAACACGGGCTGACGATCGGCATTCATGCGGGCTCGAGCTACCACCACGCGACGACGGGCTCGGGCTGGCCCACCTACTGGAGCGAGGATTACGCCAGCCAATCGCTGGGCTTTCACATGCAGGTCGGTTCGCTGATCGCGGAGGGCGTGTTTGTTAAATTCCCCGGCCTCAAAGCCGTGATGATCGAGTCCGGCGTCACCTGGCTGGCGCCCTACATGTGGCGCTTCTCCAAGTTCTGGCGGGGCGTGCGCCTCGAAGTGCCGTGGGTCGATCGCCCGCCCATGGAAATTCTGCGCGATCACATCAGGTTGACCATTCAACCATTCGATGCCCCGGACGATCCCCACATGGTCGAGCGCATCCTGGACCAGCTACCGTCAGAGGAGATGCTGCTCTTTTCCTCCGATTTTCCTCACCGGCAGTACGAGGGCGATGCTATGCTGCCCTCTGGAATCGACGCGGGCCTTGCCCGTAAAATCATGATCGACAATCCGCTCGCCACCTATCCGAGATTGGGAGCCCCCCATGCCCCTCGACGTAGCTGACCCCTCCGCCGGCCTCCTTGGTGCCGCCTCGAACCGGCTCGCCGTCATCGACAGCGACATTCACCCCGCCATCAAATCGCTCGCCGATCTGCGGCCCTACCTGTCGAGCCAGTGGTGGGAGTACGTCAATACGTATGGCTTCCGCCGCAAGCACGGCAGTCCGGGCCAGGAGCCCTATCCGAAGTCGGCACCGCTGGCGAGCCGGCGCGATGCGTGGCCACCCGAGGGCGGACGCCCCGGTTCCAGCCTCGCGATGATGCAGACGCAATATCTGGACCCGGCAGGCGTCGAGCACGGCATGCTGGGGCCGCTCGGGCCGACAGGTCAGGGTGATCTCAATCTCGATTTTTCCGCCGCCATGTGCCGCGCGACCAACGAGTGGCAGCGTGAGGCGTGGACTGCGAACGAGAAGCGCCTCAAGGCCGCAATCGTGGTGCCATACGAAGATGGCCTAGCTTCGGCCGAGGAGATCGAACGCCTCGGCGCGCATGCCGACTACGGCCAAGTGTTCTGCCTCACGCGCTCGCTCGAGCCGTTGGGCAATCGCCGCTATTGGCCGATCTATGCGGCGGCCGAGCGCTACGACCTGCCGGTCGCCTTCCACGTCTTTGGCACCAGCGGCCATCCTGTCAACGGTGCTGGCTGGCCGTCTTACTACATCGAGGAGGGGGCGGGTCATTCGACCTCGTGCCAGACCGCGGTGACGAGCCTCGTCATGGAGGGCGTGTTCGAGCGCTTTCCGAAACTCAAGGTCGTCATGGTCGAAGGTGGGTTCGCCTGGATGGCGCCACTGGCGTGGCGTCTCGACAAAATCTTCGAGCGCAATCGCGGGGAGCTTTCGCATCTCAAAGCGCGCCCGTCGGAATACATGCGCCGACACATCTGGGTCTCGACCCAGCCGATGGAGGAGCCCGAAGATCGCCGCCACGTCCTCGACAATATGGAGTGGCTGGGCTGGGATCGACTGTTGTTCGCCAGCGACTATCCCCATTGGGATTTCGACGATCCCTTCCGCGCCTTCCCCGCCGGCGTGACGCCCGAGCGCCACCGCCAGATCTGCGCCGAGAACGGCAAAGCGGTGTATCGGATCTGATGTCGCGCGGGACGCTGGACTTCGGCGGAGATCGCTTTTTGCCAGATGAGAATCGGGCCCGCGCGGTGGTCGCCGTTGGGTCAAGGCTATTGGCCGCGACCCAACAGTTCTGGATGTGCCGTGGGTGTTGGATCGCGCTGCGCTTGACCCAACGTGGAATACGCAATGATATCGTCTGATATCGCGACGCGCAGATGTCTCAGGGTCTCGAATTGACAGTGGTGCCGGGCGATGAGTTCGACACTTCGTATCTTTCGGTGTCGAATGGCGAATAAGAAAAAGCACATCGTAGCGCGAGCCGCCGACATTCCGCCCGGCGGGCGCAAACTCGTCGAAATCGACGGTCGTGGCGTCGTCGTGTTCAATTTGAAGGGTGAGTTCTTCGCGCTGTCGAACACCTGCCCGCACAAAGGCGGCAGCCTCTCCGAAGGTATCCTGACAGGCCTCGTGGAATCCTCCGAGCCCGGCGAATACCGGCACACGCGGGCCGGCGAGATTATCCGCTGCCCGTTCCACCAGTGGGAGTTCGACATTCGCACCGGGCGTTCGTATTGCGATCCCCGCCGCATGCGGTTGATGCAGTACGCCGTCGCCGTGGAGCCCGGCGCCACGCTCGTCGAAGGGCCTTACGTCGCTGAAACGTTCAAGGTGGCCATCGAGGATCAGTATGTCGTCGTCGAGGCGTGATGGCGACCTCGGGCCGACGTCGGCCCGAGGTGACCTCGTCGATCAGCGGTGCCAGTGGCGATGATGGTGGTGGCCGTGATGGCGGGGATGATGTCGTCCGCCATGCCAATGGTGCCGATGCGCCCAGTAATGGTGACCATAATGGCCATGGCGATGGGCGCCGAAATGTCCATAATGGCGGTAGCCATAGTGTTCATCATAGCGACGGTGCGCTTGGTGGGCCTCGACGGTACTGGGCATTGCCACCGGTGCAACCAATGAGATTGCAATGACAGCGGCAATCGTCATCGTAGTCTTCGCTAACTGTCGACTCATCACATCCTCCATTACGAGATCGATGTGTTGATTATCCAACACGGAGTCTGAACCGGGCTTGAATGCCACTGTTGCTGGCAGATCCGACAATCCACAGGCTGGTCGTCTTTCAAAATCGACCGAACAGGTCGATACTCATGCTGTGCCGTCGCACCAAGGAGGCCAAAATGCCCGCGCAAGGATTCTCCATTCGCAATCTGCTGTTCGGCTTCATTGCCGGGGCCATAGCCGTCGTCGTCGTCCACCAGAGCGTCGTCTACGCGCTGGTCGCGACCGGAATGTTGCCCGCAACGTCGATACCGTGGAACTGGAAGCCCTACGGACCGCTCGGTGTTCCGACGGTCGTCAACACCATGTTCTGGGGCGGGTTGTGGGGCGCCCTCTTCGGCGTGATCTGGGACAAGCTGCCGGGTGGCGCGATGTGGCTGCGCGGGCTGATCTACGGCCTGATCATAGTCGTTGTCAGCAACTGGACCCTGTTGCCGCTCATTCGTGCGCACGTGTTCGGCGTCACGAACGCGGCGCAAATTGCGCTCTTCAGCGGCGGCGATCCCAAGCGCATGCTCAACACCGTTCTCATTCAAATGGGATTTGGCATCGGCCTGGCGATCATCTTCAGTGTGATCGCCAAAGCCCGCTGAGGTCGCCTGGCAAAACGCCCGACCAACCCTGGGCCTGGGGTGCTCACCGCCGACGAGTCGGCGGCCGGCGCTGTCCACCACCGGGACCCGTGGTGCCGGGAGGTGGTCCACTGCGAACGTCTTTGTGGCGGAAGTTGATGCGGCCCTTGGTCAAATCATAGGGCGTCATTTCCACGGTGACCTTATCGCCGGCCAGAATACGGATGCGGTTCTTCTTCATGCGTCCGGAGGTGTACGCGATGACCTCGTGCCCATTGTCGAGCTTGACGCGGCAGCGTGCATCGGGGAGCACCTCGTCGACGACGCCCTCGAATTCCAGCATCTCTTCTTTGGCCATTGCGTCTCCTCTGCGCGCGTCCGACGCCGGCGCGACTGCGGTTGTGTCGTCATGTCGATCTGGCGGGCGGCAAACACAAGGGGCGGACTGATCAGGTCCGCCCCCGTGCGGCTCCGGACTCGGCTCGTCCTCAAGTCTTGAGATTCACCGCAGCACTTTTACCGTTGCGACCCTTCTCGATTTCGTACGTGATCTTCTGGCCTTCGCGAAGTCCAGTAAGACCGGCGCGCTCGACAGCAGAGATGTGAACGAAGACGTCATTACCGCCTTCGTCGGGCTGGATGAAACCATAGCCCTTTTGCGCGTTGAACCACTTGACGGTGCCAGTCGACATTCACCTGCTCCAATGCTGGCAAGGGCCGCCAGCACGATTGCCCGCGGCCATCAAATCACGCAATGGAGTGTTTAACAGTGTCAGCACGGAGATGCTGTCGTGTGCGCGCACCATAGCGAGTTCGACGGCGTCGAATATGAGACTCTTTCGGCCGGAATGCAAGGCGGCTCACAGTTTGCTTGTAGACTGCATTACGTAGCGCGCTCACAGCGCCAGGGCAAGTGCGAGATATCGTCCACATTTGCCGACCACGACAAGCGGTAAGAATGTCACGAGTGGCACGCGCAACACGCCTACGATGAATGTCAGCAGATCGCCCCCGGTCGGCAGCTACGACAACAGCAGGCTCGAGGAGGAACCGAAGCGGCGAAATTGTTGGCCTGCCGAATTGCCGAGGAATTGAAGCGAAACCATCGCCGTGCCGAGAAGAGGCGCCCATGGAGTGCCTTCGCCGTTGCCTTACTACATCTCGAGACTTCGCTTGCCCGCCGGGCCGGAGGACGGCTAGGAGATCTCGGCGCGATGGCGCACGTCTTTTTTCTGATCGGGACGATATGGCGAAAGCTCCAGGGCCCCTTCCCTCCGTCGATGAAGTGCTGCGCAGCGCGCTCGGGCAGATCTGCACCGCCCGCTTTGGACAAACCGCGACGCTCGCAGCCGTGCGCGCCGAACTCGAAGGTGCGCGCGCGCGCATGACGACACCGGGTGCACCGTCCTCCTATCGAGCGCAGATCCTCGAGCATGTCTCAGCTGCTGCGCTGCATCGGCTCGAGGCCGCCGATGCCCCTCGCTTGCGTCGCGTCTTCAATTTGACCGGCACCGTGCTGCACACGAACCTGGGTCGCGCCGTCCTGGCCGAAAGCGCCATTGAAGCCGCCACACGCGCCATGCGTTATCCCGCAGCTCTGGAATTCGATCTCGAAACCGGGGGCCGCGGTGAACGCGACGACATCGTACGCGGCCTCGTAACCGAGTTGACCGGCGCCGAAGACTGCATCGTTGTCAACAACAACGCGGCAGCGGTTTTTCTGGTGCTCAACACGTTGGCCGCTGGCCGCGAGACGATCGTGTCGCGCGGGGAACTGATCGAAATCGGCGGCGCTTTTCGCATCCCTGAAATCTTCGCGCGCGCGGGGACGCGCCTGATCGAAGTCGGCACCACCAATCGCACGCACATGAAGGACTACGCCGGCGCCATCGGGCCCGCGACCGCCGCCCTCATGAAAGTGCACACGTCGAACTACCGAATCGAAGGCTTCACCAAAGAGGTGGGGACGGCGGAGCTCGCTCCGCTGGCGCGCGACAAGAGTATTCCCCTGGTCGACGACCTGGGTTCGGGTACCCTCGTCGATCTGTCGTGCTATGGTCTCGTGCGCGAACGCACCGTGCCCGATGCGCTCCGCGATGGTGCCGATCTCGTGACCTTTTCCGGCGACAAACTGCTGGGCGGTCCACAAGCCGGGTTCATCGTCGGGCGGCGCGATCTCGTGGCTGCCTGCCAGAAAAACCCCATCAAACGCGCGGTGCGCCTCGACAAGGTGCGGTTGGCGGCCCTGGAGGCAACGCTGCGCCTCTACCGCGATCCGGACCGACTACCCCAACACTTGCCGACACTGCGGTTCTTCACGCGCACGCCCGATGACTTGCGCCCGGTTGCCGAGCGCGTGGCCCAAGCGTTCGCTGCGCGATTGGGATCGGCGTGGCTCGTCGAGTATCGCGACTGCGCCAGTCAGATCGGATCGGGCGCGCTCCCGCTCGAAACATTGCCGAGCTTGGGCGTCGCCGTGCGGCCAGCCGACAAAGCCGGCGAGGGCCGACGCCTCGAGGCGTTCGCCACGGCGCTGCGCAGATTGCCGATTCCGGTCATCGCGCGCCTCGACAAGGGTGCCCTCGTCATGGACCTGCGCTGCCTCGACGACGAAGGTGCGTTCATCGATCAACTGGGCCAGCTGGACCTTGCCTCGAAATAAGCCCAAGAGAACCAAAACTACCGTTGCGACACGTTGAGCCTCAGCTAACGAGCGTGTTCGCAGCGCTGCTGCGGGCTGTTTTTTCGATCTCAAACGTGGTATATTGGAGCGTATCAGAACAGGTTTTCGAGAGCATCGCTATGCTCCTGGGACGGTTCGGTGCAAAGCTGAAGCTCCCGGTAAGTAGAAATATGGGGCATCACAGGGAAGCGGTTGAGCGATAGATCGGCTAATGGTCATGAAATTTCAGATCGAAGGCGACACGAGAGTATTGATCGAGAAGGTCGTGGCCGAGCACCTGGACGGACACGAGATCGAGCCATGCCAGATTGTCGTTGATGTCGATGACGATGGTTCGCAGAGTATTGAAGTTGGCTTATGTTACAAATTTTCATCCCATCCCGTCGATCCAGCCAAGACACTCGATATGCTGTCTGCGATCACGCATGCATTGATTGCATCCGGAGACTTCCGCATTCCCTATGTCGAGCACTATTTCGAACATGATCAACCAATCAAAGGAGAGCAGCGTGCATGCTGATCTCCTGTCCACTGCACGCAAACTTCTCTGCCCGATTGACGGTAACGAGCCATCAAATACAGATTTACGCCGTGCTGTCAGCACAGCCTATTACGCCGTCTTTCATCATTTATCGCGTGCGTGCTCCGAGCTGCTGGTAAAATCCGAAGATAAGTTGCTTACCAGGGCGCAAAGCCAAGTCTATCGCGCGATTGATCATCGCGATGTGATGGCGGCATGCCAGATGGCGCGAAATGCGAAAACGGGCTTCCCAAAGTCGATTTCGGATTACGCCTCCTTGATCGTCAATATGTACAGGTCGCGCTGTAATGCCGACTATGATCCGTCCGAAGCGGGAAATTTCAGCATACCGCAGGTGCTGCATAAGATCGGTGAAGTCGAGGAAGCGATCAGGCGTTTCAATTCCGTCAACGCCGATGACCGTCTTGCGTTCGCACTACTGGTTGTCGTGAAAAAGGCCAGACGAGACCAGATGTGAATGATCTCTGGTTGCTCGCATAGCAATCGCCAAAAAAACGGGCCGCCGTGGGGGGTACGGCGGCCCGAAGTCGGGTCAGTAGCGCTGCTTTTCGCGTTTGGTGGCCCCGCAGCTCACCAACGCCGCCAACCCGAATTCCACCGGCTCTCGTTGTCGTTCGCCTCCGTGCGGATATGGCGTCCCGCGGCGTTCTGCGCCGCCCGGATCCGGGCTGCCTCGTAACGGTCGACGTGGCCGTCCCGCTTGGCCATGTGCTCCATGTGACGGATTCGCGCCTGCTCGGCTTCGAGCTGGCGATATTCGCGGCGCGTAATCTCGCCCGAACGCACGCCGTTCTGAATGCGCTGCTCCTGGATCGCTTGGCGGCGATCGATGCTGGAACCCGATCCGTAACCGTCATAAGCGCTGGCAACAGCGCTCGTGGTGACGATTGCGAGAGCGGCTACGAGTAGAGTGCGGGTCATGGACGTTGGTCCTCGATCTGGGTGTCTCTTGCGGTGGACCCCGGGGATGTCCCGATGTCCAACCTCACCAACAAATTCGCATGTGGCCGCTGAACCCTCACTGAACCGCTCGTTTATCCCGCATTCAGCGCTTGGGCTGCCCGTCGACACAGTTTGGCGTATAGTCCATGGACGAGACGGCAGCGGCGCGCGGGCGCGGCGGAGAGACCGAATGATCGCATCGATCACATGGAGGAGAGCCGCGCGCGCGGGTTCGGCGACGACGCTGGCTCTGTTGGCTGGCCTCCTCGCCGTTTCCGCTCGCGCCGAACCGCCGACGAGGACCGAAGTGGTGCCGTTCGTCCGGTTCACGCCCGGCACCCTGCGTGTGGCCAGCCCCCACCAGCAGGCGGGCAGCGTTATTCTGCATTGGGAGGGCACGATCGCGGCGCCCATGGCGGCCCAAATCGAAGCCGCGTTTCTGGCGTTCGCCTCGAGCCGCCGCAGGTTCGTCGTCTATCTCAATACGGGCGGTGGCAGCGTGCTCGAGGGCGAGAAAGTCATCGCCGTCTTGCAGCGCATCAAACGCTCGCATCAACTCGACACGGCGGTCAGCCAGGGCAGTCGCTGCGGATCGATGTGCATTCCGATTTACCTGCAGGGGAAAAACCGGTTTGCGGGTCGCTCGTCGAGCTGGCTGTTTCACGAGGTGACGCGGCCCGGGGCACACTACGGCAGCGCCAAGCGCGTGACCGAAAGTTACCGTCGCTTGATCGACAAGTTCTGGGTGCCAGCGGGCGTCTCGCCGGTCTGGATCGAGCGCATGTTGGTCGAGACGGCCAACCATGACTGGTGGCAGACCGGAAACGAGCTGATTGCGGATAAGGCTGGCATCATTACGCACGCGATCGAGAACCGCCGGCCGCGCAATCTGGAAACCGAAGCACCATCAGCATCCGCTGGACCAGCGACTACCACCCCGCTCGCCAAGGCGTTCAAAGACGCTGGTTCGCCACCGCGCGCGCAGACGGAGGCGGCGTCGCCCTCTCCGGCTCCAATGGCACCTTCCGAGCCGCGAAAATCGCAGTGAAGCGGCTTACGCGGGCGCGCTGCTGCCCCCGGATCGGGTCCCGCCCTTGACCAGCGCGAGGATGTCGCCGGCTGATGTCGTGGTCGGCAGCGCCAGGAAATCGCCGTGCCCGTCGACTGCGGATTTCAGGGCCTTGTGAAACGCGCGCTTGCCCAAATCGATGGTGCCGAACTGGCGCAGGTGATCGGTCACGAACTGTGTATCGAGCAGCGTGTAGCCGCCGTAAATCAAGCGGGCGACGAGGTAGATGAGGGCGACTTTGCTCGCGTCCCGCTCGGTCGAGAACATGCTCTCGCCGAAAAACGCCGACCCCAGCGACACCCCGTACAGTCCACCGACGAGCCGGCCCTGCGACCATGTCTCGACGGTGTGGCACTGTCCTTGGCGAAAGAGCGCGCCGTAGAGCTGGCGAATGCGCCCATTGATCCACGTCGATTGTCGATCGGAGCGGGTGGCCGCACATCCCGCGATCACGGCATCGAAATCGGAATTGATGCGCACCTCGAATCCCTGCATGCGAATGGTGCGCGCCAACCGGCGTGGCACATGCACCGCATCGAGGGGAAGGATACCCCGGCTTTCGGGCTCGATCCAATACAAGGCTGGATCGTCGGCGCTCTCGGCCATCGGGAAAATCCCGCACGAATAGGCCTTCAACAGCACCTGTGGGGTAATCTCGATCAGAATGTCGTTGCGAGAAGCCATGGCGGCAGAGGCAATCGGGAAGAGGACGCAGCTCGTCACTGTAATCCAACGACTGGGCGATTGCGAGATGGCCAGTATCGTCCGTCCGCGACGACGCGGCAGCGCACAGCCGACGCCTTATTCGGCGGCGGAAAGAGAGTGATCACCGCAAACATGGGAATTTCGGGCCGATGGGCGCCACGTGTTGCGCACCCGCGCCAACCGGCAAGCCGGTGATTTCAGCCGGCGGTTTGTCTCAGCCTGGGAATGGGGCGACGGCGATGGCTGGGGCGGGAGGGGTCGAACCTCCGCATGGCGGAATCAAAATCCGCTGCCTTAACCACTTGGCGACGCCCCAACTGGGCGCGCTTATCGCCCGGATCCCGACGCCCTGCAAGCCGGTTCATCGCCCGTGTGGCAAAGCCAGCCCATGACGTCGCTCTGTGCGCAGGACCGACGCGGATCGCGTCGAACGCACCAGACGACCCGGAGGGGTTGCGCGCGCTGTACATACCAAAACGGGTGCCACGAAAAAGGGGCTGCGAAAAACCGCAACCCCTTGAACAAAACATCTTTTCGACGACGCGATCAGCGCTTGGAGAACTGATAGCTGCGGCGGGCTTTCATCTTGCCGAACTTCTTGCGCTCGACGACGCGGCTGTCGCGTGTGAGGAAGCCGCCCTTTTTCAGGACCGCGCGCAATTCCGGCTCGTAGTAGGTGAGCGCTTTGGAAACGCCGTGACGAACCGCACCGGCTTGGCCCGACAGCCCACCACCCTTGACGGTGGCGAAAATGTCGTACTGGTCGACGCGACCGGCCCGCTCGAGCGGCTGGCGCAGCAGCATCTGCAGCACCGGACGGGCGAAATAGGCCTGGAATTCTTTGTTGTTGATCGTAATCTTGCCGTGACCGCGCTTGATCCACACGCGGGCGATGGCGTTCTTGCGCTTGCCCGTGGCGTAGGCCCGGCCGAGGCTGTCGATCTTCTGCTGATAGACCGGCCCACCGGAGGCAGCGACGGCAACGGCGCCTTCGACTTGGCCCGTCAGGGCGCCGAGGTCACTGAGGGACTTGGGTTCGATGGCCATGCTCAAGCCCTCACGTTCTTGCGGTTCATCTTGCCGATATCGATCTTTTCCGGGCTCTGCGCTTCATGAGGATGCTCGGGCCCCCCATAAATGCGCAGGCTCGCCATCATGCGGCTGTGCTGCGGGCCGCGGGCCAACATGCGCTGCACCGCCAGCTCGACGACGCGACCGGGGAATTTACCCTCGATGATCTGACGCGGCGTGCGCGTCTTGATCCCGCCGGGATAACCCGTGTGGCGGTAATATTTTTTGTCTTCATACTTGTTGCCCGTGAACACCACTTTGCTGGCGTTGACGACGATGACATGGTCGCCCATGTCGACGTGGGGCGTGTAGGAGGGCTTGTGTTTGCCCTTGAGGCGCATGGCGATGAGGCTGGCGAGGCGGCCGACGACGAGACCTTCGGCATCGATCACCACCCACTTCTTTTCCACCTCGCCGGGCTTGGCGACGTAGGTCTTCATTGTGAGATCCCTCGCAGTGAGAGCAGACCGCGCTGTGCCGCCATGGCAGGAGCCGTCCGCAGAAGAATGGTGAGTGCTTTCTAGCAGCGGTTTGCGGACGGGTCAACGCATAGTATCTACAGGATGGCGTCAAAAATGCAATCAATTCATGTAGTTATAAATAAGGTAATATATTACCTCATTAAAGGTAACATTTTACCTGTCTGCCCGAGGCAGGACGTAACTGCTCGTGGCATGCGCGAGAACTTCACTGCCGCCCGCCGCCGAGATGGACACCTCGGCATAGGCGAGCCGACACCCGAGGCGAATGATCTTGGCCTCTCCGATCAGGTCCGCAGGCTCGGGTCGCATCAAAAAACTGATGTTGAGGTTGCTGGTGACGGCAGCCACGGCGGGTGGCCCCAACGTCGCGATCAACGCCACATAAATCGTGAAATCCGCCAGCATGAACATGGCCGGGCCAGACAGCGTGCCTCCTGGACGAATGTTGCGTTCATCCAGCAGGAGGCGTACGCGAGCCGTTCGATCCGCGACGGATTCGATGGCGACCGTGCGTCTTCCCGCGTTCACGCCGGGAAACACGTCGTCGATCAGGAGGCTGACCTCGGCGGCCGTCAGTGGAGTGCGCGGTTTGGTCTCGCTGGGCATTCGTATTGGCGTCCCGGTTGTGGAGTTGCTTAAGGTTCAGCCAGTGCTCTGCTAGGGTCGGCATCGGCACCCGATACCAGGAAACGAGGAGAGAGCGTGATGTCGATTTTCAAGCGGGGACTGTTGGCAGGTCTGGTCGTCGTAGCTTGGGCGTTGGCCGCCCCGCTGTCGATTGATCGAGCCAGTGCTGCGGAAGAACCTTTCAAGCAGGTGCAGTTGGACGAAGCCACGGTGAAAAACTTCATCGTCGCCCAGAAAGAAATGGCCGAGTACCATCAAAAACTCGGCCCCGGCGCCAGCGACAAACCCGATCCCAAAATTCAGGCCGATCTCGAGGCGCTGGCCAAGAAGCATGGCTTTGCGACTTTCGGTGATTTCGACGATGTGGCCTTCAACATCTCCATGGTGATGGGCGGGCTCGACCCGCAGACTGGCCAGTTCACCGACCCGATCACCGCGATCAATCGCGAGATCGAAGAGATCAAGAACGACAAATCAATCCCGGAGAAGGACAAAAAGCAGATGCTCGACGAGCTGGCGGAGGCGTTGAAAAGCACCCCGCCCCTGAAATTCCCCGGCAACGTCGAAGTCGTGAAGCGCAACCGCGCAGACATCGAAAAGGTTCTGCAATAAGCCGCGCGAGCGTCGCGCTGATCGATGGGAGGATGTGATGTCGGCACCGGCCGCTGTCGTCGACGGCAAACAGTCCGCCTCACCCCTGCACGAACGCCGGGACGGCGACATCGCCATTCTGACGCTCGATCGTTCGGCACAGCGCAACAGCTTGTCGGAACGGCTGCTGGGCGATCTTTCGGCGGCCATCGCGCGCGTGTCGTCGGATGCCAGCGTCAAGGTCGTGGTCATCGCCGCCCATGGACCGGCCTTCTCGTCGGGTCACGATCTCAAGGAGCTGAATGCCCGCCGCACCGATGCCGACGGCGGGCGGGCTTATTTCGCGCATATCATGCAACTCTGCGCCAGCATGATGCTGGCGATCGTGCGCTCGCCCAAGCCCGTCATCGCGGCCGTCGAAGGTGTGGCCTCTGCGGCCGGGTGCCAGCTCGTCGCCACGTGCGATCTGGCAGTCGCCGGCGCTGATGCGCGCTTTTCCACGCCAGGCGTCAACATCGGCCTCTTCTGTTCGACGCCGATGGTCGCCTTGTCACGCAACGTCTCGCGCAAACGGGCGATGGAAATGCTGCTGCTGGGCGACATGCTGTCGGCGGAGCAGGCCGCCGACTGGGGATTGGTCAACCGCGTCGTGCCGGTTGGTGGGGCGCTCGAGGACGCGTTGGCGATGGCCCGCCAGATTGCGTCCAAATCGCCCGCCACCGTCGCGATCGGCAAGCGTGCCTTTTACGACCAGGTCGAGGTCTCTCTGCAGGAGGCCTACACGCAGACCGCCGAAGTGATGGTGCGCAATATGATGTTGCGTGACGCCGAAGAGGGCATCGGCGCCTTCATCGAGAAACGACCCGCGCACTGGAAGGGATGTTGAGGGTGCAATCGCACGACCGTTACGACGACGAACATATCGCAGCCGTTCTGGGCAGCGTGCGCAGCGTCGCACTGATCGGCGCGTCGGCGCAGATCAGCCGCCCCAGCTATTTCGTGATGAAATATCTGGGCGGCAAAGGCTACACGCTTTACCCGGTCAATCCCGGGATCGCGGGTCAATCCATTCTGGGCCATTTGGTTTATGCGAGCCTTGCCGAGGTTCCGGGCCCCATCGATATGGTCGATATCTTTCGCAACTCGGACGCGGCACTGGAGATTACTCGCGACGCCATCACTCAAAAGGAGCGACTGGGGTTGAAGGTCGTCTGGATGCAGCTCTCCGTGCGCAATGATGTCGCCGCCGCAGAAGCCGAGGCGGCGGGCCTGACGGTCATCATGAACCGGTGCCCCAAGATCGAATATGGACGCCTCTCGGGCGAAATCGGTTGGGCGGGCATCAACGCGGGCATGATCTCGTCCCGTCGGCCGCTGCTGGGTAGCGGATTGCAAAATCAAGTGATTGCGCGCAAACCGCAGCCTTGATCGCGGCCACCGCGCATCGATTGTACGTCCCGTGATGCTGCCATCGGGCCAGCACATTCGATTGTCGTTTCGGTGTCGGGGCGGACGGCAGGGGAATCCTGCGAAAATTCTTCCGGCCTCGGAAAATGCCTGACTTATCCCCGCCGTTCACCTCAGTTTCAAAGTTCCCCGCAGCGTAGGTATTCATTCCTATCGCTCCATGTCATATCAAATACACGACAAAAACGAGTAACATTGTCTCGATCGGAAACAACTATGTACGAGTCCGGGAGCGAACCCTACCGAATACCTGTTTTCTACAGTCGCCGGATGTGGCGGCCCAAGCCGTCCGATCTGCGCAACGTCGTTTTGGCGACCGTGTGCAAAATTTATCATGTCGCGCCCGAAGTCTTGGAGGCTCCGTCGCGGGGCGTCGCGCGTATCGCGTTGGCGCGACAGGTGGCCATGTACCTCGCGCACGTCGTCGGTCGCATCGAATACATGGAGGTCGGGCGCCTTTTCGGCCGTGATCGCACCACTGTGGCGCATGCCTGCGCCGTCATCGAAGACCTGCGCGACAACCCGAAATTCGATCGCACGATGGACCTCCTGGAAGGCATCGTGGAGCGCTTGTGCAGAACCAGTGGTTTCGAGCCCGAGGAGCGGACCCACTGATGCCCCCGATCCATGATGAGACCGATGCCTCGTCTCGCGACGAGGTGTCGCCTGTCACCCTCGTGCTGCTCGCTCGATTGGCGCGTCGCGGTGCCTTTGCAGTCGTCGAGGAGGGCCCAGATGAACACCCTGCCGTCGCCCTCTTCGAACTGCGGCAAACCGACCGCACGCGCATCGGACTGTTGGCGTGGAGTGCATTCTCGGCCGCCCGAGACGCTGGACTGATCATGCGGGGCGATGGTGATTTCGGTTGGCGGCTGTCCGCTACGGGGCGAGCGGTCCTTCGGCGGGCGCGCGCACGTACGACCCAGGAGCGTGCGACACGGGCGGTGGAAGCGGAGGAGGCAACGAGCCCATCGTCGCCTCAGCGCAATGACGCCGAAAGCCCTTTGGCGTGGCTGCATCATCGCCTGGACAAAAACGGCAAGCCCCTCATCGATCAGGTTCAGTTCGATGCTGGCGAACGCCTGCGCGCCGATTTGTTCTTTGCCCAGATGACACCCCGCGTCACCTCCTCGTGGTCGGATATTCCGCAATCGGCGGGGCCGCGCGTGGCACCTGGAACGGGCTTGGACATGAGCGACCGATTGGTGGCGGCCCGGCAGCGCGTTGCGTCGGCAATCTCGGCCGTGGGGCCCGACCTTGCCGGAATTCTGATCGACGTGTGCGCCCACCTGCAGGGTTTGGAAGCGATCGAGCGTCGCGAAAAATGGCCCCAACGCTCGGCCAAACTGGTCTTGCAAAAAGCGCTCAATGCGTTGGCGCGCCATTACGGTCTACTGCCGCCTGAATCCGCAGCCACGTTGATCAGCCGAAGCCTGCGCCACTGGGGAACAGAAGACTTTCGCCCGCGCATCCAGCGGGTGCCGCCATCCCAGGCCGGCCGGTAAGACGGCCCCCTGCAGTCAATCACCCAGCACTGTATGGGCATCCGCGCGTATGCGCTGGACCATCGAGGCGAGGCCGTTCGAGCGTTGTGGCGTCAGGTGCTCGCTCAATCCCAGGTCGCGAAACACGGCGTGGGCGTCGGTCGCCAGAATATCGGTCGGCGGGCGCTCGGAATAGAGCGCCAACAGCACCGCAATCAGCCCGCGCACGATATGGGCGTCGCTGTCGCCCTTGAAGGACAGCACGGGCGAGCCTGCAGCACCGACGGTCGCCCTCGAGGCGAGCCACACTTGGCTCGCACACCCGCGCACCTTGTTGGTCTCGGTCCGGTCCAACTCGGCGAACGGCTCGAGCATGCGGCCCAGCTCGATGACGTAACGATAGCGATCCTCCCAGTCATCCAAGAGTTCGAAATCGGAACGAATCGAGTCGAGCGTCGGCAGGGCGCTCATCGGCGCGGGTCCTCATGATGGCCACTACGCCACTCAAATGGACTGGGCGAGGGCGCGACGCAAGGTCTGCATCGCCTACCAGTCTGTCGATTCGATCAGGCGCCGACCTTGGAGCGCCCGCGCCAAGCCGGAGTGAGGTCGTCGCGCGTCAGGGCGCCGGACGTCGATTGTGGCCGCATCTCGGAAGTGGCCGGTGGCCCGCTGAGGCGATCGCTTGCCAGATCCATGGCCATGCGAGCGCCGAACTCGAGTTTCTTGCGGAAGGCGGCCCAATGCTCGGCCCCTTTGGCGCACACCTCGCCATTACGGTCGCAGAAGGTGGCCGTATGTTGCACCGCTGCCGAGGCCGTGTGGAAGAGCCGCTCCTGTTGCGCCGGATCGGACGGCAACAGCATGACGACCACACCCAACCAGAAGACTGATCTCAACAAAAACATGACGGCTCACCCCACCACACGAACCCTGAACGGTTCTGCTTGCGTGGGGTCTTTGTAGCAGGGGGATGCAAAGGTCATCCCAATGATCAGATGGAGTTTTTAGCGATATTCGATCTGTATTCGACACGCCGCATCAACCATTGCGAAACCATCTTCGCCCAGCCATTTTCGCCGAGCGTTCGCTCTGGGAGCAGGCGGTAAACATTCATTAAGATTAATTTTTTATGATGATCCCTCGTTTTGCGACAGGGACGCCGCGCGCCACGCGGTGCTTGCGACGTGCTCAGAGGGCAGCAGACCGGATCGGACGGCAATGTGGCGAGCACTTTTCGTCCGTGGGTGCATGCGAGCGTCGCAGACGATGATGTTTTGGCAACCCGTCACGGTGCGCTGATACAATCGCACGTATCGGGCGGCCTCATTGCGGCGGCTATTTTTGCCGGGTACTTCGTGTTTATCGGCGCGCACATGCTGGCGGTCATCGCCGCTGGGGTGTTCATTGTCGTGCCGCTGGCCATCGCCGCGCTGCTGTCACGGACCGGGCGTCTGGATGTTGCGCACCTGCTGTCGTCGGCGCAACTGACGGTCCTGATCGTCTTGGGCGCGGCGCTGTCGGGGGGCAGCTCGTCGTTTGCCGTCGCCTGGTTGGTGATCGTGCCGCTCGAGGCGGCTTTGTCGGGTCGGGCGCGCATCACGGCGACGGGTGTGGTTTTCGCGCTCGTGGCGCTGGTCGGCCTGGAAATCGCAACCGCGTCGGCGATGCTGCCCGTCGTTGCAGTCTCGTCGGCGGCGCTGGGGCGCTTGGCCGTCATCGCGCAGATCGGTGCGGTGGCGTATGCGGGGATCGTCGCGGCGGGCATCGTGCGCATCCAGCGCAGTGCACAGCGCGAACTGGAAGCCAGCTACGAGCGCTATCGTCTGATCGCCGAAAACGCCAACGATCTCATTACGCGGCATGACGCGCAGGGGCGCACGACGTTTGCGTCGTTGGCCAGCATCACGATCTTGGGCCTCGAACCTCGCCGTCTCATCCAACGCGGCTTTGCCGACGTACTGAGCCCCGAGGATCGGGGCCGTTGGCGCCTGTCGCTGCGCCGCAGCCTGGAGACGGGCAAACCGGTGTGCGAGGACTACCTGATCGAGACGCCGGCGACCGGCACGCGCGCGGCCAGCCGGGTGTGGCTGGAAATGCGGTGCCAGGCCGTTCCCCGCCCGCCGGGCAGCAACGGACAATCGATCATCGCTGTGACGCGCGACGTGACGGCGCGCAAGGCCGAGGCGATCGAGCTCGCCCAGGCCCGGGACGATGCGCAAACGGCGAGTCGCGCCAAGACGGCGTTTCTGGCCACGATCAGTCACGAGCTGCGCACGCCGCTCAATTCCATCATCGGTTTTTCTCAGCTCCTGCAGCGGGCGCTGCAGCGAGAAAACCGCGCCGATCAACTGGCCGACCATTGCCGCGTGATCCACGAGAGCGGCGAACATCTGTTCAGCCTCGTGCAGGATCTGCTCGACGTCTCGAAGATCGAGTCGGGTAAATTTCCAATCGACCCGGAAGCCTTCGCCATCGACGACATGGCCCGCATCACCGTGGAGGCTTTGCAGACGCTGGCGCATTCCAAACAGATCACGATCGACTTGGTGATTGCCCCGCAGTTGCCCAATCTGTTCGCCGACCGTCGCGCGACCCGCCAGATCTTGACCAATCTGGTGTCCAACGCCGTGAAGTTCACGCCTGCAAATGGGCGCGTCACCCTGTCGGCGCAACGGATCGCAGACACTATCGAAATTGCTGTGACGGACACAGGCATCGGTGTTGCGCCCGAGCATATCGCGCGCATCGGCCAGCCGTTCTACCAAGTGGACACCGGCTACGCGCGCCGGTCCGACGGGGCCGGGCTCGGCCTGTCGATCGTGCGCGGCCTCGTCGAGCTGCATGGCGGCGCGCTCCACATCGAAAGCGAACACAACAGGGGGTCCAAGTTCAGCGTAACGCTGCCGGCTGATGTGGACGCTCCCGTTGCCGCGCCCGTGCACCGCCCGACGGCGCCACGCCTCGACGTCGTCGATCTCGCCGAACTGCATCGCGAGCGATTGCGGCGCTTGGGAACAGAGGCCGATACCTCATTTGGCTCCGCCAACCCAACCGACCCCATTGCCACCACCAAGTGATCTCCGTCTCCCCAGTCGACAGCGTGAGTGAGGACCCCATCCCATGACGATGACGCCGACGCAGGCCCGATCGGCATTCGGCGCTTTCCTGCTGGTCAGCTCTCTGATTGCCGCCAATATCCTCTACTTCCAGGACGGCCACGACGCGCAGGTCGCGCGCGCCACAGCTGATCGCCCAACTGCCCAATCCACAATCGAGCGGCAGCGGCGGCTGGCCTTGGCGCCCGGCGAAGGTGCACTGCCTCGGCCTGCAGAAAAACGTGTGGTTGCGCCTGCGCCCACCGCCAGTGCCGTCGCCGCGACGTCGGACGTCGCAACACCGTCCCAACAGGAGCGCATCGGCCGTTTCGCCCCCCCCGCGGCGCGCGCGTCCGTCATGCGCATGCCGCGAACCGATGCCGAGGGAAAGCCCAGCGAGGTCGTCAAAGCCGTGCAACAGGCCCTGGCCGATCGCGGCTACGAGCCCGGTGTCGTCGATGGCGTCGTAGGGCTCGCCACACGTGCCGCCATCATGGCCTATGAAGACGACCATTCACTGCCCGTGACGGCCGAGCCGTCCGAACAGCTGCTCGCCCACTTTCGCAAAGGCGCTGCATTGCAGCCAGCCGCGCGCACGGCCAAGGCGGGACGCACACCGCAGGCCCAGCAGATCGTACGCTCTGTGCAGCAGTCGCTTGCCATGCTGGGCTATTTCGCCGGTGCCATCGATGGCGTGCTCGGCGACGATACGGTCAAGGCCATCCGCGAATACGAAGTCGACAGCGGTCTGGTGCCGACGGGACGCGTCTCCGCGCCCCTCTTGCAGAAAATTGCGCACACGATGACGGCCTCCAGCATGCGCGCCCCGAACTGATCAGCGCGCTTCCCCCAGGAAGCCACGCTGCAATTCGGCGAGCCTGTCGAGCGCGTCCGCCGACAGAGGCCCCTTTTCCGCAGCGGTCACGGCAGCCTCGAGCTGCTCCTGGTTGGCGATGCCGACCAGCGTCGTCGACAGCGACGGCTCGGAGATGGCAAAGCGCACCGACAGCTCGGGTAGGCTCGCGACGTGGCCTTCGCGGATCATAGGCTCGAGCCGACGCGCGCGATCGACATCGCGCTTGAAATCGGCGCCCGACCCGATCGGCTCGACCGTCTGCACATTGAGGGGATGGCGCGCTTCCGTGCCGCTCAAGGCACCGCCGGCCAGCACCCGAATGCCGATTGTGCCCATGCCGGCCTTGACGGCCCGTTGCATCAGGCCATCGTAATCTTGTGCGGGATAGTCGCGCCCCGGCAAAGCCGATCCTGCACTGGGGTTCAGCGCGTTGTAGCAAATCTGCGCGGTGGCGAATGCGCCGCTCTCGACCACGCGGGTGAGCGCGGGTGTATCGCCCAACGCCGTGATACCGAAGTGGCGGATTTTCCCCGCTTTCTGGAGACGCTGGAATGCCGGCACGACTTCGGACAAGAACGCGTCGGCCGCCAGGGCGTCATCGTGCGTCGCATCGGCGGCCCGATTGTGCAGTTGGTAGAGGTCGACGCTGTCGAGTGCCAACCGCTGCAAGCTCGCATCGAGTGCTGCCGGAATGGCTTTGGCGATATCGGCATACTCGTGGGTTTTCAGGCGAACCTTCGTGCCCACGCGGATAGCGGGGTTTTTCACCTTTTTGAGGATGCGGCCGAGGTTGGTCTCGGACGTTCCGTCGCCGTACTGAGCGGCCGTGTCGAAATAGGTGATGCCGTGGTCGAGCGCATAGGCGACGGCCCGTTCCTGGTCGGCCGCATCGCCCTTCGTCATGAGACCACCCACCGCCCCGCACCCGAACGAGAGCACGGAAAAGTCCAAGCCGGTTCGGCCGAGCCGTCGTTGCAACATCGCAGTACCTCGCATTGGCGCCGCAGCGCTCGGGGAAAGACGACCGACTATAGCGCAGTGCCGACGCGGCGCACAGCGAGCCCGCCCGACCGTATTCCCCGGCTGAAAGACAATGACCCCTGGAAACATAGGAATTTCGGGCCGATGTGCGAAACGCGATGCGCACCCGCGCCAATTGGCAAGCGGGTGATTTCGGCCGGTGTATTGTCTCAGCCCTGGACAATCGCCATGAGGCGTTTCATGTAGGCGCCATGAAACGAAAAACCCCCGACGTCAAACAGCTCGGCCAACCGACCGCGATGCCGGCCACGCCGCAGGCCGCGTTGCTCGAGCGCGTGGCCGATCCCCATTCCGATACGTTTTATGTCGCCCGCTTCACGGCGCCCGAGTTCACCTCGCTGTGCCCGGTCACGGGTCAGCCCGATTTCGCCCACCTCGTCATTGATTACGTACCCAAGGGCTGGCTTGTCGAATCCAAGTCCCTCAAGCTGTACCTCGGTGCATTTCGCAATCATGGCGCTTTTCACGAGGACTGCACCGTGGGCATCGGCAAGCGGATTGCGCACCTCATCGAACCGCATTTTTTGCGCATCGGCGGCTACTGGTATCCGCGCGGGGGCATTCCCATCGATGTGTTCTGGCAATTCGGGACGTGCCCGGACGGCGTCTGGCTGCCCGACCAGGACGTTGCCCCCTATCGCGGTCGGGGTTGAAAAAAACGCTGCCTGGGGGTCGTCAAAAAGCCACGACTCTGAGATGACTCTGTAGGCGGATACGCCGCTCAGAGGAGACGATCATGAGGCTGACGAGACTGATCGCCAGTAGTTTGGTAACACTGGTTTTGAGTGCGGGAGCTGCTGTGGCGGCCCCACTGTCCAACCCAGTATCCACACCTGACCTTCCGACCCTTGTCGAAACGGTCCAGGCTTTTCACCGCGACTGTCGCTGGCGTCATGGCGGCTGGGTTTGGATCGACCGGTACGGAAACCGCCGCGCCTGCCGCCCCCACCATCCAGGTCATGGGTGGACATGGCGTCACGAGGGCAACCGGCACGGCTGGTATCATCCCCACAGAAAATCATGGCACCACCGGCACTGGTGAGCGCGCCATCCATCGCTGATCGAAATCAGGGCCGGGCGGAAACACTCGGCCCTGTTGATGTCGGGCAGTATCACTCCCGCTGCATGTCCGGCGGCACTGCCTCGTCGCGCAACAGGGCGATGGCGTCGTCCAACCCCATCACCGACTGCTCCTGGCTGCCCAGACGGCGCACGGAGACCTTGCGCTCCTCGGCCTCGCGGCGGCCGACGACCAGCATGGCGGGAATTTTCGCCACGGAATGCTCGCGCACCTTGAAGTTGATCTTTTCATTGCGCAGGTCGGTTTCGACCCGCAGGCCCGCCTTGCGTGCCGCCTTGGCGACCTCGCCGGCATAGCCATCGGCCTCCGAAACGATGGTCGCAACGACAACCTGGGTCGGCGTCATCCAATAGGGCAAGTGGCCCGCGGTGCTTTCGATCAGGATGCCGAGAAAGCGCTCCAGCGATCCGCAGATGGCGCGATGGATCATCACGGGCTGTCTCTTTTCGCCCTCCGCATCGATGTAGAACGCCCCGAACCGTGCGGGAAGATTGAAATCGACTTGGGTCGTCCCGCACTGCCACTCGCGGCCGATGGCATCTTTCAGCGTGTATTCGAACTTCGGCCCGTAGAACGTGCCTTCGCCTTCGTTGATGCCGGTTTTGATGCGCCCACCCGACTGTTCGGCCACCTGCGCCAGCACGCGGCGCAGAATGTCTTCCGCGTGATCCCACATGGCGTCGGTGCCGACACGCTTGGCGGGCCGGGTGGCGAGCTTGACGACCACTTCTTGGAAGCCGAAGTCCTGATAGACCGACATCATGAGGTCGTTGATTTTCAGGCACTCCGCCTCGAGCTGGTCTTCGGTGCAGAACACGTGCGCATCGTCCTGGGTGAACCCGCGCACGCGCATCAGGCCGTGCAGGGCGCCCGAAGCTTCGTAGCGATGCACGCAGCCGAATTCAGCAAGGCGCAGCGGCAGGTCGCGATAGCTCTTGAGGCCATATTTGTAGATCTGCACGTGGCCCGGGCAGTTCATCGGCTTCAGCGCGAACACTTTCTGATCGCGCGCTTCGTCGAGCGGGTTCTCGAAGGCGGTCGCCGACTTCACCGCGAACATGTTGTCGGAATACCAACCCCAGTGACCCGACGTTTCCCACAACGACTTGTCGAGGAGTTGCGGCGCCTGCACCTCGAGATAATCGCCCGCCAAGCGACGGCGCATGTAGGAGATCAGTTGCTGGAACGTCGTCCACCCCTTGGCGTGCCAGAAGACGACGCCGGGGCCCTCCTCCTGGAAATGGAACAGATCCATCTCGCGGCCCAGTTTGCGGTGATCGCGCTTTTCCGCTTCTTCGCGCTGCGTCAGGTAGGCGGCCAGTTCCTTGTCGTCGGCGAACGCGATGCCATAGAGGCGCTGGAGCTGTTTGCCCTGGGCGTCACCGCGCCAATAGCTGCCGGAAAACCGGTCGATCCGGAACGCCTTGCCGATGTGGCCTGTCGACGTCATATGCGGGCCACGGCACAGGTCCATCCACGTGCCTTGGGCGTAAATCTTGACGTCCTCGCCCGCTGGAATCGCGTCGATCAGCTCGACTTTGTAGGACTCCCCCGCGCTGGCGAAATGGGCCTTCGCCGTCTCGCGCGACCACACCTGCTTGGTGAACGCCTGGTTGCGCGCGATGATCTCCTGCATCTTCTTTTCGATGACGGGCAAGTCTTCGGGCGTGAATGGCTCCTTTTTGTCGAAGTCGTAAAAGAATCCGTTCTCGATCACTGGACCGATCGTCACCTGGGTGCCCGGCCACAGCTGCTGCACCGCTTCGGCAAGCACGTGGGCGCAGTCGTGCCGGATCAGTTCCAGGGCTTCGGGGTCCGTGCGGGAGACAAACTTGACGGCGGCGTCCCTGTCGATGGGATCGGCCGCATCCGCCAGCACGCCATCGAGCATCATCGCGACCGTGCGCTTGGCGAGGGAGGGGGCGATGGATTTGGCGACATCGATGCCGCTCGTCCCCTTCGGCACACTTCGCTTGGCACCGTCGGGGAACGTCAAAGTCACGTCGGTCATCGTCGCCTCTCCATCCAGTCGCTGCCTACCACGCAGGTAAATGGGCTTCGCCTGGACCGGCGCAGCAGGCGGTTTTTGCCTGTGCCCGCGGGTGGCTGTCAAGGCTGGCTGGTTACGCCAGTGCAACGCAATGAAGCCGCGCAGCAAATTAACTCCATCCAAAAATCCTCAAAAAACCACCTTTTCGTCGAACTGACGACAATGATACAAAGCCTGTTGTATTTACGGGAAGCGTATTCCTGACCGACCGCACTGCACGGACGTTACAGCCGCGTGTTTTCGATGATCGAAATGGTCCGGCATCGTCGATAACCCACAGTTGAAATCCTTGCGATGCGCACGCAGTCGAGCACGGCTCACAATCGCTGCCGAACGGCGAGACATTGGCCGTATCGACGATACAACCTTGGGAGTTTCATCGTGATTGGGTTCATAACGAAGGCAGCCGCCATTCTGGGGCTTGTCGGAATCATCGGACTAGGCGCCGTTCCGGCGACAGTCGGCTTGGCGCAGACCAAGGGCAAAGACACCAAAGACGCCAAGGCCGAAAAGGCGAAGGCCAAAACGCACCGGGTCGCGATTCAGGTCAATGAAAACCGGCCTGAAGTCATGACCCTCGCTCTCAACAATGCGAAGAATGTCCTGGAACATTTCAAGGCGCTGGGCGAACCCGTCTCCGTCGAAATCGTCACCTACGGACCCGGTCTGCACATGCTGCGCGACGACACGAGCACCGTGAAACAGCGCATCGCTCAGATGGCCCTCGAGGAACCCTCGATCAGCTTTTCTGCCTGCGGCAACACGCAGTCGAATATGAGCAAAGCCGAGCAGAAACCGATCTCGCTCATTGCGGAAGCGAAAGTGGTGCCGTCGGGTGTGATCCGTCTCATGGAACTGCAGGGCAAAGGCTATTCCTACATTCGCCCCTGAACGTTCGGGGTGATGACTTCAATCTCCCGCTGGAGACAGCGGGAGCCGAAACCGAAATTCCAATCGAGGAGAACGGGCCATGTTTCGCATCGGAGCCCTGCTCGGGATCACAGCTTCATCATCCCTGAGCCGTCTCATCTGCGCTGCTGCGGTCGTCGTTGCCAGTACCGGCTGGGCCACAGCCCAGATTAGGGCCGTTGACGAGCGCCCCTTGCGGCTGGCGCAAACGCAACAAACCAATCAATACAACCAGCGTCCCCCCCAGCGGGCTGTCGCACCGGTCAAGAGTAATCAAGTCACCAGCGAAGCCCGTCGCAAGGAGATGATCAACTCCTGGACGGTCGGCTTGGCGGCGGGCCGCACGGAAGGCGCCCCTCTTCAGTTCGCCGCCGAACTCGCGCGCGTTCTGGACGACGGCGACAACATGCGTGTCGTGCCGTTGGTGACGCGCGGCCCCTTCGACAACATCTTCGACCTGCTGTACCTGCGCGGCGTCGATGCGGCGATCGTCTACAGCGACATTCTCGAGCATTTCAAGAAGCAGCCCGACGGCGCCGCTATTTCGAAGCGGATCACGTTCTTGATGAACCTGTTCCCGTCGGAATTGCACATTTTCGCGCGACCCGAGATCAAATCTCTGGCTGACTTGGAAGGCAAGCCCGTCAACTTCAACACGGAGGGGACGGCGGCTGCCTACAGCGGGCCGATCATCTTCGAGCGCCTCGGCATCAAGGTCGACGCGAAGTTCATCCCCCATCAGGTGGCGATGGAGGAAATGCGGAAGGGGCCGCAGTTCGCCGCAACCGTTTGGATTACGTCGAAGCCACTGCCGCAATTCGCGAAGGGCAAGTTCCCCGAAGGCTTCAAGTTCCTGCCCGTCGAATACAGCGATAAGCTCGATTACTACATGCCGGCTTATCTGGATCATGCCGACTATCCGGCGCTGATTCCCCAGGGTGAGCGCATCGCAACCCTCTCGGTGCCGGCACTTCTGGCTGTCTACGATTGGCCCACCGACAGCGACCGCTATCGCCGCATGGTGAAATTCACCGACTATCTGATGCAGCGCTTCGACAAGCTGCAGACGGATCCGGGCTATCATCCGAAATGGAAAGACGTAAACTTGGCAGCGCAAGTGCCGGGATGGCGGCGATTTGGTCCGATGCAAGAACGCCTCGACAAGCTCGCAGCCCCCAAGCCGCCG
Organism: Hyphomicrobiales bacterium; assembly: GCA_031406575.1. Taxonomy (GTDB): domain Bacteria; phylum Pseudomonadota; class Alphaproteobacteria; order Rhizobiales; family Hyphomicrobiaceae. The sequence continues at coordinate 31,684 of JANOHP010000205.1, forward strand.
AGCCCGGTTCCCGCCATTCGGCCAGCGTCGCTCGATCCTACGCAAGCCCGCCAGCAGGCGGTGCGCGCGGCGCCGGGTAATCCGGCTGAGCAGGAGCGGTTGTTCCAGCAATTCATGGAGTGGTCCAGGACCCAAGGCAAGCAGTGAGCTTGCCGAGGGGCGCATCGAGGAGGACGGGACAATGGCAGCGGCGAAGCGACGCTTGCGGACGCCACCGCAGTCACCGGTGACGGCAGCAGCCCCCGTTGCGCGTGCCGGACGTCATATGCCGGCGCTGGGCTATGCATTGACCATCGTGCTCGCGGGCCTGCCTGCCTTGGTGTCGGCCAATCCCAGCGCTGCCCAGCAGTCCTCGCCACAGACTGCGCGACCCACCCCCGAAATTCCGCCTGACGTCGCCGAACGCATCAAAGTGCACATCCCCAGCGTCATCCTGGCCGAGCCGGCGCGGGAAACGGCGCTGGCGATTTTCATCACGATGCGCGATCAGATTCCCAACAACAGTTTGCTGCGCATCCGTGGGCTGCCCGCCACCGCGACGCTATCCGAAGGTCATGCGATAGCGCCGGGGACGTGGGCCGTGCCCCTTGCCGCTGTGCCCCGCTTGCGCGTCAGCCTGCCAGCGGACGTGTCGGGCAAGAGCGAAGTGACAATTGTTCTCGTAACGGTCGACGGGCATGTTCTCGCCGAGGCCAAAAGCGCGCTCGTCGTTGGCACGACAGCGCGTTTGATCGCACCGGATCTGCCGCAAATTCCGCCGACGGAACGTCCGTCCACCGCCGTGACTTCGGCACCGCCGCTTGCGCTGACGCCGCCACCCCCTTCGGTAAGTCCATCGCCACCGATCGAGCTGCCTGCAACCCCGCCGAAAGTGGTGACTATTCCGGCGACACCTCCGCCTCCGCCGCCCGCAGTCGTGGCTGCGCCGCAACCGCTGGAACCGCCAGCCGTCGCCCCGAAGGTCGCTGCAGTTCATCCGCCTCCGCCGCCGCCCGCAGTCGTGGCCGCGCCGCAACCGCCGGAACCACCTGCGGCTGCTCCCAAGGTTGCTGCGGTTCCCCCGCCTCCTCCGCCCGAAATCACACCGGCCGCGCCTGCCGCTGTGCCCAAATCGACGGTCGCTGCCATTCCGCCGAGTGCTGTGACGCCACCTCCCGCGACCAAGCCGCCGCCGCTGTCTGCCGAAGCACGGGGGCGCGCCATGGTGTTCGTCACGCGCGGCACGGTGCTGCTCGACGAAGGCAATATCGCCGGCGCCCGCAATTTCTTCGAGCGAGCCGCCGACGCGGGCTTACCCGAGGGCGCAGCGGCGCTCGGCATGACTTATGATCCCCATGAACTCGCCCGGCTCAAGGTTCACGGGTTGCGGCCCGACGTCGCCGCGGCGCGACGCTGGTATGAGAAAGCCCGCGATATGGGCAGCACCCAGGCCGCAGAAAATCTGGCCCGCCTGGGCTTTTGATGGCCACTGCTCGAAAGTGCGGGGATCAGTTGATCCCCACTGCACGTCAGAGCCCTTGCTCCCAAGCTGCCGGCAGAATGCGATAGCTCGCCCCGTCACGAACGAGGCGCGAAAAGCCCGGAAAATGCATGTGCATGCCGGTGAACATCAGCCCGTCGCTCGCCACCATGTCGAACGTGCGCCGCCGCGTGGCTTCGGCGGCCCCCATGTCGGTGTCGAACACCATGCACACCTCGGGTCGCGCCGTCTGCACCTCGGGCACGTGCACGATATCGCCCCAGATCAGCAGTTGCTCTTTGCCTGAGGACACCAAGAACCCGGAATGTCCGGGCGTGTGCCCGTGCAGCGGCATGGCCGTGACGCCGGGAAACACCTCGCCCTTCTGGAACAGCCGCCACTGTTTGCGATAGGGCTCAGTCTGGTCGCGGCCCGCCTTGAAGAACAAGTTCTGCTCGCGCTCATTCCCCTTTGCCATGGCCGCGTCATCGAACCAATGTTTGGGTTCGTTCTCGTGCATCACGAGTTCGGCGTTGGGATAATTGCGCTTACCCGTCGTCATGTCGGTGAGACCCGCAGAATGATCGGGATGCATATGGGTCAACAGCACCGCTTCGATGTCGGCGGGGTCGACGCCGGCGGCGCTGAGGTTTGCCAGAACTTTGCCCGATGTCGGCGCCATGTACGAGCCGCACCCAGTCTCGACCAGGGCCAGACGACCCGCTGACCAGATCAAGAAGCAATTGACCGCCGTGCGCCGCGCGGGCCGGTAGTTTGCGGTGAGGATTTTCCGGGCGTCATCGGCCTCGATATTGCGCAACACATCGAGATTGCCGTCGAGAAACCCATCGCTGATGGCGGTGACGACGATATCGCCGACGCGACGATGATACACGCCGGGAATTTGTGCCTTGGGAGCCACTGTCATGGACGCATCCTGTTTCGGGTCGATCGGGTGGCGGTACTGGAGCATGCCGCTCGACCTCTGCGTACCACGATCCACCGATCGTCGAGAAGGCCGGACAAGGCGATGGACGGCGCCGATCACCGCTGCCGCCAGATTACGCCATCTGCTCGACGACCCACAGAGTGGTGATGTTTTGACCGACATGGCATTTGACCGACATGGCGGATGTCAGTCCCACTGCGGCGAGCTATGGTTCGTTCCAGCACTCGCGAGAGATGGGGATCGGAGCACCGTGCCATGCACAGACGGGAAGACCAGCGCCTGCTGACCGGTCGCGGTCGCTTCACGGATGACTTTGCGGCGCCCGATGCGCTGTGGGGTGCGTTCGTGCGCTCAGCCCACGCCCATGCCGACATCACCGCCATTGATACGGCGGCTGCGATGGCCATATCCGGTGCGCGATTGGTGCTGACGGGTGAGCAAGCGGCCCGCGCCGGTCTGAACCCCATTCCCGTCGCGCCGCGCCTGACGGACCGCGAGGGCCACTCCCCCCGTACCCCGCCGTGGGAAAGCCTTGCGCGATTGCGCGTGCGCCACGCTGGACAGTGCGTCGCCTTGTGCGTCGCCGACACGCGCGCGGCCGCCGAAGCGATGGTCGAAGCGGTCGACGTGAGCTGGCGTGAACTGCCCGGCGTCGTCGACGTACGCCGCGCCATCGAGCCCACCGCGCCGCAACTGTGGCCCGATGCCCCCGCCAACACCGCCTTTCGGTGGGGGCTGGGCGATGCCATCGCGACCGAGGCCGCATTCCAGCGCGCCGCCTACATCGTCGAAGTTCGCGATCTCATCAGCCAGCGCGTCGTCGTGGTGCCGATGGAGCCGCGCGCTGCAGTCGCCTCCTTCGATGCTGCGACCGGCCGCTATCATCTGCACACGGGCAATCAGGGACTCACGCTGCTGCGTGACCAGCTCGCTGTCGTGTTGCGCGTCGCCTCCGCCTCGGTCACCGTCACGTCGGGCGACACGGGCGGCGCCTTCGGTATCCGCAACGGCACGTACCCTGAATACCCGCCCCTGCTGCTGGCGGCCAAGCAGCTCGGCCGCACCGTGCGCTGGACAGGCACGCGCACCGAAGCCTTCGTCTCCGATGCGCAGGCGCGCGACAGCGTCATGTCGGGTCGCCTCGCGCTCGATGCGGATGGTCGCATTCTGGCGCTCGACGTGACCGCACTCGCCGGCATGGGCGGCATGTTTTCGCCGATGGGCTATTTCATCGCCACGGCGAATTTTTCCCGGTGCCTCGCGGGGCCCTATCGCGTGCCGGCCATTCGCACCCAAATCGATTGCGTACTGACGAACACCGTCCCCACAGCGCCCTACCGTGGTGCCGGGCGTCCCGAAGCCGCCTATCTGATGGAGCGTCTCATCGAGACGGCGGCGGCAAAACTCGGCCTCGATCCGCTCGAGATGCGCCGTCGCAATCTGCTGGGCGCGGACGCCTTTCCCTACACGACGGCGGCTGGCACGACCTACGACTCCGGTGACTTTCCGGGTCTCCTCGCGAAGGCCGCCGATGCTGCGGACTGGCCGGGCTTCGCGGCACGCCGACACGAGGCCGAAGCACGGGGCAAACGGCGCGGCATCGGCATCGGCGCTTTCGTCGAGATTTCCGGCGGTGTCGGCTTCGAGCGCGCCAAGATGGCGCTCGGCCCGCAAGGTCGCGTCATCGTGCGCACGGCGCTGGTCGGCACCGGCCAGGGACATGAGACCGTCATGAGCCTGATCGCCGCCGAGCAACTGGGGATATCGCCCGATCGCATCGATGTCGATCAGAGCTCCAGCGACGGTTTCGTCGACGGCGGTGCAAGTTCCGCGTCACGCTCGACGACCATGGCGGGGCTCGCCATTCGCGGCGCGGCGCATGCTTTCATCGAGGCGGCGCGCGGGCGGGCGGCCGAGCGCCTCGGCGTTGCGTCCGAAGACCTGGTTTGGAACGCGGGATCGTTCACGGCTGAACGATCCCGCGACCGCACGGACCCGCCGAGCAACCTCGCCATCGCCTTGGAAGCGTTGGCTGACGGCCCGCCGCTCGAGGTCGACGTGCGCATCGAGGCCGAACCGACGTTCCCCAGCGGCTGCCATATCGCGGAAGTCGAGATCGATCCCGAAACAGGTGAGATCGATCTGGTGCGCTACTCCGCCGTCGACGACAGCGGCCGCATCATCGCGCACGAACTGGCGGAAGGCCAAGTGCACGGCGCCTTGGCGCAAGGCATCGGGCAGGTGCTGTGGGAGCATGCCGTCTACGACGCCGACACGGGACAGCTCAGCAGCGGCTCTCTCATGGATTACGTGCTGCCCCGCGCCGACAACCTGCCGCGGTTCGCGTCGATCCTGGCGTCGACCGTCGCCCGCACCAATCCGCTCGGCGTGAAGGGCCTGGGCGAAAGCGGCACGGTTGGCGCGCTGCCCTCGATCACCAACGCCGTCCTCGATGCGCTGCGTCCCCTCGGCGTCTCTGCAATCGATATGCCGCTGACGCCCGAGCGCGTGTGGCGCGCGATCCGGACGGCCAGCGACGCCACCTGAAAAAACCGGGGCCCGAAGGCCCCGATCTCGCGTGCTGGAAAGCGATCCGTGATCGCGTCATTTTCGGACTTGGATGTCCGATGTCAGCGTCATTCCCTTGGTTTCCGGTCCAAGGAACACCGCGAAGATGACGACGAGCAGCGACACTGTCGTTGCAATCATCATCGGCATGGCAAAGCCCATGTTCATCTGCACGGCAAGGTAGGTCAGTCCTGGAGCGACCAGTCCGCCCCAGATCGCGCCCTGATGGTAGACAAAGCCCGAAGCCGTGGCGCGAACCTCCGTCGGGAAGCGCTCGGACAGGTAACTGGGGTTTTGTCCATAGATCGACCCCCCGAAGATCCCCTGCACGATGAACCCGAAGATGATCCACATCGGATCCGTCGTCCAAAGGTAGATCGGCGTGATGAAGATGGCGATCGTCGCGGGAATGATGATCGCCCATCGCCGACCGTACTTGTCGGCGACGATCCCCCACAGTCCGCTCCCCACGAAAACCACGATGTTGGCCCAGAACAAGGGCGTCGCCACCATCAGCGGCGTCCAGTTCAGCTCCTTCTGCAGATAGCTCGAGAACAGCGCCCAAATCGAATAATAGACGCAGAACGCGGCAGCCATCCACAAGCAGGCCGTCAGCGTGTTGAACAGGAACTGCGGCTTGAAAATCTCGAACAGCGGCGCCTTCACCTGGGTGTTGTTTTCGGCCTGTAGGCGTTTGTTGTCGGCCCATACTTCCGGTTCTTTGACGTAATACCGGATCCAGATGCACACGAATGCCGGCAGGATGCCGATCCAAAGCATCTCACGCCAACCGATCGTGGGTCCCGCGTACGGCAGGATGCCTTCCAACGGGTTGGCCTTGCCATAGAGAAACCCGTAGCAGAGCGCCGACAGCGCAAAGCCCAGACCCCATGAGCCCTGTAGGATCCCGCTCATGAAGCCGCGCGAGCGGGCCGGCCAGGATTCCATGGCAAGCGCCGCACCGGCTGGCCATTCCGCGCCCATGCCGATCCCGAGCAGCGCGCGGAAGAAGAACAGGAAAGCGAACGTCGGTGAAAAACGGCGATGAAGTTGCACAGCGAGTACCAGATGATGGAGATCATCAACGGAGCTTTGCGGCCCATGCGATCGGCCATCCACCCCGCCGCGGTCGCCCCGACGAGACGCAACCACAACGTCACCGTGAACACGGCGGTCACCGCCGTGAGGGGAACGCCGAACTCCTGGGAGATCGGAATCATGATCAGAAGGAAGATGGTGAAATCGAACGCGTCCAGCGTCCAACCCAACCAGGCGGCGATATAGGCGTTCCACTGATCTCGGGTCGGCTCTTTCCACCAAGGCAACGTCGGGTTGCCCGCGTCAGTAGCGGTCGTCATGAGCGTTTCCTTCCTCAATCGTTTTCGACTTGGGTCGGAGTAACCACCGCTTCAGTCGCAGCTTGTCTGGCTGTGCCGACCGATTACCACGCTCCTGACGGACGGAGCCAAGCGAGCGTATGGCGACATTGGGCAACGCGCCAGATCAAAAAGATCAAAATTGAGATTGAAAATGGCGGTTGTGCCCGGTTCGGGAAATTACGGTTTGGTCGGGTCGAAATTTTTCCCCAATCCCGACCAGCAGTCTGCGTAATCGGGTTGCAGTGTTTCCAGCTCGCCAGCCCAGTGCGTCACGCGTTGTGGAAAGCGTGTCTCGAACATGAAGGCCAAGCTGCCAGCGATCTTGTGGGGCTCGAGTTTCGTCGTGCTGGCCTTCTCGAACACGCCGGCATCGGGACCGTGCGGCAGCATGCAGTTGTGCAGACTGAAGCCGCCGGGGGTGAATCCCTCGGGCTTGGCATCGTAGACGCCGTAAATGAGCCCCATGAACTCCGACATGATGTTGCGGTGATACCAAGGCGGGCGAAACGTATCCTCCGCCACGTTCCAGCGTTCCGGGAAAATCACGAAATCGACGTTCGACGTGCCCGGTGTTTCCGACGGCGCCGACAGCACCGCGAAGATCGACGGATCGGGGTGATCGAACGAGATCGATCCCACGGCATTGAAGCGGCGCAAGTCGTACTTGAAGGGCGTGTAATTGCCGTGCCACGCGACGACGTCGAGCGGCGAATGCGGTAACTGTGTCCGCCACAGCGATCCGCCCCATTTGACCGTCAATTGAACCGGCCGATCGCGGTCCTCGTAGGCTGCCACGGGGGAGAGAAAATCGCGCGCGTTGGCGAGGCAATTGGCGCCGATCGGGCCACGCTCGGGCAGCGTGAACGCCCCGCCGTAATTCTCGCACACGTAACCACGCGATGGTCCATCGGGCAGCTCGACGCGAAACGAGACACCGCGCGGAATGACGACGATTTCGCCGGGTTCGGCCAGGATGATGCCCATCTCCGTTACGAACCGCAGCCGCCCCTGCTGCGGAACGACCAGCATTTCTCCGTCCGCATTCCAGAAGACATCGTCCGTCATCGAACGGGTGGCCAGGAACACGTGCGCCGCCATGCCGGTCTGCGTGTTCGCGTCACCTGCCGTAGTGACGGTGTGCATGCCGTCGATGAAGGATTGGCCGCCTGCCGGGATCGCCGGCGGCCCCCAGCGCAGTTGGCCAAGCGCAATCTCGTGCTCGTGGCAGGGCGCCGTGCGCCAGTGGCCGGCATCGAGCTTGACGAACTTGCCCGAATGGCGCACCGACGGGCGAATGCGATAGAGCCACGTGCGCTCGTTGGTGGCGCGCGGCGCCGTAAACGGCGAGCCCGAAATCTGTTCGGCATAGAGACCGTACGGCGCGCGCTGCGGCGAGTTGCGCGCAATGGGTAATGCGCCCGGCAGTGCTTCCGTTTCGAACGTATTGCCGAAGCCCGACAGATATCCGGGTGACCCGACACTCGCGCCGCTCAGCGCGGTGCCATCGGGGCGTAGTGTCGTGTCCTGGGGCATTGCAAACCTCCTGGATGTCAGGCGGATCCATCGATCACGATGCCGGGGTAAGTGCGGCCCTGCTCGAGATAGTCGGCCGCGATGCGCGCCAGAGCCGGCGCCATCAGATAGCCGTGCCGGTAGGCGCCGTTGACGGCAAGGCCCCACTCGCGAACGACGATCTTAGGGATATTGTCGGGGAACGCGGGCCGCACGCCCACGGACATTTCGAGAATTTCGGCTTCGCTGAACGCGGGATGCAGCGCATAGGCTGTGCCCAACAGATCGAGCGCCGAACGCACCGTCATCGGCCCCGTGTCCTCGCGCTCGATCACCGTCGCACCCACCATGTAGAGATCATCCCCCCACGGCACCACATAAAGGGGAAAGCGCGGATGCAACAGCCGCACCGGCCGCGTAAGGGCCACGTCTTTCGTCCGCACGACGAGCATTTCCCCGCGCACGCCGCGCAAAGTCGAAAATTCTGTGCGCGCCGCCAGTCCCCTGCAATCGATCACCGCGCTGCCTGCCGGAGCGACCTGCCACAGCGGATCGGCCACGGCCGCGTCGAACACCAGATCGACGCCGAGCTTGCGCAATTCCGCAATGAGCATCGCGATGGCATGCCGCGGCGTCACGTGAGCTTCGGTGGGAAAAAAGAGCCCGCGATTGAAACGGCTGTTCAAATCGGGCTCGAGCGATCCGATTTCTTGTTCGCCGACGCTCTGGTGGCCTTCGGTCATGCGCTCGAAGCGGCGCAGTTCGGAATAATCGCGCGCCGCCGCCACCACCAAGCTGCCGCGTTGCGTGACATGGTCGAAGGCCTCGCGCCACATCTCGAGCCCGACGAGGCCGATCTGTTTGACAATCGGTTCTGCGGCTTCGGCCTCGCAATAGGGCGCCAGCATGGCCCCGGCGAAGCGGCTTGCGCCTCCGCTCTGAGCTTCGGGCATGGCTTCGCGCACGGTCACGACATGCCCGCGCCGCGCGAATTCGAGAGCTTGCCACAGACCGAATATGCCTGCCCCGATGACGGTAATGGTCAACTTGTCCACGCTCGACGACCACTCCTCTGGTTCTTTCGAACGGCGCGACCCGCTCCGTGGGGCACTCGCGTCGCCCGTCGATCAGCGTGACAGCCTCTCGAGCCCATTACCGAGCCTTAGCATTCTCGCGCGCCGGTTGCGAGCAACGCTCGAAGCACATCGGGTCTGCACTGTGCGCGGGGCCGCTCGTCAATCCCCCAGTGCGACGCCCTCGCGCCGGGGGTCGGCGCCGCCGTCGAGGCGCCCATCGCGTCGCCGGACGATCGTATGCACGCCCGATGTCATGGCCTCGAGGCGCACGGTTTGACCCAGGGCTTTGGCGGAAATCATAGCGTGCAGCACGCCGAACCATCGGCGCGGCTGGCCCACGACCTCGCCCACTGCCGCGCCCGGCGATTCCAGCACCAGCGCCCGGCCCTGCGTGGCGATGTTGGGCAGCGCGGCGGCAGCAGCGGCATCGAATTCGCCGTCGATCATCGCCACCAACGTTTTCACCACATAAGGAATGATGCGCGAGCCCCCCGGCGAGCCCGTCACGATCAACGGCGCGCCAGTGGCATCAAACACGATCGTCGGGCTCATGGAGCTGCGCGGGCGTTTTCCGGGCTCGATGCGATTGGCGATGGCGCGTCCCTCCGCATCGGTTGGCCGGAAGGAAAAGTCCGTGAGTTGGTTGTTGAGCAGGAACCCAGCCGCCCACAGGCGCGATCCGAAGCCCGACTCGATCGTGGCCGTGACCGCCACGGCATTCCCCTGCGCGTCTACGACCGACACATGCGTCGTGCCGGCGATCTCCCGCGTCTCGTCATCGCCGAGTTCCAATGACACGATACCCGGTGGAATGCCGTGTGTCGGCCGCTCGAGCGTCGCTGTCGGCGACATAAGTTTGCGCCGCTCGGCCAGGTAAGCGCGATCGAGCAACCCCGCGGGTGGTGTCACCTGATCGGGGTCGGCGAGATACCGGTCGCGATCCGCAAAGCCCAGTTTCAGCGCTTCGGCGATCAGGTGCGTGGTACCGGGATTGGCAGTGACTGCCGCGCCACGTCCCAGATCGAAGCCCTCGAGCAGCATCAACGCTTGTCCGACCGTGACGGCGCCAGAAGACGGCGGGCCCATGCCACACACATCGAGGCCGCGATAGCGCGCGCACACCGGCCGGCGCTCGAGGGCGCGATAGTCCGCTAGGTCCGCGAGGCTGAGATCACCCGGATCGTGTTGAGCGCCCGCGACAGCCGCCACCATCTCCGCCGCGATGTCGCCCGTAAAAAACGCCGCCGCACCCGCGCGCGCGATGCGCTCCATGGTGGCTGCGTACTGCGGATTGCGCAGCACATGACCGACCGGCCAGGGTCGGCCGCTCGCATCGAAAAAATAACGCCGCGCGCTTTCAGAAAAGCGCGGCGCCGTTTCAGTCGCGAGCAGCGCATGGAGACGCGGTGATACCGCAAAGCCCACCGTCGCCACGCGGATCGAAGGCTCGAACAGGCGCGCCCACGGCAACATCCCGTGTTTGGCGTGCACGCTCTCCATGAGCCGCACCGCACCCGGCGTGCCCACTGACAACCCCGAGCGCACAGCGCGATCGAACGGCATCGGGCGGCCGTCGCGCAGGAACCGGTCGGGTCGCGTAGCAGCGGGCGCGGTCTCGCGTCCATCCCACGTGGTCAGTGTTCGCGAGGCTGCATTCCAATCGAGGAGAAAGGCACCCCCGCCAAGTCCCGACGATTGCGGCTCGACAAGTCCAAGCACCAGCATCGTCGCAATCGCCGCATCAGCCGCCGTACCACCAGCCCGCAAAATTTCGCGGCCCGCCTCTGCCGCTACCGGATGCGCCGCCACCACCATCGCGCGTTCCCCGACGACGAGCGCCGTCGCTGACGTCCCCGTCGCACCCTCGGGTTGTGAGCGGGAGGGGGCGGAGTCGGTGCAGGCGCTGACGAGTAGGACGGCGAGAGTGGCGAACATGCAGGGGGTGACACGGTGCGCACGGCGAGTGGTGGATGTGCGCATGGCATGAGATGTCCCGGCAGCCTCGATCTGATCGCAAGGATAAACCGCGCCGGGTGACGCGGCCAGCGGGACCCAGATACCGGAAAGGTGCCTGCTCCGAAGCGATTCTTCGCTGATCGACCTACTCCGGCAGTGCCTGCAGTTCGAAGCCAGCCTTCATGATCGGGCTCAACGGGACACCGATCGGATCGAACCACTTTGCGTAGATGCGATTGATTTCGCCCGATCGATAGACGGCGGCAAGGGCTGCGTTGACCACCAGCCTGAACGCGGAATCGTCTCGCCGCATCATGATGCCATAAGGATCATACGTCAGCAGGCGACCGACGACCACCAAGTCCGCCTTCTGGCTCGACTTGGCGATCAGGCCGAACAATACGATGTCGTCTGTCACGAAGGCGTCGACGCGGTTGCCTTCGACGGCGCTCAATCCTTCGGCGTAGTCTTTGATCTCGACGATACGGATGTCCTTCAGCGAGCCGGCGGTCATCATCGCCTTCACGGCACGCTCGTTCGTCGAACCTGCGATCACACCGACCGACTTACCGTTGAAATCCTCGATTTCCGCGGCTTTCTGAGACTTTCGAGCGAGCACGCGTGTGCCCGTCGTGAAGTAGACGGAAGAAAATTCGACCTGCTTCTGGCGACCCAATGTGTTCGTGGTCGAGCCACACTCCAAGTCGACGGCATGGTTCATCACCATCGGGATGCGGTTCTGTGGATTGACGGCCACGTAGGTAACCGTCAGGCCCGGCTTTTTCAGCACGGCCTTGATCTCGTCCACGATTTTGGCACACAGATCCATCGCGTACCCGACGGGCTTCTTGTGGTCATCGACATAGGAAAACGGGCTCGACGCTTCCCGGTGGCCGATAATCACGGTGTTGCTGTCATTGATTTTCTTGAGGGTGCCGTAAAGGTCGTCCGCGGCCGATCCGGGCCCGGCTCCGAGCAGCAGTGTCATCGTGGTCATGCCGAGGGCTGCAATTTTCGGCAAACGTCGCGTTGCGATCTTATCCATGTGCGCCTGACTTTCTGGGCGTCGGATCTGACGCTCGATGGGCAGGCTACGAGACGAGGCGGGTGTGCTCTTTGACGTTCATCAACCCATTCTTCATTTCAGTCGGGATATGGGGGCACCCCTCAATGAAAATCCCGCGATTTCGGCATGATCCGTGCGTCGCGCGGGTGGGCGCGGACGGACGGGGTCGCGACGAGGCGGGTGCGTTCGCCTGAGCGCGCCGAGCCCGGTTCGGGGCGCAGCACTTCGTCGGCGCGGGCCAGCGGGATCGGCATCAGCGCGTCATCGGCGTCGGCGAGGGTGGCGAGGAGATCGCTCGCGTCTTCCAGGCTCCCCGAGACCACGTGCACGATGTCCTCGTGGCGCTGAATGCGACCGCGAATGAGAATGAGGCGCGCGCCCATGACGACGCGGCGGAAACGCTCGAGCGTCTTGGCCCACACGACGACGTTGGCGATGCCCGTTTCATCCTCGAGCGTCATGAAAACGACGCCCTTGGCCGAGCCCGGCCGTTGACGCACGAGCACGACGCCAGCAACCGCCACACGCGCGCCATTGCGCAACGCGGACAAGCTCGCGCATGTCGCGATGCGCTGTGCCTCGAAATGGACGCGCAGAAAACTCATGGGATGAGCTTTTAGCGACAGCCGCAGCGTCTGGTAATCGGCGACGACATGCTCGCTGGCGGGCATGGCGGGCAGCGCGACGGCGGGCTCGGCGCCGATCTCCGACGCATTTCCCCACGCAAACAGCGGCAACGGTGGCAGCGACGCCAGACCCTTCACGGCCCACAGCGCCTGACGCCGGTCGAGATCCTGTGAGCGGAAGGCATCCGCTGCCGCCAACCGTTCGAGCGTGGCTGGCCCCAGCCCCGCCAGCCGCACGAGATCGCCCGGCTCGCGGAAGGGCCGCGCCTGTCCACTTGCGCGGCGCGCGTGCACGATGCGTGCTCCCTCCGCCGCGCCCAGACCCTCGATCTGGCGCAAGCCCAGACGTAAGGCTGGTCCACCGTCGCGCGTCTCCAACGTCGCATCCCAATCGGAATGATTGACGTCGACCTCGCGCGCCGCGACGCCGTGGTCGCGCGCATCGCGCACGATCTGGGCTGGGGCGTAGAACCCCATCGGTTGCGAATTGAGCAGCGCGCAGGCGAAGGCTGCGGGGTAATGGCACTTGATCCACGCCGAGACGTAGACCAGCAGCGCGAAACTGGCCGCGTGGCTTTCGGGAAAGCCGTATTCGCCGAAACCTTTGATCTGGTTGAAGCAGCGCGCCGCGAAGTCTGGATCATACCCGCGCGCCACCATGCGGCCGATCATCTTCTCCTCGAGCTGGCCGATGGTGCCGCGCCGGCGGAACGTCGCCATCGCCTTGCGCAGCTCGTTCACCTCGGCATCGGAAAACTTCGCCGCCTCCATGGCGATGCGCATCGCCTGTTCTTGGAACAGCGGCACGCCCTTGGTTTTCGACAGGATGCGGCGCAGTTCGTCGGCATCGCCGTGCGCAGGGTGGGGCGCAGGATAAGTCTCCGCTTCCAGCCCCGAGCGCCGGCGCAGATAGGGATGCACCATGTCGCCCTGAATGGGGCCCGGTCGCACGATCGCCACCTCGATGACGAGGTCGTAGAACACGCGCGGACGCAGGCGCGGCAACATGTTCATCTGCGCCCGGCTCTCGACCTGGAAAACGCCGATCGAGTCGGCCCGGCAGAGCATGTCGTAAACGAGGGAATCGTCGCGCGGCACGGTGGCGAGCGACAGCCGGCGGCCGTGATGGGTGGCGATCAGATCGAACGCTTTGCGGATGCAGGTGAGCATGCCGAGCGCCAGAACGTCGACCTTCATGAGGCCGAGTGCCGACAGATCGTCTTTGTCCCACTCGATGAAGGTGCGGTCCGCCATCGCCGCGTTGCCCACGGGCACAACCTCGATGAGAGGCCCGCGCGTCAGCACGAAACCGCCGACGTGCTGTGACAAATGCCGGGGAAACCCGATCAGCTCGTCGGCCAACGCGAGCACGGTGGCGAGCAGCGGATCGGCGGGGTCGAGACCGGCTTCGCGCACGTGCCGCTCGGGCAGCGTGCCGCCCGCGTGCGAGCCCCACACCATGCCGGCCAGCGCCGCGACGGTATCCTCGCTCAACCCCATCACCTTGCCGACGTCGCGCACCGCCGAGCGGGCGCGATAGGAAATGACGGTCGCGGCGATACCGGCGCGGTCGCGGCCGTAGCGCTGGTAGATGTACTGGATCACCTCCTCGCGCCGCTCGTGCTCGAAATCGACGTCGATGTCGGGCGGCTCGCGCCGTTCCGCGGAGATGAAGCGCTCGAACAGCAGGTCGACTTCCGTCGGATCGACACTGGTGATCCCCAAGCAATAGCACACGACCGAGTTGGCGGCCGAGCCGCGCCCCTGCGCCAGGATGCCCTGCCCATGCGCAAAGGCGACGATGTCGTAGACGGTCAGAAAATAGGGGGCATAGGAAAGCTGCGCGATGAGGGCCAGCTCGCGCTCGAGCGTGTGCAGAACCTTTGCCGGTACGCCCTGCGGGAAGCGTCTGTGCGCACCCGCCCGCGTAATGTCTTCCAGATGCCCTTGCGGTGTTTTGCCGGTGGGCGTTGGTTCCTCGGGATATTCGTAGACGAGTTCCTCGAGGGAAAAGCGGCAGGCGTCGACGATCTCGAGCGTTCGCGCCAGAGCCCGCTCGTGGCCTTTGAACAAACGCGCCATGTCCGCAGGCGCGCGCAGGTGGCGCTCTGCGTTGGCGGTAAGCCGCGCACCGGCCTCCGCAATGGTGACGCCCGCGCGCACGCATACGAGCACGTCCTGCAAGGGTCGACGGTGCGCGGCGTGATAGAGCGCATCGCCCGTGGCCACGATCGGCGTGCCGACGCGCGTGCCGATCTCGTCCAAGGCTGCGATGCGCGTGCGATCGTCGCCGCGGTAGGCGTGCGTTGCGGCGAGATACACGCTTCCTGCGGGGGCGAGCGCGGCGCGCAACCGGCGCAGCTCCCCTTCGAGGGGGGCGCTGTTTTTTTCCGCCGCGTGCCAGCACCAATTCTCCGGCGGAAGCGCGATGAAAATCTGTCCCTGCGCGTGCCCCGCGACATCGGCGAGGCGCAGGCTGCACTGGCCTTTTTCTGCGCGACCTTGACCCAGCGACAGCAGACGGCAGAGCCGGCCATAGGCGCTGCGGTCGCGCGGAAAACACAGCAGGCTCGGCGCATCCTCGAGATCGAGACGCGCGCCGACGACGAGACGCAGGCCCACCGATTGCGCCGCCGTGTGCGCGCGCACGACGCCCGCCAGCGTGTTGCGATCGGCAATGGCCAGCGCCGCGAGCCCCAACGCCTTGGCCTGGGCTACGAGTTCGTGCGGATGCGAGGCGCCCTGCAAGAACGAGAAGTTGCTGGCCACTTGCAACTCGGCATAGGCGGGGAACGTCGCTTCCCTGTGTCGCCCCATCGCAACGTCATTCGTCATGCGAAGAGCCCATGCAGAAACCAGCGTGGCGGCTCGGGTGCCTCCTCCTGCTCTTCGTCGAAAAGACCTTCGCGAAACACCCAGAAGCCGGCCCCCGTGTCGTCCTCCAGCCGGTAGTAATCGCGCGTGCGCGGGCGCTGTTCGGGGGCCAGAGCGCAGGCGCGCCACCACTCCGGCGCAATCCGTTCGGGTCCCTCCGCGCGCACGATGCGGCGGCGCACGCGACGCCACTGCAGACGCAGCGGCGCGCCCTCCGGCACTTCGGCAACGACCGTGATCGGCTCGGGCGGATCGAGCAGCAGGGTTGGGCGCGGGCCATGGGGCGGCCGATCGGCGAGCGGGAGAAGGGACACGCGGGCAGCGAGTGCGGGCACCGCGCGCTGCGCCCGTTCAGGGATGTGGCTCGCAACCGGCGCCACGCGATAGACCCGGTCGCTGCCGAGCCGACTCGCGAGACGATCGATCAAGTGCTCCACACTGCGCCCGGCCGCGTCGGCGGCATTGTCGTCGAATGTCGTCTGCATGTCCGTCAGGGATTCCAGACCAGCGGCGCAGAGCACGACGAGATCGACGCCGAAACCTGCATCGAGGGCGGCGAGCTTGTCGGCGAACAACCCGCAGATGTGCTCGGGCTGGCGGCATGGCGCGCTGGTGGCGACATCGGCGCGCGCGCACGTGCCATCGGTGCGGTAGAGCGCCACCTGGAAGCGGCGTGCGCCCATGGCCGTTGCGGCCAGGTTGGCGACGAGGGTGTCGGCCAGCATCCCCAGCGCCGATTGGATGGCCTCGGTGGTCACGAGCGGTTCGGGACAGGGCAGACGAACGTCGGCGTCGGGCGGTTCTTCGAGCGGGCGGCGCGGATCGGCCAGCACGCCCAACGCCTGATCGAGCCGCACGAGCACGGTCGCGGCGGCAGCGCCCGCGTTCGCCGCACGTGTGGAAGGCAGCCCCCGGCGAAACCGTTGCGCCAACGTCGCGCGCGGCAGGCCGTAGAGCTGGTCGATGCGCTTGAGGCCCAGGCGCCGCAGCAGCGCCACCGTATCGGCATCGAGGCCGAGCGCCATGACCGGCAGAGCGGCGAGATCGGCGCGCACGCTGCCGGGTTCCGACACGATCCAGGAACGTGTGGGCGAGGCGCGAAAGCGGGCCAGCGCCGTCGCCGCCCTGTGCGTATCGGCAACGCCGACGCGGGCCGTCAACCCGAGTCGGGCCAGACGTGCGACGAGATCGGCGAGCAAGGCCTCCTCACCGCCGAACAGATGCGCGACACCCGTCACGTCGATCCAGATGCCGTCGGCGCCATCGACATTGCGGGTGGGCCCATACCGCCCGAGCCAGCGGGCGAGGGCGTGCAGAGCGTCTGCGTCTCGCGCCGCCATCGCCGGACGGGCCGCGAGGGCCGGCAGTCGCGTGCGCACGTCCGCCAGCGTTTCTCCCGCCTGCACGCCGAGCGCGCGGGCGCAGGCATTGGCGGCACTGACGACGAAGCCGCGCGGCCCTTTCTCGACGAGAGCGAAGGGATGCTCAGCCGGCACGGCGCCCGGTTGCACGCGCTCCAGGCGCTCGATGGCCCACGCAGGCAACCAGACGAAAACCACGCGCCGCATCACACCACTCCACAGTCGACGAGACGGTCTCGAGCAGAGGCGTACTGCCCCGGCACCGCTCGAGATCGAGCGCCAGACGCGCGGAACCGACGGCAGCAGCATCGAACCGCTGCCCGGCGCTGGGCGCGCGTCCGACACGCCAGCGGGTCGTGGCGGCGGGGGCTGCGGCGGCCTCGGGCGCTGTCAGAAGCAGGCACGGCGTTCGGGCTGCGGCGGCAGCGAGGCTCAATCGGCGGGAGGGCGTGAGATCGACCCGATCGACGCTGCCGACGACGAGCGCCACATCTCGCGCGCCCAAGCCCTCCTCCATGGCCCACAGCGTTTCCGACGCGCGCGCCGTCTCGACGATGATCAGGGCTTCGGCAGGCAAGCCCAGCCTCTCGAGACCCGGCCCATAAGGACGGCCCAGATCGTTGCCGCGCGCCGTCGTGTGGCACCACAGGAGCGTCGGTACCACGCCCCTCGAAACCCCGGCGCGGAAACGCCGGACGGCGAGGCGGCAGGCAAACAGGAGAGCTGCCGGCCAATCGAGGTAGGAGCGCGGCTTGATCTCGTGCAGGGCCGCCACGTCGAGCGCACCATCCGGCAGCAGTGCATCGAGGTCGGGCGTGCCGAACGTCCAGCGCTCTGCGTGCAGAGCGCTGGAGAAGAACGCAGGAGAGAAGGTCGGCGAAGGCTCCGCAGCAGAAAAAACAGACAGGGTGGGGGATGTCGGGGGAGGATGGGGAGGCATCCTCTGGTCGGGGGGGACGGTGGCATCCCCCACACCTGAAAGGGGCACAGGCAGGCTGTAAGTTTGGGAGAGAGAAAACCTTCGGGGTAAAGACGCGGTCGCTCTCCCGTTCCGCTCCAAGGCGTCGATACGCTGCCTCAGATCATCGAGGAGTGCGGTACGCGAGACTTTGGCCGCTCGGATTGGAACCTCTGCCTCGGGATGAGAAACTGCGGTGAGGTCACCGCTTTCTCCCATCTCCGGTGCAGACTGCGAAACGCTACAGGGCAACGCGACACAACGCGGACACGCACAAAACCGATGACGATCGGCCAGACAGCGCCGCGCGCAAGGCTCCAAGAAATGCACAGATGAAGCTGTCTTGCTCACGGCGAACGCATCCCGAATTTCAATAATGTTCTTTTTTCGTTCTAAGACGGTTCGTCATTCCAGTCAAGAACAAAAAAGCAACTCGAGCGCGGCACGCCAACCGACCCAGTGGCGCGCCACGTGCCCAGAACGTCCCGTGAGCACCACCTTTGTGTCTGAGTTCACACACTTTCCGCCAAACGGCAGCCTCGGCGCTGAATGGGCGCGACCCCGCCGCGCACCCCGGTTGTGCTATGCAGTCCATCGTGGTCTCGTCCGCAACGAACATCGAATCATGGCCGGCTCGGCACGCACGATCCTCGGCGACGTAACGATCCATTCAGCATGTTTGAGCAAGGTAGACCTCTCACCCGAGCTGATCGTCCGACGAGCGGTAAAGACGATTGACGGACTGCCAAGCAAGCAACGATCCTCGGATTGCGACTGCGGACTTCGATTGGAGATGATGATGAAATCCCGTTTTTCCCGATTGCTGACATGCGTGACGCTGGTTGCGCTGGCCTCCGCAGGGTCGGCAAGCGTTGCTGTCGCGCAGCAGGACTCGGGATGGCTGTGGAACGGCGGCACGACGCCCGGCGGCAGCGGACGCGAGACTGTTCGCTTCAACCCACAGTACCCTGCAGGCCAAATCATCGTCAGCTTCGGGGATCGCCGTCTCTACCACGTCCAGCGCCCCGGTGAGGCCGTGAGCTACCCCATTGCCGTGCCGCGCGAGCAGAGCCGGTGGGAGGGCGTGACGAGCGTCAGCCAGAAGCGTGAAAATCCCTCGTGGACACCGACGGCAGAAATGCGCCGCGAAAATCCGCGCCTCCCCAATTGGGTGCCCGGTGGGCATCCCATGAATCCACTCGGCGTGCGCGCGCTCTATCTGGGCTCGTCGATGTATCGCATCCACGGCACCGACGCGCCGTGGACGATCGGCTCGGCGGTCTCGAAGGGCTGCATCCGCATGTACAATCAAGACGTGGCGGAGCTCTACCCACGCGTCAATGTCGGCGCCAAGGTCATCGTCACCTGGCAGACCTTCCGCACGTCGACGGTGGCCGAGTTGAGCGAGGCGCCCGAAGACAAGCGAAAGTATCGCCGCACCGAGCCACGCAAAGCCGAGCAGGACCCGCCGGTCGTCAAGCGGTCACTTCCCAAGCGCACGGTCCAGCAACCCAAGAGCGCCGAAATATTCGACATGTTCGAGTAACGCGAAGGCGCTCGTTGGCCGCCAAACGCGATCAGCGGCAGGACTGTCGCAGTGCTGATTGACAGTTTCCTCGCAACAGGACACCCGCGCCGTGCTGAGGTGGGTTGCGCTCAAAATCGTGCAACGCTTCTGGCGTCTGCAACGCGGGCTCACTCTCGGGGTCCGCGCCATCATCATCGACGCCGACGGCCGCATCGTGCTCGTGCGGCACACCTATATGCCGGGATGGACTTTTCCGGGCGGCGGCGTCGAATTCGGAGAAACCCTGGAGACGGCACTCGATCGCGAGATCGAGGAAGAGGTGGGCATCGTGCGCACCGGACCAGCTACCTTGTTCGGGATCTACTCCAACCACGCCGTCTTTCCCGGTGATCACGTCGCCGTTTACGTTCTGCGCGAGTGGCGCCAAGCGCACCCACCGGTGCCCAATCGCGAAATTGCAGAAGTCGCGTTCGTTGCGCCCGACCAACTGCCCGCCGATCTCACCGCAGGCGCGCGGCGGCGCATCGAGGAATGGCTCGAGCAGCGGTCCCGACAGAGCCACTGGTAAATCGATGCGGCACCGGCGGCTCGAACGAGCCAATGTCGGCCTCAGGCCCGGTGATAGGGATGCCCCGCGAGAATCGTGATCGCGCGATAGAGCTGTTCTGCGATCACTGCGCGCGCCAATCCATGCGGCAAGATCATGGACCCCAGTGCCAGCGTCAGAGAGGCTTTTGCGAGCAATGCCGGATTGTGGCCATCGGGGCCCCCGATCAGCAGTGCGGTGTGACGCACGCCTCCATCGCGCTGTGTGGCCAACCACTGCGCAAACTGCTCGCTCGTGAGATGGCGACCCTTGGCGTCAAAAACGACGAGCGCCGGCGCATCGCCGCACCCTTTGAGAAGTCGGGCCGTTTCATCCATCCGGCGCTCGGCCACACCCGCCAAACGCGATTCGGGAACTTCGATCTCCCGCACCGGCCCGATGCCGAGGGATTTACCCAACGCCGACCGCTCGACGTAGCGGTCGACCAACACGCGCTCGGCGCCGTCCTTGAGGCGGCCGACACCGGCAATCGTCACCCGCATCGACCGACCTCGCACAGCGTTCGGCAGGACGGCCGACTTGGTTCGTCAGTGCGTGGACTCGGGCGTCCGGGTCTGCGACCACATTTTTTCGAGGTTGTAGAAATCACGCACCTCGGGCCTGAAGACATGGACGATCACGCCGCCCGCATCGATCAGCACCCAATCGCACTGTTTGTCTCCCTCGATCTTCACGCGGCCGAAGCCTTCTTCGCGAAGCTTGCGCTGGAGTTGCTCGGCGACGGCGCCGACATGGCGATCGGTGCGGCCGCTGGCGACGATCATGTAGTCGCCCAGTGAGGATTTGCCGGCCAAATCGATCGTCACGATCCTCTCGGCCTTGGCGTCGTCGAGGCAGGCAATGACCACTTTCAATAGGGCATCGGTATCCGATTTTTCAGACACGATGTCGGCTGGAGGCGCGCTCTGGCGAGCCGCCCCTGTTGCGGTTCTCATCTTCGGGTTGGCGTCCTTTTCGTCATCGATCCCACATGGGTGATGAACAGGCCTCTTGCGAGGCGATCACGCGTTGCCGGTCGACCCCGTCGAACGCGCCGTCGCCCGGATAACCCCGTGCGACACCCAAGCATATGCGAAAATGCCGACCGCTTTCAAGGTCTGCGCACGCAAACCGAGAAATATGGTTCTTTCAATGTTCTAAAAATCTCACGAAGTGCCGGTCTGCCGGCGCAGGGCCGTCGAGGAAAGGGGGGACAGCGGCCCTGTCAGCAGGGTCCAGGCCGGGGCGGGTGCCGTCGCCAGTCCGGCCGACCGCCCTGTGGGGCGGCGTGACGCCGCGAACGTGCGCGCCGCAATGGATGCAGACGCCGCCAGATGCCATCCCGGCCGGTCAATGACGGCAATCGGCAGCGTCTTGAAAATGCCGCGCCAAAGGCGCCACTGATGAAAGTCCGCCAAGCAATCCGCCCCCATCACCCAAACGAAATCGACCTGCGGGTGGCGTCGGCACAGATAGCCCAACGTCGCCGCCGTGTAGGTGGTCCCCAGGTCCGCCTCGAACCCCGTCACGACGATGCGGTTGTCGTCGACGACGTCGCGACAGGCCGCCATCCGTTCCGCGAGAGGTGGCAAGCCCTCCTTGGATTTCAGTGGATTACCCGGACTGACGAGCCACCAGAGCCGGTCGAGCTGCAGGCGCGAGAGGGCGATCTTGCTGATTTGCAGATGGCCGGCGTGGGGTGGGTTGAACGATCCACCGAGCAGACCGATGCGTTGTCCCGCCTCCGCATGAGGGGGATGCACGCCGATCGCGCCGAATGTGCGGGGAGAAGATCTGCGCATTGGGTCGTCCCGAGGCCGATGAGGGGCTCAATACAGGCGTCGTGTGGCGGCGACGAGCTCATGGATGATGCCGGGCTCGGTCATGGCATGGCCGGCGTCGGCGACGATGCGCAAATCGGCTTCCGGCCAGGCGGCCTTCAGATCCCAGGCGCTGCGCAGCGGTGTCACGACATCGTAACGGCCGTGCACGATGACGCAGGGAATGTCCCGGATCCGCGGCACGCCCGCCAGCAGCTCGCCATCGGACCGGAAAAAACCGCGGTTGACGAAATAGTGGCATTCGATGCGCGCGAACGCCAAGGCATAGGCATCGGCGCTGAAATGGCTGATGCGCTCCTCGTTGGGGATGAGTGCGAGAGTCGAGCCCTCCCAGACACTCCAGGCGCGCGCAGCAGCGAGCTGGATCTTGGCATCGGGATGGGTCAGGCGGCGGTGATAGGCGCCAATCAGGTCTCCACGTTCGCTGGTGGGAATGAGCCCGACGAAGGCATCGTAGGCATCGGGATAGAGCCAGTTGGCTCCGTCCCGGTAGAACCAATCGAGTTCGGCTTGCCGCACGAGAAACACGCCCCGCAGAATGAGCGCACTGACGCGGCTGGGATGGCTCTGTGCATAGGCCAACGACAGCGTCGAGCCCCAGGAGCCACCGACCAGCTGCCATTGTGTGATGCCCAGCGCGGTGCGCAGCGCTTCCATATCGTCGATCAGGTCCCAGGTCGTGTTCGCGACGAGGCTCGCATGCGGTGTCGAGCGCCCGCAGCCGCGTTGATCGAGCATGATGATGCGATGGCGTGCCGGGTCGTGATACCGGCGCATGGTGGGATTGCTGCCCCCACCGGGCCCGCCATGGACGATGAGCACCGGCTTACCGTTTCGGTTGCCGCTCTCTTCATAATAAATCTGATGGCCCCCGGAGACGACGAGGCGATCGCGCCGATAGGGCTCGATGGGTGGGTACAATCCGAACCGGTCGCGTGCCGACATGGCGCCTTTTGTCCGTTGGTCGGCGAGGGTCGATCCCCTTCGAGCCGTCTGTCCGGCTTAGCGCCAAATGCGCACTGTCCGCAAGGTCGGCATAATGGGCCGGTCAGTCTCGTTTCAGGCGCAAGTGCAGCAGCCGGCGCGCTTCGCGATCGGCAATTGCTTCGCCACCGGGAATCCTCAAGTCCCGCACCATTTCCAGAATATGCCGGCCCGGGGCCGCTGTGACATAGCTGGCTGCGATGGCCGCCAGCAGGGCGCACGGCACCCCGAGCACCGCGACCAGCACCGCAGAACCCCCCAGCAAGCCCAAATTCTGCACGACAAATGCTGCAACCGTAATGCCCAGACCAACGAGCATGGCCACCACCGCACCGA
>JANOHP010000244.1:0-12151 GCA_031406575.1 Hyphomicrobiales bacterium
CGCCACCGCACGCGCACTCAGTCTGTCTACCTTTCGAGACATCCGCCCTCGCACATATTTCTGCGGCCCTAATACCGGCCCCAACAATCTGCACGGATTTCAGCGGACAGGGAAGAATAGGTAGGGACATATCAACCGGTAAATGATCTTAAATCAGCAGGTTGGTCGGACAGTGGCGGGAAGCTGCGGACGCTAGTGTGGCGCCCCTACGGGGCGCCAGCTTCCGCGCGGGCAGGGCTTGAGCTGGCTTACTGTATTTCCTCCGACAAAACACCACATCGTCGGCACGGCGCGCCTTCGCCGCGCGGGTCGGGTTTTCCGGTGGCTGCACCATGAGCTGGCACAGCTGGCTCGGCACCGTCGTCGGAACAAGGCCCGATATGGGGCGTTTCCACAACTAGCCCAGATCGATCCCGGAAACGACCGCGTGCCCAGTTTCGCACTCTGACGGTGTAGGTTCGACATGACCCAGATGCCCATTTCGATGTTCGAGCGACGCAGCAGGCGCCGCGCACCTGACAACCCGCTGCCCGTTCTGGACGCCATCGAAATCGAGTGGTCGCCAGCGACGCTTCAGGCCCTCTTGGCGCGGGAACTGCCTGGCGCTCAAGTCATCGTGGTGTCCAATCGCGAGCCCTACATTCACAACCATTCGGAAAACGGTCCTGTGCTGCAAATTCCAGCGAGCGGACTCGTCACTGCTCTCGAGCCGGTGATGCGCGTGTGTGGCGGAACATGGGTCGCGCACGGCAGCGGAACCGCTGATCGCGAAACCGCCGACGCCGATGGCCGCATTCGCGTTCCCATCGACGCGCCCGCCTATACGCTGCGGCGCGTATGGCTCTCGGATGAAGAGGTCGACGGGTATTATTATGGCTTCGCCAACGAAGCGCTCTGGCCGCTGTGCCACAACGCATTCGTGCGGCCGACGTTTCGCCAAACGGATTGGGACACCTACGTCGACGTCAACCGGCGATTTGCCGAGGCCGCCGTCGCCGAAGCCACGACCGAGGACCCGATCGTCTTGGTGCAGGACTACCATTTCGCGTTGGTGCCGAAGTTCCTTCGCGAGCATTTACCCAAGGCGACGATCCTGACGTTTTGGCATATTCCCTGGCCCAACGCGGAGACGTTCGGCACCTGTCCGTGGAAGGAAGCCATCGTCGAGGGGCTGCTCGGCAGCACGGTGATCGGATTTCATACGCGTAGCCACTGCAATAATTTTCTCGAAACGGTCGATCGGTGTATCGAAAGCCGCATCGATCGCGAGCAGTCGACCGTCTCGTTCGGCAGTTTCGAGACGACGGTGAAGCCCTATCCGATTTCCATCGAATGGCCGCCCACGGTCTTGGCTGGGCAAGACTCGATGCGCGCGTGTCGCCACAAGGTGCGCGAGCGGTTGGCGTTGCGAGCGGACACCCACCTTGCGGTCGGCATCGAGCGGTTCGATTACACCAAGGGAATTCCGGAGCGTATGGAGGCGGTCGACGCGTTTCTCACGCGCTGGCCGGAATGGAATGGCCGGTTCTGTCTCTATTTGGCGATCGCGCCGACGCGCACTAAATTGGCGGCTTACCAAGAATTGCAAAGCCGCGTGGTCGCGCTGGCCGAGAACATCAATGGCAGACACAGGATGGATGGCGCCGTGCCAGCCATAATTCTGGGGATCCGCCACCACGAACCGCCAGAAGTTTTCGAGCTGTTCCGCGCAGCCGATACGTGCCTCGTCACGAGCCTCCAGGACGGTATGAATCTGGTCGCGAAGGAATTCGTGGCGTCTCGCGACGACGCGCTGGGCGTGCTGATCTTGTCGGAATTCGCGGGTGCATCGCGCGATCTCGCTGAAGCATTGATCGTCAATCCGTACGATGCGCAGGGAACCGCAGAAGCCATTCAGCGTGCCGTGACCATGCCCGCATTCGAGCAGAGCGAACGGATGCGCTCGATGCGCCGGCAAGTGCGCGTGCGCAACGTCTTTCGCTGGGCGGGGGAGATGCTGTTCGACTTGGCCCGCCTGCGCAAACGTCAACGCATCGATGACCTCGCAGAGTTGACGGTCGCGGGCGATGGGTGACGCGCGGTCGCAAAAGGTCTCCCGTTCCGTCGATCACGACGACAACCGGCGCTGGGCTTTGTTTTTGGATTTCGACGGGACACTCGTCGACATCGCAGAACGTCCCGACGCGGTCTGCATCGATCCCATCCTACCCGCCGTTCTCGCGCAATTGCGCAACGGACTGGATGGCGCGTTGGCGCTCGTGAGCGGGCGGCCTGTCGCGACGCTCGATCTCCTGCTGGCACCCTTCAACAGTGATGCGGCCGGCATTCACGGTGGTGAATGGCGCTATCGGGGGGAGTATCATCGGGTGGGCAGTGAGATGGATGACGGATTGCGGGGCGTTGTGCACGATCTTCGTGCCGCGGCTCGGCAGCTCGACGACGTGATCGTCGAAGACAAAGGCGCTTCGGTTGCCGTTCACTGGCGCCTTGCTCCACACCACGAACAAGCGGTTCGAGACGTGGTCGCCACCTGCTTCGCCCGGCTCGGCAGCGCGTTTCGGTGTCAATCGGGCAAGGCCGTTCTCGAAATTCTCCCCGTCTTTGCCGACAAGGGCCGTGCGGTGTCGCGTTTTCTACCGTTGCATCCTTATCGTGATCGCTGCCCCATTTACGCGGGCGACGACCTCACCGATGAAGCCGCTTTCGCTGTTGTCCAGGCTGCGGGTGGCTTGGCGATCCGTATCGGGCGCCAAAGTTACGCCCCCACGGACTTGTGTCTGGATACCCCGAAGGCGTTTCGCCGGTGGCTGATGCAATGGGCCAATACCGGGTCGATCCCTCATCATTGACACTGCGAGGAGTTTGAAATGCCCACGCTCGATCTCGGCGTGATCGGCAATTGCAGCATCGCTGCTCTCGTTGATTTTCGCGCGCGTATCCTTTGGTCCTGCTTTCCACGTTTCGACGGCGATCCCACGTTCTGTGCGCTCGTCAATAGTCCCAGCGAGGGAGAAGAGGCCCCCGAAACGCAAACCGGCCTCTTCGCCATCGACCTCGAGGGGTTCGTGCGGGCAGAGACCAGCTATCTTCCCAATACCGCGGTGATGTCGACCGTCCTCCACGATGATCGGGGTAATGCCGTCGAAATTATCGATTTTGCGCCGCGGTTCACCGATCACGGTCGCATGTTCCGTCCGCCACAGCTCGTGCGGCGGGTGGTGCCGATTGCCGGTCGGCCACGCATCAAAGTGCGTTTGCGTCCACGCTTCGATTATGGCGCGACCAAACCCGACATGACGCGCGGCAGCAATCACATCCGCTTTGTGTCTGCGCATCAGGCGCTGCGCCTGACGACGACGGCGCCCGTCTCCTACATCTTGGAAGAGCGCGTGTTCGTCGTCGATCGGCCGCTGGTGTTTTTTTTCGGCAGCGACGAGCGCATGCAAGCCGATATCGAGCGGACTGCGCGTGAGTTCCTGGACCGCACGATCGACCATTGGCGCGGCTGGGTGCGCTCGCTGTCGATCCCCTTCGAATGGCAGGAAGCCGTCATCCGTGCAGCCATCACGCTGAAGCTGTGCAACTACGAAGAGACGGGTGCAATTGTGGCGGCGCTCACGACGTCGATTCCCGAAGCGGAGGGAACGCAGCGCAATTGGGACTATCGGTATTGCTGGTTGCGCGATGCGTACTTCGTAATCCACGCTCTCAACCGTCTGGGTGCGACGCGAACGATGGAAGACTATATCGGCTTCATCAACGATGCAGTCGACGACAGCGCCAATGATCGGCTGCGACCCCTCTACAGCATCACCCGAGAAAGCAATCTCGACGAATGGGTCGCCGACAGCTTGGCTGGTTACCGCGGGCACGCGCCGGTGCGCATCGGCAATGCCGCCCACCTGCAAGTCCAGAACGATGTCTATGGCAGCGTCGTCCTCGCTTCGACGCACGCGTTCTTCGACAAGCGACTGATCCGCACCGGCGATGAAGTTTTGTTCGAACGACTGGAAGAGCTGGGGTTGCGCGCTGTCGCAGCTTTCGATCAACCGGACGCTGGACCGTGGGAATTGCGCAACACCATTCAGGTCCATACGTTTTCGAGCCTGATGTGTTGGGCCGCGTGCGATCGCTTGGCCAAGATTGCAACCGGTCTGGGACGATCCGAGCGCGCCCAATTTTGGCGTGCGCAAGCGGATCGCCTGCACGACGTGCTTTCGACGCGCGCGTGGAACGACGATCTCCAGTCGTTCGTATCGACGTTCGATGGCAAAGACCTCGATGCTTCTTTGCTGTTGATCGGAGAACTGGGCTTCCACAGCAACACGCACGAGCGGTTCAGGTCGACGGTCCAGCTGGTGCAGAAGAAACTTTGTTGGGACGAGCTGTTGTTTCGCTACATTGCCGAAGATGATTTCGGGCATCCGAAGTCGGCGTTTCTGATTTGCAGCTTCTGGCTGGTCGATGCGCTGCATGCGCTGGGGAAAAAGGACGAGGCGCGCCAGCTTTTCGAAGTGCTGCTGTCTTATCGAAACGCGCTGGGTCTTCTTTCTGAAGACGTCGACCCGAAAACCGGCGAATTGTGGGGCAACTTCCCGCAGACCTATTCGATGGTGGGTCTCATCAACAGCGCCGTGCGCCTCAGTCGACGGTGGGAGGAAGTCCTGTGACCCCTGCGCCCGTTGCGACCGAGCCAACCGCGATCGAGGTGGCGATCTATCCGAGCTTGAAGGACAAGGTGGTGGTGGTGACCGGCGGCGCCACGGGAATTGGCGCCTCCATCGTCGAGCATCTCGCGATCAAAGGTGCACGCGTTGCTTTTTTGGATATCGACACAGACGCGGGCCATCGCCTGAGTGCGACCCTGTCCGCTGCGGTTGGGCACGTGGCGTTTCTGCCGTGTGACTTGCGCGATATCGATGCCTTGCGCGCATCGATCGATGTTGCCCGGTCGCGGTTCGGCCCAATCGGCGCCCTCGTCAACAATGCGGCCCGAGACGACCGGCACAGCATCGACGCCGTGACGCCCGACTACTGGGACGAGCGGATGGCCGTCAATTTACGGCATCAGTTTTTTGCGGCGCAGGCCGTCGTTCCAGACATGCGGGCGAGCGGCACAGGCTCGATCGTCAATCTCGGGTCGATCAGTTGGGTGATCAAAGACACGGGTATGCCAGCCTATCTGACGGCGAAGGCCGCCGTGACCGGCCTCACGCGGAGCTTAGCACGCGATCTGGGCGCTCAACGCATTCGTGTGAACGCCATCTTGCCGGGCTGGGTCATGACCGAACGTCAAAAAGCGCTGTGGCTGACGCCTGAAGGCGAGGCCACGTTGCGCACTGCTCAGTGTCTGCCAGACCATCTCGTGCCCGCCGATATCGCGCGCATGGCGCTGTGGTTGCTTGCCGACGACAGCCGGATGGTGACGGCGCAGAATTTCATCGTCGATGCGGGTTGGAGCTGAAGCGGTCCACCTCTGGCGGCAACTCGGCGGCTTGCGGCGCGTTCATCGAAATTTTGAAATCGAAATTTTGGATCGCCCGCGCTCCGCGTGCAGGCTATGGTTCGGCCCTGACGGGACGCGACGCTGGCATCAGGCTGGCGTCCCGGGCCGAAGGGACCACCTGATCCGGAGACCGCATCCCATGTTTCCCGAACACATGCTGTCCGTGCGCGCCACCGTCGAGCCGGGCCGCGAAGCCGACTTCAATCGCTGGTACGACACCGAGCATATGCCCGACGCCGTGCGTATGTTTCCCGGTTGCACCGGCGGTGCGCGCTACAAAGTCGTGCTGGGCGACGGCTCGCACCAGTACATGGCGCTCTACGCCTTCGAGAGTGCGGCCAAGCTGGACGCTGCCCTGAATGGTCCCGAGGTCAAAGAGCTGATCAAGATCTACGATCGCGACATCGGCGCCTTCTCCACGCGCGTGCGCACGACGTACGAGCGCGTGTTGCTGCAGGTGAAAAAATGAAAACCCGACATCCGGCACGTCGGCTGCCCGCAAGGAACCCGGTTTGGTGGTTGCGAAACGATCATCGATCGCAAACCCGAAAGATCGCATCTTGAAAGTTACAGCCTTAGAAACGATCCGTTCAGCCGAACATCCCAATTTGCTCTGGGTGCAGGTCCACACCGACGAAGGCCTCATCGGCCTGGGTGAGACGTTTTATGGACCGGCCGCTGCCGAGGGGCACGTTCACGGCACCATCGCGCCCTACCTGATCGGCAAGAACCCCACCAACATCGAGGCGCATCAGGCGCACTTGACGGGCTATATCGGCTTTGTCGGCGCGAGTGCGGAGATGCGCGGGCGTTCGGCCGTCGACATCGCTTTGTGGGATATCCTGGGGCAGGCCAAGGGCATGGCGATCTGCGATCTGTTGGGCGGGCGGGTTCGCGACAACATCAAGGTCTACAATACCTGCGCAGGCTATTCGTATGTGCAGACCAAGGCGACGCAGGGCACCGACAACTTCGGTTTATCTGGCGCCAAGACCGGCGCATACGAAGACCTCGACGCCTTCCTCAATCGTGCCGACGAGCTGGCCCACTCGCTGCTCGAGATGGGCATCGATGCGATGAAGATCTGGCCGCTCGATTATGCAGCGGAAGCGTCGAGCGGCTATCGGATCTCACCCGAAGACCTGAAAAAAGGCCTCGAACCGTTCGAAAAAATCCGCAAGGCCGTCGGCGACAAAATGGATGTGGCCTACGAGCTGCATTCCCTGTGGGCGCGGCCCGAGGCGATCAAGATCGCTCGCGCACTCGAGCCCTATAAGCCGATGTGGGTCGAAGACCCCGTCTTCATGGACCACATGCACTCGATCGGCGAAGTGGCGCGCGCTACGCGCTCACCGATTGCCGTAGGCGAGACGCGCGGCGGACGCGCTGATTTCCGCAACCTATTGGAGCTCGAGTCGCTTGCGATGGTGATCATGGATATCGCCTGGTGCGGTGGCGTTTCGGAAGCCAAGAAGATCGCGACAATGGCGGAGCCCTGGCACACGCCGGTCGCCTTCCACGATTGCACGGGCCCCGTGGCGCTCACCGTGTCGACGCATCTGGCGCTCAACGTGCGCAATTGTTGGGTGCAAGAGATCGTGCGCGCGTTCTATTATGGCTGGTATCACCGCTATATGACCGAACTGCCGCCGATCGCGAAGGGCATGATCACCGTGCCGAAAGGTGCGGGGCTCGGCACGAAACTGCAACCCGACGTGCTGACGCGTCCCGGCGTGACG
Source organism: Hyphomicrobiales bacterium (assembly GCA_031406575.1). GTDB lineage: Bacteria > Pseudomonadota > Alphaproteobacteria > Rhizobiales > Hyphomicrobiaceae. The sequence goes on from JANOHP010000244.1 coordinate 7,246, forward strand.
GTGAAGCGCACGACGGCGCAGGATCTTTAGAAAAAATCTTGCAAGGTGTCTGGCCAACGGCCTGACACCGTCCAAACAGACGGACGAGGGGAAACACCAATGGCGACGAACAAGAAACGTGTGCTCTACACCGACAGCATGGGCAAGGCTGGCGTCGACATCCTGAAAAAGCGTGAGGACGTCGAGGCGATCCCGTTTTCGAATTTCATCAGTCCGGCGGACTATCAGGCGGCCTTGACGCAGCATGCGCCGGTATCGGGTGTCGTGCTGGGGGGAACGTCATTCGGGGCAGCCGAGCATGCAGCTGCGGGCGGTCTCCAGGTCATTGCGCGCACGGGCGTGGGCTATGACGCCATCGACATCCCCGCGATGACCAAGGTCAAGACGCCGGTGATGATCGCGGGCACCGCCAACTCACCGTCCGTCGCCGAGCACGCCATGTACTTCATGTTGACGCTGGCGCGCAAAGGACCAGAGCTTTCCGCTCTGGTGAAGGAAAATCGCTGGAAGCAGCGCATCGATCGCCAGTTCGTCTCCAACGACATGTTCGAGAAAACCGTGCTGATCATCGGCTTCGGCCGCATCGGCACGCGCCAAGCCAAGCGCTGCCAGGCCATGGAATGCAAGGTTTTGGTGTTCGACCCCTACGTGAAGCCCGAGGTGATCAAGGCGGCGGGATGCGAGCCGGTCGCCACCCTGGACGACGCGTTGCCGCGCGCCGATTTCATCACGATTCATTGCCCCAAAACGCCCGAGACCGTGGGCATGATCAACGCTGTCCGCATGAAGAAGATGAAGCGTACCGCCTATCTCGTGTCGACGGCACGCGGCGGCATCATCGACGAGACGGACCTCTATGCCGCCCTGAAAGACGGCACTTTGCCGGCCGCCGCGCTCGACGTGTTCGACAAAGAGCCGCCCGATGCCGACAATCCGCTGTTCACGCTGCCCAACCTGATCTGCTCGCCTCATATCGCGGGCGTCACGGCCGAGGCCATGGAGCGCATGGCCGAGCAGGCGGCGCTGAACGTGCTGTCGGTATTCGATGGCACCCCGCGCAAGGAAAACGCCGTCAATCCGGAAGTGTTCGGCTGAACACTTCGTGGGACCAGCTCTTCACAGGCGTGATGCGGTGCGCCTGCGAAGGAGTGTGAACGGTCGGAAGTGGTGCGCGGGTCGCAAGGTTTGCGTGCGGGGCGTGTCGGGAGAACAATGGGCAGGAGTCACGTACTCCTCAGGCCGCCAGCAGGAGAACATGCGATGGATCTCGGATTGCAGGGCAAGCATGCGATTGTGACGGGCGGCAGCCGCGGCATCGGCAAGGCCATCGCACGCGAATTGGCGCGCGAAGGCGTGGATGTGGCGATTGTTGCGCGCAACAAGACGGACCTCGAGGTAGCGGCGCGGGAACTCGCTGCTGAAACCAATCGGCGCATCCTGCCGCTGGTGGCCGATGTCACCAGCAAGGATCAGGTCGATCGCATGGTTGCCGATGCGGCGCAGCAATTGGGCGGTGTGCACATCCTGGTCAATAGTGGATCGGCGCCGGGTGGATCGGCCAGCGCCACCGGTCCCATCGAATCCGTCGTCGATGAAGATTTGCTGCAGGATTTCAATATCAAGTATGTCGGGGCGCTGCGTTGTTCGCGTGCCGTCATTCCCTTCATGAAAAAAGAAAACTGGGGCCGCATCATCAACATCAGCGGCGCCAACGCGCGCAATGCCGGCAATCTCAGCGGCGGCGCACGCAATGGGGCGTTGGTGCATATGACGAAGACGCTGGCCGTACAGCTTGGTCGCTACGGCATTACCGTCAATTGTATTCACCCCGGAACGACGCGCACGGAACGCACGCCGAGTTTGCTGGCCGCGCGTGCCAAGCAGTTGGGTGTCTCCGCAGAAGAGGCCGAGCGGCAGGATTTCGCACCCGACTCGGCCCGCGGGAATGCCATCTGCCGCATGGTGGACGCCTCGGAGATCGCGTTCGTGACGGCGTTCCTCGCCTCGGAGAAAGCTTGGGCCATTTCCGGCGAGCTGGTTGCGGCAACCGGAGGCGCGGGCCGCAACGTTTATTATTGATAACCTATGGACATTACGTGCGCTGCCCGGTCGTTGGCTTCCGGTGTGATCGGCCGGGCGCGCGGGCCTGTGCGTGATCAGTCCCGTTTACGACAGGGTGCCAGACATTAGTCTGGCATGGCTCCGGTCATTGTAAGACCTTAGTCCAATATAATTATTTTTCAACGTATTATACAAAAGAGCCATGTCGAGCTGCCGTATCGCGTGGTCAAGACTACCAACAAGTACGGGACCCCACGGGATCTAACGATGGTCGTGCGAAGAGCGTGGTGGATCTCCCAGCAAGCCCTTCACGTGCAGCTCAGTATCGACGTTCGTGACGAGGATCGCGTCCCATGGCCATTGGGCGTACCAGACAGAACCCCTTCGTTTTCGACTTGTCCGATCTGCAGTTCCTTCTGCAGCCGGTCACCTTTCGTCCTCCGACCCGGGACGTGGCCTATTTCGATCCCGCATTGAACGCGGGAGCACGACTGGGCGCGACCCCTGTGGCCGGCCTCGACGTCGGGGGTCGGAAAATAAGTATAACTCATTCGTGCCATTACGTTTCTATCTGAAGTTCCATTTACCATTCATTGCGGCTTTCTGTTGGCTTGGGAATTGCTCCTTGGTTGCCAAGGATGATTGTGCCTGTCGCCAATTGAACCGCCAACAGCGTCACGGCGTAGAAGGATAATGAGCCATGGCTACCAGTTTCGTCGTCAACCTCGCTGATCTCGCCAAGATCCTCGAGCACATTCGTATCGCCGAGCAACACGCCGCTGGGGGAAATCTCGCCGATATAATCGGCATGGACAGCGCACTTCTTCCGTTCGGCCTGCGCACGGTCGACGGAAGTTTCAACCATTTGCTACCCGGCCAGGAGCGCTTCGCCGCCGCCGACGAACTGTTCCCCAGATTGCTGGAACCCACTTACAGCAACGATGCCGATGGCGACACGATGTACTTGGGGCCGGGTGCTCCGGTCATCACGAACACGAACTACGCCGCAACGGGCCCGACCGGGAAATTCATCAGCGTCGCCGACGCCGATCCGCGCATCATTTCGAACCTGACCGTCGACCAGACCGTCACCAACAAGGCCGCGTTGGTTACGGCCTTGTTCCAAGTTGGTTCGACGAACCCCTATGGCGATGCCGACACGATCATGGCGGCGGCTGATGTTCTGCGCGCCGCGCAAGCCGCAGTGGCGCCGGAGTTGGCGCAGGCGGCTGCCGCGCTCGCCGCGTTGAATGCGGCCGAGCAGGCACTGGCGGATGCGATTGCGGCCGTACCAGTCATTGCAGAGACGGTTGCTGCCTACGACGCCGCGCTTGCGGCATCGGCGGCGGCTGTCGCGGCATCAGCGACCGTGGATACGACAACGTCGACACTTCTCGCCGCGCTCCAGGCAGGCGCGCCTGGCGTCCAAAACCCTGGCGATACGACTGCACTGAACGCCGCCAAGGCTGCGGTTGCCACGTTGTTGGCGAGTGCCAATGCGGTCGCGGCTGCCCTCGACGTTGCCGATCCCGACGTTGCTGCGCTCGTTGTCAACGCCGACCTCGTCGCCGCGCAGGATTTTGCTGCGGGCGTTCTCGAAGTTCAAACCGCGCTAAATGCTATTAATCTCCTCGATAATGTTGCAGGCTCCCTCGATCTCCAACGCGCTTTGAATGCTGCGGGTCTTGGCGACGTCTTCCCGAATGTCGCCAGCGAACTGAACACCCAGCTCGAAGCCTCACGCGATGCCGTCATCGCGTCGGAGCCCGATGTCGCAGACGCATTGCAGGCCGTCGTTGACGCCCAAGCCCTTTACGACGTCGAGGGGCCAGAAGGCGATGCCGCTCAGGCTATGTTGGACTTGGCACGTTCCGAATTCGCCGGTGTCATCGACGACTCGGGCCTCCACATCTCAGAAGACGGCTCGATCACGATCGAGCACCGCTCTGCCGATATCGGCCTGTCTCCCGCAAACAGCGGCTGGATGACGCTGTTTGGCCAGTTCTTCGACCACGGCCTCGACCTCGTCACCAAGGGTGGCAACGGCACCGTCTACATTCCCCTGCAGGCAGACGATCCGTTGATCGCGGGCGCGGACCACATCTTCGGTAACGCCGACGATCTCCCCGCGCATCTGCGCTTCATGGCGGTGACCCGCACCACCATGTTCGATGCGCAGGGCAACACCCAAAACACCACCACGCCCTACGTCGACCAGAACCAGACCTACACGTCCGTGGCGTCGCACCAGGTTTTCCTGCGCGAGTACACGACCGTCGACGGCAAGACCGTCGCCACGGGCCATCTGCTCGACAACCCGGACGGCAGCATCGCCGACTGGACGCACGTCAAGGCGCACGCGTTGCAGTTCCTCGGCATCAAATTCACCGATTTCGATGTCGGCAACGTGCCGCTGCTATTGACGGATCCCTACGGCAAGTTCATTCCCGACGAGAATGGTTACGCTCAGGTCGTCACGGCCGTCGATGCTGACGGTGTTCCCATGGAATGGGTATCGGGTACGCCTGCCGACCCTGCCGACCCCGTCGACCTCGGCACGACGGCCTTCATCGGCACCGGCCACGCCTTCCTCAACGACATCGCCCACCATGCCGCTCCCGGCACGGTCGATCACGATCACAATCCCCAAACTGCGAAAATCAAGCAGGTGGCGGACAGCGATCCGGGCGTCGGCGATGATCGCGCTACTCGTACTGAGTCAGTTTGTCATGGGCCGCACCCGCCGGGAATCAGCGATTTGACTGATTCGTTTGGCGGGAGGCAGCAATGGGCAGACAACAGCTTCGCGAGAGCGAGGACCGGCTATGTGCGTATCTCGACGAGC
>JANOHP010000246.1:0-6944 GCA_031406575.1 Hyphomicrobiales bacterium
GGCATAAGCCGAGTCGAGCACCAGCAGCGTATCGGGCCGCAGGCCCGCGTGCAGGCGGCGCACCTCGCTGAACGGAATGTAGGTGCCCGTGGGGTTGTTGGGATTGTCGAGGAACACGACCTTGGTGCGTGGCGTCAGTGCCGCCAGGATCGCATCCACATCGGTGCGATAGGCCTTCGACTTGACCACGACGGGTTTGGCGCCATTGCCCAGCGTCGCGATTTTGTAGACGAGAAATCCGTGCTCGGTGAAGATCGCTTCGTCGCCCGGCCCCAGGTAAGCGTGCGCCAGCAGATTGAGCAGTTCGTCCGATCCGCAGCCGCACACGATGCGCGCGGGATCGAGGCCGTAAACGCCGCCGATGGCTTTGCGCAAAGCGCCCGATGCCCCATCGGGATACCGCTCGAGCGCATCGGCTTCGGACTTGTAGGCGGCAATCGCCTTGGCGCTCGGCCCCAGCGGCGTTTCGTTCGACGACAGCTTGATGGGCTTCATCCCGCCCGGCACGGTGCTTTCGCCCGGCACATAGGGCTGAATGTCCATGATACCGGGTTTGGGTGTCGGTTGGGTCGGCATAGGGAGCCCCTGCGGCGCATCGCGAAAGCGGACGGGATCGGTTCGGCCGCGATTGATAGGCCGGTGCCTGCCCGAAAGCAAACGACCTCGACGTCGAGCGATGCCGCCGCGCAGAAGCGGGGGGCTTTTATCCCCGCTTCTCCGGCACGTTCAGCCGAATGTGCAGCTCGCGCAGCTGCTTGAGGGAGGCTTCGTTGGGGGCGCCCATGAGGAGGTCGGCGGCTTGCTGGTTCATGGGGAACAGCGCCACGTCGCGCACGGCTTTGCACCCCGTCAGCAGCATGACCATGCGCTCGATGCCAGCCGCCATGCCGCCATGCGGGGGGGCGCCGTATTGGAAGGCGCGATAGAGACCGCCGAAGCGTTGCTCCACGTCGGCGCGCGTCAGGCCGGTGATCTCGAACGCTTTGACCATCGTTTCGGGCAGGTGGTTGCGGATCGAGCCCGAGGCGATTTCGTAGCCGTTGCAGACCATGTCGTACTGGTTGGCTTTCAGCGCCAGGATCGCGTCGCGCCCCTGCGCTTCGGCAGCTTCCAGCGCTTCGCGTCCGCCGTTGGGCATGGAGAAGGGGTTGTGCGAGAAGTCGATTTTCTTGTCTTCCTCGCTCCACTCGTAGAACGGGAAGTCGACGATCCAGGCGAAGGCAAAGCGGTTCTCGTCGATGAGTTTCAGCTCGCGGCCGATTTCATCGCGCGCGAGGCCAGCGAACTTGGAGAATTTGGCCGGGTCGCCGGCGGTGAAGAAGCAGGCGTCGCCAATCGCGAGGCCGAGTTGTTTCTGGATGGCTTCGGCCCTCTCTGGCCCGACGTTCTTGGCCACGGGACCAGCGCCTGCCGCCCCTTCCTCGGCACGCCAGAAAATATACCCCAGCCCCGGTTGGCCTTCCTTCTGCGCCCAGGAATTCATCCGGTCACAGAACGCGCGCGAACCACCCGTTTTTGCCGGGATGGCCCATACCCGCACCTTCGGGTCCTTCTCGATCATGCCGGCAAAGACCTTGAACCCCGAGCCACGGAAATGGTCCGTCACATCCTGCATCTCGATGGGGTTGCGCAGATCGGGCTTGTCGGAGCCGTATTTCTGGATCGCCGTATCGTAGGGAATGCGCGGCCAGTTCGTGTCGACGGTCAAGCCGTTGGCGAACTCCTGGAACACGCCCGTGACGATGGGCTCCATCGTCGAGAACACGTCGTCCTGCTCGACGAAGCTCATCTCGACGTCGAGCTGGTAGAACTCGCCGGGCAGGCGGTCGGCACGCGGATCCTCGTCGCGAAAGCAAGGTGCGATTTGGAAATAGCGGTCGAAGCCCGAGATCATCAGCAACTGCTTATACTGCTGCGGCGCTTGCGGCAGGGCGTAGAACTTGCCCGGATGCACGCGCGACGGCACCAGGAAATCGCGCGCGCCTTCCGGCGACGACGCGGTCAGGATCGGCGTCGGGAACTCGTTGAAGCCCGCGTCGTGCATGCGGTCGCGGATGGCGCGCGTAATCGCCAGCCGCTTCATGATGATGGCGTGCAGCGACTCGCGCCGCAGATCGAGGAAGCGATAGGTCAGCCGGATGTCTTCGGGGTAGTCGGGCTCTCCGAACACCGGCAGCGGCAGCTCCTTGGCTTCCGATAGAACTTCGATCTCGGCGGCGAACAGCTCCACGTCGCCCGTCGGCAACTCGGAATTCACCGTGCCGTCGGGCCGGTCGCGCACTTTCCCGTCGACCCGGATGACCCATTCCGAGCGAACCCGCTCAGCGGCTTTGAACGCTGGACTGTCAGGATTGGCCACCACCTGGGTGATGCCGTAATGGTCCCGCACGTCGATGAACAGCAGCCCGCCGTGGTCGCGCACCCGGTGCACCCAGCCCGAAACGCGCACGGCCGTGCCCGCGTCAGCCTTGCGCAACTGGCCGCAAGTATGGGAGCGATAACGGTGCATCGGAGCTTGGGCCATGACGAATTCCTCGGGGCTCGGCCTCGGTTTTGAGGCCCGTCTGTCGTGCGGCGTGCTCAATGGCCCGCGTTCAGCAACGCACGCGATTTGCGATATCCAGCGGCGCGAAAAGCGCACTCGGGGTGCGGTCTGTCAAGTCCGTTCGGAGGTCGGGGACGAAAGCCCAAATGTCGCAAAGCCCGTGGAATCAGCGGAATATCCGCGACAATTCCTCCGAGCCTGGGTATACGCGCTCCCCATGCACGTCATCACAACCACTCGCGACCTCGCTGACGCCTGCCGTCGCCTCGCCGCCCATGCGTTCGTCGCCGTCGACACGGAATTCATGCGTGAATCGACATTCTGGCCCAAGCTGTGCCTCATCCAGATGGCCGGGCCCGAAGACGAGCTGATCGTCGATCCCATGGCGGCCGATCTGGACTTGGCGCCGTTTTTCGAGCTGATGGCCGACACCAACGTCGTGAAAGTGTTTCACGCCGCCCGCCAAGACATTGAAATCATACACTACAAAGCCGGCATTATCCCGACGCCCGTGTTCGACACACAAGTCGCCGCCATGGTCTGCGGCTTCGGCGACTCGGTGAGCTACGTCAATCTGGTCAAGAAGATCACCAACCGCGAACTCGACAAGTCCTCGCGCTTCACCGATTGGGCGCGGCGGCCGCTGTCCGACAACCAGCTTGTTTACGCGCTGGGCGACGTGACCCACCTGCGCGATGTTTATCTCAGCCTGAAGGCCGATCTCGCCCGCACGGGCCGGGCCACCTGGCTCGATGAGGAAATGGCCGGATTGACGGCGCCCAAGACCTACGAGGTCCACCCCGAGCAGGCTTGGCAGCGCCTCAAGCTCAAAGTTCGCAACCGCCGCGCGCTCGCCGTGCTGATGGAGCTGGCGGACTGGCGTGAGCGTTTGGCCCAATCGCAGGACGTGCCGCGCAGCCGGGTGCTGCGCGATGAAGCCCTCTACGATATCGCCAATCAGCAGCCCGTCGAGGTCGCCAAACTGGCCGAGCTGCGCACGCTGAGCGACGGCTTTGCCCGGTCATCGCGCGCGCGCGACATCATCGATGCGGTGAAGCGGGGCCTGGCGCGCGATCCCGCAACCGTGCCGCAGCTTCCCAACGGCACCGCCTTGCCGCCCGAGGCGAACGCCACGATCGATCTGCTGCGTGTGTTGTTGAAGGCGGCGGCGGGTCGTCACGGCGTCGCCACACGTCTCATCGCCGACAGCGAAGACCTCGAACGTATCGCCGCCGATCGTCAACCCGACGTTGCCGCCCTGCGGGGCTGGCGCCGTGAACTGTTCGGTGAGGATGCGCTCAAGTTGAAGCGCGGCGAGCTGGGCCTTGCCGTGCGTCGCGGCGAAGTGTCGGTCATCGATATCGTGGCGGCACGCGAAAGTGGCGACTCGTGATCCGCGTCGAGGCGCCGATCAAACCTCGTCGCTGATCGTCACTTTGAAACGAACGCCACGCCCGTGGCCCGTGCTCGGACTATTGGCTCGGATCAGCTCGACACCGGCTTTGTCCAGCGCGTCGACGACCTTCGTCAGCGTATCGATCACGCCGCGCACATTGCCGGTGCTTCCTTCCATGCGTTGAATGGTCGGCACGGAGACGTCGGCGAGTTCCGCCAACACCTTCTGATCGATGCCCAGAATCGCGCGGGCAGCGCGCATTTGTGCGGCGGTGATCATTGTTTTACTCATGCATCCAAATGGCGCCAGATTTCGAGCTGCAGGTCCAGTGTGGCGTGCAGCCCGACATCCAACGGAGAAATTGGCAGCCAACGGTCAGATCGTCAGTGCCTGCTCGATTTCCGTGACCTTGTAGCGGGCCATGGCAAGATTGGCCTTGGCTTTGTCGAGCACGAGGTAGACGAAGAGGCCCTCGTTGGTGGCCGACGGGCGCAGCACATGGTACTGGCTGTCCAAGGTAATCAGGATGTCCTCGATGCCGCCCTTGATACCCAGCGTCTTCATCGTCTTCTGCTTTGCGCGCATGACTTCCGTGTTGCCGGCGGCGGCAACGTCGAGATTGACGCCCGAGCCGTCCTTGCCCAGCACCATTCCCGACCGACTGTCGACGACGGCTGCGGCGGTGGCGCCATCGATACTCAACAGGGACTTGATGCTGTCTGTTACGCTTGCCATTGGTTCTCTCCGATGTTCGAGTTGGTTCACATGTTTTCGAGTGGGCGCGCACCGCCCGTATCCAGGGTTCTGCTCGACACGATCATGCGCGGGACACCCGATCGGCCTACCGTCTCCAGCGGCCATTTTAGAGTTAATGGTCGTCAAGTGACTGTATGGATATTTATACGCATAATTTATGTAAATTCCTTTAATAACACCGGATAAGACGTAACTATTGTTGAAGCTCGATGCCGAGCTGAAACGAGAGTCAATAAAGCGTTGTCGACGCCTTCCCCGAGCTTTGGGGCACGTGCTTCGCGATGTCAGAGATGCGCTGCTGGCCGCTCCACGGCAATCGGGTTACGGTTGGCGGCAATCACTGCCGAGGAGCCCGTGCCATGCCCCAGGATGTCCTGACCAACTCGCATATCGAGACGCAATTTCGCGCCAAAACGCGCACCTCGGCCGAACTCTATGCGCGGGCGGAGAAGGTCATTCCAGCGGGCCTCACGCACGACAGCCGCACGCTGGTGCCGTATCCGATCTACGCCACCCGGGCCAAGGGGCCGCGCAAGTGGGATGCGGACGGCAACGAGCTGGTCGATTACTTCGGTGGGCATGGCGCGCTGATCCTGGGGCATGCCCATCCCGCGATGGTGGAAGCCGTGACGCGTCAAATCCAACTCGGCACCCATTGGGGTTCGGCGCACGAGCTGGAGGTGCAGTGGGCCGAGCTGATCAATCGGATGGTGCCGTGCGCCGAGCGCGTGCGCTTCACGGGAACGGGCACCGAAGCCACGCACCTCGCCATCCGGCTCATGCGCGCCTACACGGGTAAGGCGAAGATCGTGCGGTTCGTGGGGCATTTTCACGGCTGGCATGATCAGGTGGCTGCCGGCGCCAACAGTCACTACGACGGTTCCACGCCGGCCGGCATTCTTCCCGGCATCACGGGCGAGACGATCCTGTGTTCGACGGACAGCCTGGAGGCGGTGACGCGCGTGCTCGAGAGCCGCGACGACATCGCCGGCGTCCTGCTCGAAGCGGCGGGAGCGAGCACGGGCCAAGTGCCGCTGCCCGCAGGGTTCCATGCAGGGTTGCGCGCGCTCACCAAAAAGCACGGCGTCGTCTTGATGTTCGACGAAGTCGTGACGGGCTTTCGCTGGTCGCGCGGCGGTGCGCAGGCGCGCTATGGCGTGACGCCAGATATCTGCGCCATGGCGAAGATCGTGGCGGGTGGCCTGCCGGGCGGCGCTATTGGTGGGCGCGCCGACATCATCGACCAGCTCGACGCCAACGCCGCCAAGGCCGCGGGTCGCGAGAAGATCGGCCATCAGGGCACGTACAATTCCAATCCGCTGTGTGCGGCGGCGGCCATCGCCACGCTCTCGCTCATCGAGCGCGAAGATATCTGCGGCACCGCTGAGCGCACGGCCGGCGCCATTCGCGATGGTTTGCGCCAAATCCTGATCGAAGAGAACGTGCCCTGGGGCGTCTACGGTGAAGCCTCGAGCTTCATCATCTTCCAGAACCCTGCCGGTCTTCCCCTCGACCCTGCGACGTTCGATGCGGCAAAGCTCGGCTTCGAAGGATTGAAAGGCGTCAAGGATGCCAGCCTGATGCACCGGCTGCGCATCTCCATGATCGCCAGCGGCGTCGATATCCAAGGCGCGCCGGGCGGCCTCGTCTCCGCCACCCACGGCCCCGAAGAGGTCGCCCGCACCCTGGAAGCCTTCCGCACGAGCGTGCGCTGGATGAAGGCGGAGGGGGATGTGCGGGGGTAAGGCGCAACGATGGCGTGGGGCGCCAGCCCGAGGATGACACGGGAGGGGTTTTGCGCGGCGGCTGAACCGTGAGCGGGACTCGGTCGAGGGGTGAGACGGTCAAAATAGTAATTCTGGTTTCCCGGAATTTGCCGTGCGCGCAGCGCAGGGCGAATATCCGGGACCTTTCCCGGACGTGGTGGTGTGCAACAGCGGCCACGCGGGGCGCCATTGCTGCATCGAAGCCTCGCGGTCGTCTCCCGTCCGATGCGGGTAAAGATCCCGGATATTTTTCACGCGCGAAGGGCGCGCGAAAAATTCCGCGACACCAGGAAAAAAACTTATCCCCGCGTGATCCGCCGCCCGCATACTCCGCTCACTCCCCTGCGTGTCCAGGGCCGAGGGCGTGTCGCTCGACGCTGCCGTGTGGGGGAGGTTCGGGGATCGTGGGCGCGATCGAAGCGCGTGCCATGGTTCAAGGGTCCGGCCGTGTGCCCGTCACTTCGAGTGGGCGGGAGAGCGG
>JANOHP010000253.1:0-9192 GCA_031406575.1 Hyphomicrobiales bacterium
CGAGGCCGAAGTGACGAGCGCTGTGGCCCTCGACGACGCACAGACCGCCGAGCTCAAGGCGACGCTCAAGGCAGCCGTCGGCAAAGACGTGCAGCTGACGTCGCGGGTCGATCCGAGCCTGCTCGGCGGCCTCATCGTCAAGCTCGGCAGCCGTATGATCGACAGCTCGCTGCGCACGAAACTCGCCGGCCTCCGGGTCGCGATGAAGGGATAATGCAGGGCCGTCTCGCACGCGCGGGGCGGCTTTTTGTACGACACGAACGACGCCAGGCCTCGGACCCAGTGGGTGCGGTGGCAAGCGACATCAGACGCAATCGACCAGGGAAGAGGTCCACCTCATGGATATTCGCGCCGCAGAGATCTCCGCGATCCTCAAGGATCAGATCAAGAATTTCGGCAAGGAAGCGCAGGTTTCGGAGATCGGGCAGGTGCTGTCGGTGGGCGACGGCATCGCGCGCGTCTATGGCCTCGACAACGTCCAGGCCGGCGAGATGGTGGAGTTCCAGGACGGCACGAAGGGTATGGCGCTGAACCTCGAGGCCGACAACGTCGGAGTCGTGATCTTCGGCGACGACCGCAGCATCAAGGAAGGCCAGACGGTCAAGCGCACCAAGGCGATCGTCGAGGTGCCGGTGGGTAAGGGTCTGCTCGGCCGCGTGGTCGATGGCCTCGGCAATCCGATCGATGGCAAGGGTCCGATCAAGTCGGACAAGAAGATGCGCGTCGACGTCAAGGCGCCGGGCATTCTGCCGCGCAAGTCGGTGCACGAGCCGATGTCGACAGGTCTCAAGGCCATCGACGCGCTGATCCCGATCGGCCGCGGCCAGCGCGAGCTGGTCATTGGCGACCGCCAGACCGGCAAGACGGCGGTCATTCTCGACACCTTCCTCAACCAGAAATCGATCAACGCCGGAACCGACGAGGGCGCGAAGCTCTATTGCGTCTACGTCGCCATCGGCCAGAAGCGCTCGACCGTCGCCCAGTTCGTCAAGACGCTCGAAGAGAACGGCGCGCTCGAGTATACGATCGTCGTCGCCGCAACCGCGTCGGACCCCGCCCCGATGCAGTTCCTCGCGCCGTTCGCGGGTTGCGCCATGGGCGAGTTCTTTCGCGACAACGGCATGCACGCCGTCATCATCTACGACGATCTGTCCAAGCAGGCCGTCGCCTATCGCCAGATGTCTTTGCTACTGCGGCGTCCTCCCGGTCGCGAAGCCTATCCCGGCGACGTGTTCTATCTCCACTCGCGCCTGCTCGAGCGCGCCGCCAAGATGGGTGATAACGCCGGCAAGGGCTCGCTGACTGCACTGCCCGTCATCGAAACCCAGGCCAACGACGTGTCGGCCTACATTCCGACGAACGTGATCTCGATCACGGACGGCCAGATCTTCCTGGAGACGGACCTGTTCTATCAGGGCATCCGCCCCGCCGTGAACGTCGGCCTGTCGGTGTCGCGCGTGGGCTCGTCGGCGCAAACGAAGGCGATGAAAAAGGTTGCCGGACGCATCAAGGGCGAACTCGCGCAGTACCGCGAAATGGCGGCATTCGCGCAGTTCGGCTCCGATCTCGACGCCGCGACGCAGCGCTTGCTGAACCGTGGCTCGCGGTTGACAGAACTGCTCAAGCAGGGTCAGTTCTCGCCGTTGAAGATGGAAGAGCAAGTCGCCGTCATCTACGCTGGCGTCAACGGCTATCTCGATCCGCTGGCCTTGAACAAGGTGCGCGATTTCGAAGACGCGCTGCTCGCCAACCTGCGCAGCCAGAACGTCGCGATCTTGAACGATATTCGCGACACCAAGGACCTGTCGGATGCCACCATGGCGAAGCTGAAAGGCGTCGTCGAAACGGTGCAGAAGCAGTTCGTGTGAGGGTGGATGGGTGCTTGGCCATCGAGCCCGGCACCTGTCGTCGACTTTGACATTTCCGATGTCGGTTTCCCGCATCCGATATCGAACAGGACACGCCCATGGCCTCCCTCAAAGACATGCGCAATCGCATCGCCTCGGTCAAGGCGACGCGCAAGATTACCAAGGCGATGCAGCTTGTTGCTGCCGCCAAGCTGCGCCGCGCGCAAGAGGCTGCGACGGCAGCGCGCCCCTATGCCGAGCGCATGGACCGGGTGCTCGCCAACTTGGCCCGGCGCGTCAATCCGGAAGGCGCTTCGCCGCTGCTGGTCGGCACGGGTAAGGACGACGTTCATCTGCTCGTCGTCATGACGGCCGAGCGCGGCCTGTGCGGCGGTTTCAACTCCAATATCGCGCGACTTGCACGGATCGAAGCGCAGCGCCTGATTCGCGCCGGCAAAACGGTCAAAATCCTGTGCGTCGGTCGTAAAGGCGCCGACAGCCTGCGGCGCGACTATGCCCGCCAGATCATCGACCGCGTCGATCTCAAGGGCTTCAAGCAACTGAGCTTCGTCAATGCCGAAGGCATCGGCAACAAGATCCTGGCGATGTACGACGCCGGCGATTTCGACGTCTGTACGATCGTCTTTTCGGAATTCCGCAGCGTCATCGCCCAGAAGCCGACCGCGCTACAGATCATTCCTGCAAAGCTGCCCGGCACCGAGGGTTCAGCAGCGGCGACCACCGTGCAGGCATCCGTCGAATACGAGCCCTCCGAAGAGCAAGTGCTGGGCGACCTGCTGATCCGCAATATCATGACGCAGATTTTCCGCGGCCTGCTCGAGAACTCGGCTTCCGAGCAGGGCGCGCGCATGACCGCCATGGACAACGCCACGCGCAACGCCGGCGACATGATCAACAAGCTGACGATCAAGTACAATCGTCAGCGCCAAGCCAACATCACACGCGAACTGATCGAAATCATCTCGGGGGCAGAGGCGCTGTAGGAATTGTCGTGATAGTGTCTGACACATCGGCTCGGAGGGACCAATGAGTGAAATCAGAACACTCGATTCGACCAGAGGCCAGGATGATGACCAAATCTTTGCCTATCTGATCGGTACTTTTCGTCGAATTGGCCCCTACGGTCCATCCTACGAGGTTGTCGCGATCATCGATGAAGATACGGCCCGAATAGCACTCCTGGAAACGGGAGAAGAAGTTCAGTACAGCGTCCAAGACATACTCGGTGATCCTGATCCCGATGACGTGCCTCCGGTGATATCCTAATGTTCGCCATCGCCTTCGATTTAGACGTGAAAAAGAACAATGAGCATCATCCCAAGCGAGCGCAGCAGGCCTACGTGGATATCGCATTGCGCGTGGCCCAATTCGGATTCAAGCGAGTGCAGGGAAGTGTCTACGCGGCCAATCATGAAGGTCTCAGCCGGTTGTTCGAAGCCATAAAATCGCTTGAGGAACTTCCCTGGTTCGGGCCGAGCGTAAAGAACATCAGAGCGTTTCGGATGGAGCAGGGATCGGATTTCACGGCGATCGTGAAGGCGGATGCACGCGAGGGAAGCGGTCGGTCGAGCAGCTGATGCTCGGATCACCCGGGAAGAATGGTAGAATTTTCGAACCCCGAAGGGTTCGTATCAACTGACGAGCACGAGGAACGGACACAGTCATGGCATCGAATAAAGTCGGCAAAATCCGCCAGGTGATGGGCGCCGTCGTGGACGTGCAGTTCGACGGGCATCTGCCTGAGATTCTGAACGCACTCGAGACGGACAATCACGGCAATCGTCTCGTCCTCGAGGTCGCCCAGCATCTGGGTGAAAACACCGTGCGCACGATCGCCATGGACTCATCGGAAGGCCTGACGCGCGGGCAGGACGTCACCGACACCGGCCAACCGATCTCGGTTCCCGTGGGTGAGGAGTGCTTGGGCCGCATCATCAACGTCATCGGTGAACCGATCGACGAGGCCGGCCCCGTCATGGCGAATGTGCGCCGCGCCATTCACCAGCCCGCCCCCTCGTTCGCCGATCAGTCGACGGAAGCGCAAATCCTCGTCACCGGCATCAAGGTCGTCGACCTGCTGGCGCCTTACGCCAAGGGCGGCAAGATCGGGCTGTTCGGCGGCGCCGGTGTGGGCAAGACCGTGCTGATCATGGAACTGATCAACAACGTCGCCAAGGCGCACGGCGGTTATTCGGTGTTTGCCGGCGTCGGCGAGCGCACGCGCGAGGGCAACGACCTCTATCACGAGATGATCGAGTCCAACGTCAACGTCGACCCCAAGAAAAACAACGGCTCGACGGCGGGCTCCAAGTGCGCGCTGGTGTATGGCCAGATGAACGAGCCACCCGGTGCACGCATGCGCGTGGCGCTGTCGGGCCTCACCGTGGCCGAACATTTCCGCGACCAGGGCCAGGACGTGCTGTTCTTCGTCGACAACATCTTCCGCTTCACGCAAGCCGGCTCGGAAGTGTCGGCGCTGCTCGGCCGTATTCCTTCGGCGGTCGGATACCAGCCGACGCTGGCGACCGACATGGGCGCTCTGCAGGAGCGCATCACGACCACACAGAAGGGTTCGATCACCTCGGTGCAGGCGATCTACGTGCCCGCCGACGACTTGACCGATCCGGCACCGGCCGCCTCCTTCGCCCATCTCGACGCGACGACCGTGCTGTCGCGCTCGATTGCGGAGAAGGGCATCTATCCGGCCGTCGATCCGCTCGACTCCACCTCGCGCATTCTCGAGCCGCGCGTCGTCGGTGAAGAGCATTACGCGATCGCCCGCCAAGTCCAGCAGGTGCTGCAGAAGTACAAGTCACTGCAGGACATCATTGCCATTCTGGGCATGGACGAGCTGTCGGAGGAGGACAAGACGACGGTGGCGCGCGCCCGCAAGATCGAGCGCTTTCTGTCCCAACCCTTCCACGTCGCCGAGGTGTTCACGGGATCGCCGGGTAAACTCGTCGCGATTGCCGATACCATCAAAGGCTTCAAAGGCCTCGTCAACGGCGACTACGATCACCTTCCCGAGCAGGCCTTCTACATGGTCGGCACCATCGAGGAAGCCGTTGCCAAGGCCGAAAAGTTGGCCGAAGCCGCCTGAGACTTTCAACGTTGAGTAGACGGGCGGCCTCGAAGGCTGCGCTACGACTGGAGGCCCCAATGGCTGCGACCAAAAAAGACTTCGGTTCGTGCTGTGAAATGCTCAAAGACGCGATGAGCAAGGAGGATTTCGATCCGCTCATCACCGTCGGCGAGGACGATGGCATCCTCTATGCCGCGGTCGGCATGATCGATGTCGAGGAAGACGAACCGGGAATGGTCGAATACCCGCTCTACTTCTGCCCCTTCTGCGGCACGCGGTTGCAGACGGCGGAAGAAGTCGATGGCAAGGCGAGCGGGCCGGCAAACTGACGCCTTCGACGCACGATGACGATCGGTTTGCGCGCTGGTTCGAAGCCGGCGCTGAAGACAAGGTTCAAGACCCATGGCAGGCACGTTCAAGTTCGAGTTGGTCACACCCGAGCGGATGCTGATCCCCGAACGCGGCGATGATCCCAAGAAAGAGCCCGCCGCCGTCGAGGCGGTACAGGTGATCGTGCCGGGCGCCGACGGACAATTTACGGTGCTCGCAGGTCATGCGCCCGTGCTGACGTCGCTGCGGCCGGGCGTTTTGGACATCCAGCTCACCAGCGGTCATCGTCGCGTGTTCGTGCGCAGCGGTTTCGCCGATGTCGATACCGATCGGCTGACGATTCTGGCTGAGCATCTGATCGATCTCGACGATCCGGATACAGGTGCTCTGAAAGCCGAGCTCGACGTTCAAGAAAGCGCGTTGACGGCCGCCCGTGACGACGAAACCCGGGCGATGGCCCGCTCCGCGATCGATCAGCTGCGAGCCTTGGGGGCGTAAGCTCCTACGGCCGCGCCCACGCGGTTACGCCCACCATTTCTGCGGCACGCTGAAGCGACCGGCCGCGTCCTCGATCACTTGGGCGACGCGGAACAGCGTCGGCTCGTCGAATGGTTTGCCGATGAGCTGCAGGCCCATGGGCGTGCCTTCGCTCGACAGGCCAGCCGGCACGGAGATACCGGGCAGTCCCGCCATATTCACCGTCACCGTGAAGATGTCTTCGAGGTACATGGCGAGCGGATCGCCGGATTTCTCGCCGTGCGCGAACGCTGGGCTCGGCGTCGTCGGCGTCAGGATGACATCGACCGTATTCCACGCGTCGTCGAAATCGCGCTTGATCAGCGTGCGCACTTTCTGTGCCTTGAGGTAATACGCATCGTAATAGCCAGCCGAGAGCACGTACGTGCCGATCAGCACGCGACGGCGAACTTCTTTGCCGAACCCGGCAGCGCGCGTGTTCTCATACGTCTCGAGCAGGTCTTTGCCGGGCACGCGCAGGCCGTAACGCACACCGTCATAGCGCGCGAGATTGGAGGAGCACTCCGCGGGCGCCACGATGTAATAGGCGGGCAGCGCGTACTTCGTATGCGGCAGCGAGATGTCATGCACGCTCGCGCCCGCAGCCTTCAGCCAGTCGATGCCCTTTTGCCACGTGGCTTCGGCTTCCTTCGACATGCCCTCGATGCGGTATTCTCTGGGAATGCCGACGCGCAGGCCCCTCACGCCACGCCCGATCTCGCGTTCGTAGTCGGGAACGGCGACATCGACGCTGGTGGAGTCCTTGGGATCGTGGCTCGCCATGTGCCGCAACATGATCGCGGCATCGCGCACCGTTTTGGCGATTGGTCCGGCCTGATCGAGCGAGGAGGCGAAGGCGACGATGCCCCAGCGCGAGCAACGGCCATAAGTGGGCTTGATGCCGACCGTACCGGTGATCGCCGCGGGCTGGCGAATGGAGCCGCCAGTGTCGGTCGCGGTCGCGGCGAGGCACAGGTCAGCCGCCACAGCCGCCGATGAGCCACCCGAGGAGCCGCCAGGGACGAGCTTGGCGTTGTCGAGGGCACCATTGCGGGTTCGCCGCCAAGGATTGACGACGGGACCGAAACAACTCGTTTCGTTGGACGAGCCCATCGCAAACTCGTCATTGTTGAGCTTGCCCAGCATGACGGCGCCGGCATCCCATAGATTCTGCCCGACGGTCGACTCGTAAGTCGGCGTAAAGCCGTCGAGGATGCGCGAGCATGCGGTGGTGCGAATGCCGTTCGTGCAGAACAGATCTTTGTTGCCCAGCGGCAAGCCTTCGAGGGGCCGCGCGATGCCCGCCGCAATGCGACGGTCACTCGCCTGCGCCAGTGCCAGCGCGTGTTCGGGCACGGGCAGCACATAAGCGTTGAGATGCGGATTGGCCGTCTCGATCGCGGCGAGAAAGGCGCGCGTCAGTTCGACCGACGAGATTGTCTTGTCGCGCAGCGCGTCGCGCGCCTGGGCGAGGGTGAGTTTGGTGAGTTCGATCACTACTCCACCACCTTCGGCACGACGAAGAAATGATCCTGCACCTCGGGCGCGTTCTGCGTCACGTCATCGGCGATGCCGCCATCGGTGACGACATCGGGGCGTTGCTTGAGCGAGATCGGCACGACGCGGGTCATCGGCTCGACGCCTGATGTGTCCACCTCGTCGAGCATGGCCACCCAGTCGAGAATGCCGGACAGCTCACCTTCGAGGCTCTTGGCCTCCTCGGGTGTAACCTTGATGCGGGCGAGCCTGGCGATGCGCTTGACGGTCGCCGCGTCGACTACCACGAGCAGCCTCCTGGAACATTCGGATCGGAGTTGACGTTCTGCTGTCCTGATAGCTGGGCCTGGGGACCGGCGCAACCCGCGTGTCCTCTCCAGCCAGCGCCCCGCCAATTCGAGGAATGCACACCATGACCGCCACAAAAGCCAAATCGCCAGCGCCCGAAGGTTTGCCCCTGAAGGAGACCAGCGCAATTGTCGACCAGCTGCGCATTGCCCTGGCCGAGACGATCGTGACCCAGATGAAGGCCCAGAACTTCCATTGGAATGTGACGGGAATGTCTTTCGGCTCCCTGCACGAGCTGTTCGAGAAGATTTACAAGGACCACTTCAAGGCGACGGACGATTTGGCCGAACGCGTGCGTGCGTTGGGGGCTCCGGTCGACGGGCGTTACGTCACGTTCCTCGATACGAGTGAAATCGACGAGAGCAACACCGCACTGTCCGCCAAGCAGATGGTGGATGCGCTGGCCGCCGATCAGCGCCGGCTGTCGTCGACACTGCGAGAGTTGGCCGATGTCGCCGATCAACACGATGATCTGGTGACCAACGACATGGCCATCGACCGCGCCGGCACGCACGACAAGTTTGCGTGGATGCTGGCGGCGCACCTCGACGGGTGAGGCCAGGTTGCGGCACGTCCAATCGCCCTAAAACAAAAAACGGCGAGCAAGCCTGCTCGCCGTCTCTTGTTTGCGCGCCCTCGAACAATGGTCGAGGGGCCGCGATATCAGAGGAACTTCACGACGCCGGTGCTGATGTCGTGCATGGCCGAGACGATGACGAGCTGCTTGTTGGCAACCATCTCACGCAACACGTCGCTGCGTGCCGTCAGCTTCTTGGCGGCCAGGATGGCGTTGCTGTCGGCGACGGCCTGAACGAGCTTTTTGTTCTTCGACGTCTTTTCGCCTTCGACGCCCTTGGACGCTTCGACGGCGGGTTTGAAATTCTCGAGCATCTTGGTCAGACGGCCGAGTTTCGCGCCATCGACGGCACCCTTGATGGCGCCGCACTCGGTATGTCCCAGAACGACGATTACTTTGGCGCCGGCAACCTTGGTTGCGAACTCGACGCTGCCGACAATGTCGTCATTGACGAAGTTACCAGCAACGCGGGCCGCAAAGATGTCGCCGATGTTCTGGTCGAACACCAATTCGGGCGGAACACGGCTGTCGATGCAGCCGATGACGACGGCAACCGGATACTGGCCCGAAGCGGTCGCGCGGACTTGTACCATCGGATCGCAATTCACGAGCTTGCCTGACGCAAAGCGGGCGTTTCCGGCTTTGAGCATTTCGAGCGCTTGCTCGGGGGTCGTCGCTTTCTGGCGTGCAGGCGTGAGAACCGAGCACGCATCTTGGGCGTTGGCGGTCGTGGTGGCGACGGATACGGCGGCGGCAGTAGCGAAGAACGTGCGACGTGTGAACATGAGATCCCCTTTGGTGACATTTCTCCCTGAGAGAAAACAATCAATGAATTAATCGTACTGTGTCACGATTTTCGGTGCCACTTTTGATCTCGATTTGGCGTCGCGCAGCAGGGGCAGCGTGGCAAGCGTCGTGCGATGCCGACGATGAGGCGCCGCCGCAGCGTTGCGATTGAATCTGGAACGTGGCGC
>JANOHP010000003.1:0-30555 GCA_031406575.1 Hyphomicrobiales bacterium
GGCCACCACCGCACCGACGCCATTGAGGCGTTTCCACCAAATCGACAGTAGCAGCACGGGGAACAGCCCATTGCCCGACAGCGCCAGAGCCCAGAGCATCAGACTGAGCGGGTCACTGGGCAGCGTGACCGCGAGCCAACCGCCGAGGATCGTCACAGCAACGATCCCCACCCGGGATGCATGCAGACGTGCAGCCGACTGTGGGCGGTCTCGCGTCACCGCATAGACGACATCCTCGACGAGCACGATGCCGAGCTGGGCGAGGCTTGCCATGGCGGCTGCGAGCGCGGCCGCCAGAATTCCTGCCGCCACGAGATGCACGAGTACGGACGGAAACCCCATGAGCACGGGCAGCACCAACAAGAGTCCATCACGCTTGAAGAGGACGGACTCGGCCACCAGCTTGGCAGGCCGACCTTCGAGCGCGACCAACCCCATGTCGGCCAGAACGCCGACGGCGCCTGGAAATTGATTGGGCGACAGGCCAACGAGGTGCCCCATCAGGAAGTCGCGCGTGAACACGGCAATGGCCGAAAACGTCATCACGGCCGAGCCGACCAGAAACACTGTCCAGCCGAGGGACTTGCGGGTCTCGTAGACGCTGACCGTCGTGGCGGTGCGGGGCAGGATCGTCGGTGATCCCGCGATTCCCACCATGATGGCGAGCGTCGCAAACAGGAACGCGCCTGCACCGATGCTGCTGTTGGGCGTGAGGAATCGGCCAGAAATCGCTTGCATCACCTCGCCGGGAAGGTCGAACGCGAACGTCGGGGCCAGAGCCGCGGTGATGCCGGTTGCCACTTCCGTTTTGCTCAGGGCGCGCAGCACGGGACCATGCGACAACTGGCCCAAAGGCAAATTGGTAATGAACACCGCCGCGATGCCGACGGGAACCATCAGCGCGAGAAAGGCTGCGATGCCTTGCGCGGCACTCGACCAGGTGAGGGAGCGCGTGCCGCCCGGCGTCAGCGTCACGATAATGGCCAAAACGATCGTAATCGCGATCAACCGCTCCGACACGCCGGCGAGCCAGCTCGCCGCGATCATGGCGGCTTTCATCTCGGCGATGCTGGCGAGGAGGAGGGCGGCCACAGCCACGGATGCGCCGGTCAACCGGACGATGCGGCTCTCGAATCTCTGTCCGAGAAACGCTGGCACCGAGATTGCCCCGAATTTTCGATAATAGGGCGCGATCAGAACCGCCAGCACCACGAAGCCCGCGACCATGCCGAGCATCAGGCACAGCGCATCGAAGCCGATCAGAAACAGTGCGCCCGAGCACGCCATCAAGCCGGTGCCGCCCAGGCCTACGATCGCCAGAATGAGGCCGCTAAAGAATGCCGGCACTCGCCGCCCTGCCAGAAAGAATTCTGCGGGTATCGATGTGCGCGCCACCACCCCGATGAGGGCAAATAGACCCATGGAGCCGGCGAGCAGCAGATTGCGCAGCGTCTGGTCGTCGGCACCCAGTTGCTCGAAAATCAGCAACAAGATCACGGCCGCGACAAGACCGGCGACGAAGATGCCGAAATAGATCCCCAGTAAGGGGCTGGAGGCTTGGCCTCTGGTTTGCGTCGCCATATGGGTTCAAACCTTGCTTTTCGATGTCCCTTTCCAAGAACACCCGGTACGCGCTCGGGATCCGGCGCCCGTCTCAGACATCCTCATTGGCGCCGTGCCAATGATCCAACGCGTCCTGGCGGTTGACGAACGAGGTCACGGTGACGAAAGCAATGACGATGAGGCCGTGGCAGACGAGGAAATAGCCGGCCGGAAATCCCAGAATCTTGCCGTTGTTGAGACGTTCCGCATAGAACGGAAACACGATCAGCGTCAGCAGGAACGGCAGCAGACTCGTCAACATCTGACGCTTCGTGTGCCGCCAGTAGGGCTTGCGTTCCTTGCGTTCGATCACGAGTGCGCTCCTTTCTGCGACAGCGGCGCTGGTCGCTTCCACCGCTGCCTGCATGCGGCCGCATTGTGGTCAGCCTGCGGCAGCCCCTCAGGTACGCGGCCCGATACGGGGTGCGCTCAGAACCACCCCCGGCGCCGGAAATACAGGAAGGGCACGATCGCGGAGGCCACCATCACGAGCACGGCTGCGGGATAGGCCCAGGGCCAATCGAGTTCAGGCATATGCTTGAAGTTCATACCATAGATCGAAGCGATGAGCGTCGGCGGCATCAATGCCACGGAGGCCACCGAGAATATCTTGATGATGCCGTTCTGCTCGATGTTGATCATGCCTAGTGTCGCATTGAGCAGAAACGTGATCCTGTCCGACAGAAAGCGGGCATGCTCACTCAACGAGGCGACATCGTGCTGGGCGACCTCGATATGCTGGTGGACACGTTCCTCGTCGTTGCGATCGCGGGCAGCGCTGGCGAAGTAGGTGAGGAGCCGGTCGAGGGAAAACGATGCTTCGCGCGCCTTGGAGGTCAAGTCACCCTGTTTGCCGATGGCTTTCAGGAGCGCGTCCAGGCGCCGCGATCGGGTCTGCTGTCCGCCTTTGATCTCGAACACGTTGACGGCCACCCGCTCTACTTCGTCCTGCAGGCGCTCGATGAAATCCGCAGCCCTGTCCACCATCGTGGCGATGAGACCGATCATCACGGCCGCGCCCGTTTTGGCAACAACCTCGCCTTTCTCGACACGCTGCAGAAATGTCGGGAACGATTGCGGCTCGGCATAGCGCACGGTGACGAGCCGATTGCCGGCGAGGATGAAGGTCAGCGCCGTCGTTGCCGGGCTCGGGCCGCCGGCGTTGTAGAGGATGAACGTCGTCATGTATTGCGCGCCGTTCTCCTCGTAGAAACGGCTGGAGGCCTCGATCTCACGCATCTCGGCCCGGGTCGGAATCAATATTCCCAGCTGCTGCTCGACGAAGCGATCTTCCTCATCGGTCGGATTCAACAGATCGATCCAGACCGTCGCTTCCGTGCACGGCGATTGGCCGTCCCGCGATGAGAGGCCATTTCCTTGGACGTCGTAGAGCTTCAACATGCGCGGCGCAATCCGATGCTGGGCTGTATCGTGAATCAAGGGGTTCAGTCGCACGATTCGAGTGATACGCCATACCCGCCGTCGCGGTTTGGGGGCGAGCGCTCTGGATAAACAGCGATGCCCCAGTCAGGTCAAGCGACGGTCGGTCAGAGCGGCCTCTTTTGCCGAGCGCCCGAGCCGGCGGATACGCGAATGATACTGGCGCCGTTGTTTTGGCCGGGGTTGCCAGTAGACGGCCCCCAGCATGCCCACTGCCGCTGCGGCGATGATGAGGAAATGCGAGTTTGCGGCTCCGATACCGAACGCACGCACCGAAAACTCGAAAATATCCTGATACCGCACCAGTGCCACCAGCGAGCCGAGCAGCGTGACGATACGGGCGAGGTTCTCCAAGCCCTTGCCGAAGGGGTCGGAAAAATACAACAGCAGGAAAACACCCCACGGCGCCAGCACCAAGCTCATGCGCACTTTGAAATCGCGGTATTCGCGCCCAAACAGCACATCCGTCGTCTGCTGATAGGCATAATCCATGAGCGGCCAGAACAGCATCAAAACGGCGCCGATCATGACGCAACGGTCGATCGCCTGCAGGTCCCTGGGATAGTGTTCGAGCAGCATGTGACGCCAGAACATCAAAAGCACGCCGATCAGGATGATGACGAGGATGAAGGCGACCTTGAGGGTGAAGAACACCGTATCCAGCTTGGCCGCGTTCGATCTATTGCGGGGGTCTTCCCAAACCGTGCGTAGATGCTGCCTCAGTTCGCGTTGCGCCGCGCAACAGTCGACAGCATTGAGCCGCGCATCGGGATCATCGAAGTTATCGTTGGCGGCAAAACAGTGCCGCTTCGCGCGCGACACCTCGGCATCCTCGACCAGACGATCAGGCATGCACGTGCGAGCGAATTCAGCGATTGTCGATCGATTCGTCGCCGCCGCCCGCAGCGATTCCAGGCTGCCCAGCAATGACGCCTTGCGGCAGGTCGATGCGGCGCCGTCGCTTGAACAGCGTGCCGCCTGCTCCTTGTCGCTCGTCAACACAGACGGCGAGATTTCCCACACTGCGCGCAAATCACCGGTCGCAAACCAGTAGGTCAGGCCGAGTGACATCAATATCCACACCACGAAACCAAACGCGAACCGTTGCCGCCCGTACGTCGTGCGCCCGCGCCAGTAGATGTCCGTGAAAACGACGGCTGGAAAATAGAATGCGAACAGCGCGGCGATTCCCAGCGTAGGAAAAAACAGGAACAGGTGGCTGTGGGCAAAGATCAGCGCCGTGGAGGCGCCGATCCCGGAGAATTCGCGCACGATCGACAGCGTCGAAGCGATGAACGAGAGGCTGAGGAGCGAGAAAACCGCGCCGACGAAGATGTAGCGATTGCGAGGAATGGCGTCGTCGTCGTCCGCCGACGCCTTCGGCAACCGAATGAATTTCCAATACTTACGCACGAACTCGACTCACTCTGGACCACCGTCGCGATAGCGGCGAACGCCAACCGCCCCGGATCGGTCATTCTGCGGATGGGCGCGTGCCCGATCCAGTGCGCATCATAGTCAGTCCCGCAGGTTCGTGGTGGACTGGATCCAAAGAGCACTGTCGCAGTGTGGCAGGACGGTTACACCGGCTTCAGGTTCCAGCGATCGAGCGCCAAGACCAGCAACCCCGCAACCAGTCCCCAGAACGCCGAACCGATGCCTGAGACTGCCAGCCCCGAGGCCGTGACGACGAACGTGACGACAGCCGCGAACCGATCCCTTTCATCGGCCATCGCCGATCCGAGGGCGCCTGTCAGCGAGCCGATGAGGCCCAGGCCTGCGATCGTCGCAACCAAGGCGGATGGCAATACCGCGAACAGCCCCACGAGCGCGGCTCCCAGCGCGGCGAGGCCCGTATAGACGAACAGGTACGCAATCCCCGTCCACCAGCGCTTGGCTGGATCGGGATGCGCATCGGGGCCGGTGCAGATCGCCGCCGTGATCGCGGCCAAATTGATCGTGTGCGCGCCGAACGGAGCGATGACGATCGATGCCAATCCCGTCGTCAACAGTGCCGACGAAAACGGCGGCTCGTAGCCCGAGGCCTTGAGCACGGCGGCTCCCGGCAAATTCTGCGACGCCATCGTGACCAGAAACAAGGGCACGCCGAGCCCGATCAGCGCGCCGACATCGAAGCGGGGCGTCACCCATTCGAGCGAAGACAGCTCGAGCGCCGGCCATCGCCCCACCATCCCCAATCCCCAAGCGAGCCCCGTTCCCGCGACAATGATCAGCAACATCGCGGAGGACGGGCTTTTGAGACGTGCGACCAGGAAGACGACCAGCAACGGCAGGACCAGCAGTGGGGCCGTCGGCAACGCTTCCACCATCAGCAGCACGAACCGCACGAGCACGCCGGCGAGCATGCCGGCCGCGACACCCATGGGAATGCGTCGAACAGCGCGATCGAGTGGCGCCACAAGCGCTGTCAGCACGACGAGAACGCCCGTCAGAAGGAACGCGCCGACGGCAGCATCCATCTGCACGGCGCCCGCTGTGGCGGCGATGACGGCGGCGCCCGGCGTCGACCAAGCCGTGATGATGGGCATGCGGTGCCGCCAGGAGAGATAACCACTGGTCAGCGCCATCGACAGGCACAGCGCCGTCACCCACGAGGTCGTCTGCGCGGGACTGGCGCCCACGGCCTGCGCTGCCGCCAAAACAACCGCCAAGGCGCCCGCGATCCCGACGAGGGCCGCGACGAGGGCCGCAGTGAAACAAGACAAGCGCATGTGTTTTCCCGAAGTCGTCGCTGTGCGTTCACGATAGGTACGCGGCCTATCCACAGCCAGTGGTCACCCTGCCTCAGCTTCGCCCGGTTCTGGCACGATATGAAGCAGGATGATTCGTCGACCTCCATATTGCATGCGCTTCGCGCTGCTTCTGACCCTGATGGCCAACGGCACGGCTGCGCACGCGCAGGAGCGCACCAGCCGCGCGTGGACCACGAGCTGGGCCACCTCGGTGGTCGCCGGCAGCGCCGCTCCGCGCTTGAAAGCCTCGAGCGTCACGACAGGCGCGCTGACACCCATCCCCGTCAATCCCAAAGCCGATGCCCAAAGTCGCAAACATGACCTCGAAGGCATCGCGTCCTACTATTGGCAGGCTCAAAAGACGGCGAACGGGGAAACATTCGACAAGGCAGCCATGACGGCCGCACACCGCACTCTGCCGTTCGGCACGAAGGTGCGCGTCATCAACATCGCCAACGGCCAGTCCGCCATCCTACGCATCAACGATCGAGGGCCCTTCAAAGCCGGCCGCGTCATCGACGTCTCCGACGCGGCTGCCGGCGCGCTCGGGTTCCGCGCCCGAGGACTGACCCCGGTGCGCGTCGAGGTGGTTGCCAATCAATAGGGCCCCTGCTCGGGAAACTTCGGGCGGCGTTTCTCGACGAGGGATTTGTGGCCCTCGACATTTTCGGGGCCGCCGAAGCCCAGGAACTCCAGCGCGAGCGAAGCGTCGAACGTCGGGCCGGCCATGCGCAGCCAGTTGTTGAGCGAGTGCTTGGTGAAGCGGATCGCCGTCTGCGCGCCGCCGAGCAGCTTGTCGCACACCGCATAGGCCGTCTCGAGCACCTTGTCGTCGTCGGCGACGAGCGACACGAGGCCCAGGCGTTCGGCTTCCTCGCCTTTCAGCGTCTCGCACAGCATCAGATAATACTTGGCCTTGGCCATGCCGCACAGCAGCGGCCAGATGATCGCGGCATGATCGCCCGCCGCCACGCCCAGCCGCGTATGCCCATCGATGATGCGCGTATTGCGTCCCGCAATGGTGATGTCGCAGAGCAGACCCGCCGCCAGTCCCGCGCCGACCGCCACACCTTGAAAGGCGCACACCGTCGGCTTGGAGCAGTTGATCACGTTGTAGACGATGTCGCTGGCTTCCTTCCACGCCCGCATGCGGGTCGGCCAGTCGCTGGAGATGCCCTCGACGAGCTTCATGTCGCCGCCCGAGGAATAGACGCCGCCATCGCCCCGGACCAGCACCACCTGCACGCTTTCGTCACGATCGATGTCCTGCCAGATGCGTGCGAGTTCGCCGTGTCCCGCAGCGGTAACCGAGTTGAGTTTTCCCGGATTGGACAAGATCACCTCGAGCAAACCGGGCTTTGGCCGCGCGAATTTGAGATAACTGTATTGGCTGGCATCGATGTTCACGGGCGGTGCTCCTGATCGATCTGCTGGAAGGCTCACCCGACAGGTTACAAGCAATGCAGCCCGCCGCAAGTCACGTTGGCCCTCTCGCTTCAAGCCATTCCGATCCCTGGGCGTTGGGCGTAGGTTGGGTCGAGCCGTTGCGCGACCCAACGGGTCTCGCTCCATCCGTAGCTGTTGGGTCGTGCATAGCGCAGAGCCTGACCCAATCCACGGCGTCGCGATCGAGCCGACCGCGAGGCTCACAACTCCCGTTCGATCTTTTTTTCCAACATCGGGATCACCTGGTGTCGTTCGGCGAGAAACGGATTGACGGCCAGCGCTTGGCGATAGACGGCCAACGCCTCCTTGAAGCGGTCCGCCTCGATCAACATCATGGCGCGGCCCGCCAATGCTCCGAAGTGACGCGGCTCCAGGGCCAACACTTTATCGATATCGGCTTGTGAGCCTGGATGGTCGCCCACCATCCAGCGCAGCGTGGCGCGTTGATTCCAACCCTCGGCGAAATCGGGGGCGAGCTGGACCACCTCGTCGAGCAGCGTGCCGGCGAGGCCGATATGGCGCTGGGCCATGGCGACACCGGCCTGCATCATCAAGGTATCGATCTCGGCCCGGCCCGACAGCGTCCACGCTCGCCAAATCTCGGGCACGATCTCGCGCGCCGCATCGTCGCCGCCGGCTTTGGCGAGCGCCGCAAAGAGCGCGTCCAGCGTCACCCGCCGCGCGGCTTCGAAGGTAGCCTTGTCCTGGGGTTCGGTAGCGGAAGGCGGCGTCTGCGCGAGCGCACCGGGAAGGAACGCTGAGACCGCCAGTGCGAGGCACACCACCGCGATGGCGGATCCGCATCGCCCTCGATTCCGCAAATTTTTCCTATGGAGCATGAAATGTCTCCGCCGACAGAAGCTAAAGGGCCACGAGCAACCGGCCCAGCACCTCCTGAGGATCGTGTAGAACGCGCAGACCCTCGCCCGCAATGCGTCGCGTCACGGGATCGACGGGATCGCTACTCGCCCAAGCATGATCGACGAAGGCAATCTCGATTTCCTCGCCACCATCGAACGTCAGATGGCACGCGCGGGCACGGCCGCTGTCGACATCCGTCCAACCTTTGAAGGAGAGGCCCGCGGAGGGCCAATCGATCTCGCGCATCCAGCCATGTTCGCCGCGGAATTGCTCCGGATCATCGACGACGCAAACGAGGTCGACGTCACACTCCGCGTGCTCGCGTGTGGTCGTCGACCAGGAGCCGACGAGGGCCAGCGCATCGATCCGTGGATGCGCTGCAGACCAGGATTTAAGGTTGGTCAGCAATTGTTCCAGTTGCGATGAGTCGAGCGTATGCATGGCCGCCTCCTCAATACAGCTTGGTGCCAAAATTGCGTTCGACATCGAACTCGAGCGACGGCCGGCCGGTGGGTTCTGCGGCGGGTCCCGGCGCTCGCGGAAGGAAGCGGCCCGAGCCGGGCTTGGCCGCCGCCGACAGTTTGCCATCGTTGACGATGACAGTGCCGCGTCGCAGCACCGTCGTCGGCCAGCCCTCGATCTGGCGACCGACGTATGGCGTGTAACGTGTGTTGTCGTGCACGTCCTCGTCGCGGACGGTGACCTTGCGCTTGGGGTCCCAAATGCAGATGTCAGCGTCGGCCCCAATGGCTATCGAGCCCTTCTTGGCGTCGAGGCCATACATGCGGGCGGGCGCCGTCGATGTCCATTCGACGAATTTCTGCAAGCCGTAGCGGCCTTTTGACACCATCGCATCGAACAGCAGCGGCAAGCGCAACTCGAGGCCCGGCATGCCATTGGCGACCTGCTTGAAGGTCGGGTTCTGGTCGACGCGCAACTTGCCCGTTCGGTCGAACCGATAAGGCGCATGGTCCGACGAGATGAACTGCAGATCTCCGATCTCGAGCGCGCGCCACAACGCCTCCTGATCGGATTTGAGCCGCAACGGTGGGCTGCAAATCCATTTGGCCCCCTCGAGGCCCGGCTTATCCAGATCATCGACCGTGAGCGTCAGATACTGCGTGCACGTCTCTGCGTGCATCTTCACGCCGCGTCCGCGCGCCTCGCGAATGACCTGCGCGCCCTCCGCGGTCGAGACGTGATAGACGATCACCGGTTGATCGATCAGCTCCGAGAACGCCGCGAGGCGATAGATCGCCTCCGTCTCACACAATCGGGGGTGGGACAGCGCATGATACTTCGGCGCCGTGTAGCCACGCTCGACCAGGCGCTTGCCCATCCAACTGATCATGCCGTCGTTCTCGGCGTGGACGCACACCAGCGCCTTGTGCTGACGCGCCGTCATCAACACCTCGAGCAGCGGCTCGTCGGCGACGCGGGTCTTCTCGTAGGTCATGAAGATCTTGATCGAGGAATGACCCGACCGGATGAGCGGCGGCAATTCCTCCTTCAGCACGTGGTCGTTGGGGTCAGCCAAAATCATGTGCAGCGCATAGTCGGCGATCGTGCCCTTGCGGGCGAGGCCGTGGTAGTCCTCGACGACCTTGGTCAGGCTGTTGCCGATGTGTTGGGCGGCGAAGCAGATCACCGTCGTCGTGCCACCTGATACGGCCGCCGTCGTGGCGCTCTCGAAGGTGTCGGCGCCCATCACGTTCATGCCGGAGAGCTGCTCGATGTGGCAGTGCGCATCGACACCGCCGGGCAGCACGTACTTGCCGCGCGCATCGATTTCCCGGCCAGCGGTGCCCAGATCCCGCCCGATGGCGACGATCTCCTCACCTTTGATCGCCACATCTGCGACGTAACTGGCAGTCGAAGTCCCTACCGTGCCGCCACGAATGACGAGATCGAAATTGGCCATAATCGTCTCCCCAAAATCCGCCGGTGGCCGCGGTCGACGGAAAGGAAGGTCGCGGCAGGCCAGCACTGGGCCGAGAGATTGGGCGATTGCGACGTTTCTGGCAAGGATGGTAGTAGACGAACCCCTGCCGGAATATTCAGCCGATTTTGAGCAGCAATCCTCCATCGACGGGCAACAGCACGCCCGTAATATAGCGGGCTTCATCGGAGGCCAGGAAAACGGCTGCATTCGCTACATCGAAGGCGTTGCCCGGCTCCGAGACAGCCAGGGGCACCATGGCGGCGCGTTCAGCGCGAACCTGATCGCGCGATACGTTACGCTCCTTCACGCGCCGTTCGATGGCCATCGGTGTGTTCATGAGGCCCGGCAGAATAGCGTTGATCCGGATGCCAAAGGGTGCGTTCTCGAAGGCCATATGCTGGGTCATCGAGTTCACGGCGCCCTTGGAGGTCTTGTAGGCGAGCGGCTGGCCGGCGGCGAACGAGGACGTCGAAGAAATGTTGATGATAGCGCCCGATTGCTGTTTGCGCATGACGGGCAGCACGTGCTTGATCGTCAGGAACATGCCGCGAATGTTGAGCGCCATCAGCTCGTCCCACATGGCCGCTTCGAGATCGACGGTGCCACCGTCGCCCCGCGCCCGCCCGACGTTGTTGTGCAGGATGTCGATGCGGCCGTAGCGGGCAACGCAGGTTTCCGCAATCGCCTTGCAATGCATCTCTTTCGTGATGTCGGCATCGAGGATCGAGCCTTTCCCGCCCTTCGCCGCAATCATGGCAAGCGTCTCCTCGGCAGCGGTGGCATTGGCGTCCACGGCGAGAACGCTGGCGCCTTCTTCCGCGAAGCGCAGCGCGGTGGCGCGCCCATTCCCCGTGGTTTCGCCCGGCTGCTGGCCGCCCCCGACGACAATCGCGATTCTGTCTTTCAGCCGCATGACGCTTGCTCTTTCATGTGCGAGAACGGAAGCTGTGAAGAACTGCAGGGTGCCTGCTCCGCACACCGTTGTCGATATCAATGCCCGCGCGAGCGCTCCTCGCCCCGCCTATACGGAGATGCCCATGACCGACCTCTATCCCAATGGCTGGCGCACGCATTCACCGCGCTACCCCGATCCGGCAATCACGGCGTTCGATCCGCGCTTCGAGAAATACTGGATTAAGTTGTCGGCGGTCGAACGCATCGCTACGGGGTGCCGGTGGGCCGAGGGTCCCGTCTATTTCGGCGACGGGCGCTATCTGCTCTGGTCGGATATCCCCAACAACCGCATCGTGCGCTGGGACGAGGAGACGGGCCACGTCTCGAACTATCGCAAGCCATCCAACTGGGCGAACGGCAACACGCGCGACCGCCAGGGCCGGCTCGTCACCTGCGAGCACGGCCGGCGCCTCACGCGCACCGAGTACGACGGCTCGATCACCGTGCTGATGGACACCTTCGAGGGCAAGAAGCTCAACTCGCCCAACGATGTCGTCGTTCGGTCGGACGGCAGCATCTGGTTCACTGATCCCTCTTTCGGGATTTCTGGATACTACGAGGGCGAAAAGTCGGAAGCAGAATTGCCGCTCGCCGTCTATCGCCTCGATCCCGCCACCGGCAAGGCCGACATGCTGGTCGACACTATTCCTGGACCCAACGGGCTGTGCTTCTCGCCGGATGAGAAGACCCTCTACATCGTCGAATCCCGCGCTAGCCCCAACCGCATCATCTCGGCCTGGGACGTTGTCGATGGGGGGCGCAAAATCGCCAACCGTCGCGTGCACATTGATGCCGGACCGGGATCGCCCGATGGCATGCGGTGCGATGTCGACGGCAATCTGTGGTGCGGTTGGGGCATGGGTGTGCCGGAACTCGACGGCGTGCGCGTGTTCGCGCCCGACGGCAAGCCCATCGGCCATATCGCGCTACCCGAGCGCTGCGCCAACCTGTGCTTCGGGGGCCCGCGCCGCAATCGCGTGTTCATGACCGCGTCCACGTCGGTTTATGCGCTGTATGTGCAGACACAGGGCGTCGCAGGGGGCTGAGCCGACGCGAGTTGAACGAACCTCGGGAGGCAACGTGCACGACCTTCGTTATGACGGCCCCACGACGATCGAACAAGCGGTGGCCCTGCTCGCCCAGGGCAGTGCGCGTGCCCTCGCTGGCGGCACCGATCTCGTGCCGCAGTTGCGTGAAGGACGGCGACAGGCGGACCGTGTCGTCGATCTGAAACGGATCGCGGCGTTGGTGGCGATCGAACGTCTCGCCAATGGCGGCTGGCGCATCGGGGCGGCCGCGAGCGTGACCCGGCTGGCGCGCCATGCCGAACTGGCGGCCGCGCATCCGGGCCTCATCGAGGCCGCGAGCCTGATCGGCAGCCTGCAAATCCAGAATCGCGCCACACTCGGCGGCAACGTGTGCAACGCGGCCCCATCGGCCGACGCCGTACCTCTGCTGATCGTGCTCGCCGCTCAGGCCGAAATTGCAGGGCCCGCCGGTCGTCGCATCGTCGCCATCGAGAGCGTTCCCAGATCACCCGGCCAGTCGGTACTCGCACCCGGTGAAATCGTAGTCGCGCTCCTGTTGCCGCCCTCACCGGCGCGCCACGCCGCCCGCTACCTGCGCATGACACCGCGCCGGGAAATGGATATCGCGGTCGCCGGTGCTGGCGCTTGCCTCACGCTCGATGCGGCAGGCGTCATCACGCATGCGCGCATCGCGCTCGCGTCCGTCGCGCCGACACCGATCCGGGCGCCGTCTGCCGAAGCCAGTCTCATTGGACAACGTCCCTCGTCGGGCCTCTTCACAGCGGCGGGCCTAGCCGCCGCACACGATGCCAAGCCCATCTCCGACACTCGCGGCTCCGCCGACTACCGGCGTGAGCTCGTCGCTGTCCTCACGCGCCGGGCGCTCGCGCGCTGCGTTTTCGACCTCGGGATCCCCTTGCCATGAAGACGGTTATGACGCTCGACGTGAACGGCGAACCGCACGAGGTGCTCGCCGATGGCCGCGACACGCTGCTCGAGTTGCTGCGCGATCGCCTCGGCCTGACCGGCACCAAGGAAGGATGCAGCAATGGCAATTGCGGTTCCTGCACGGTGCTGCTCGACGGCGAGCCGGTGTGCGCCTGTCTGGTGCTCGCGGCCGAAGTGAACGGCGCGCGCGTGACCACTATCGAGGGCATCGCCACGGGCAACGATCTGCACCCCGTGCAGGCCGAACTCATTCGACACGGCGGCACACAATGCGGGTTCTGCACCCCAGGCATCGTGCTCTCGGCGGTGGCGCTGCTCGCGCGAAATCCACGGCCCACCGATGGCGATATCCGCCACGCCATCGCGGGCAATCTGTGCCGCTGCACGGGATACGACAAAATCGTCGAAGCCGTGGCGGCGGCCGCCCAAGGAGGTGCGCCATGACCACGACCAAGGCGCCGTCCGAGCAAAAGGTCATCGGCCAGCGCGCGCCCCGTGTCGATGGCGGCGAGCGCGTGACGGGCCGCGCGGTCTATCCAGCCGACCTCGTGCGTCCGGGCCTGTGTCACGGCCGCATTCTGCGCAGCCCGCATGCGCATGCCCGCATTCTCGGCATCGACACGTCGAAGGCTGCGGCGCTGAAGGGCGTACTCGCGGTCGTCACGGCGGCCGATTTCCCCGTCGTGCCGCCCGGCACCATCATTCCCTTCGGCGAGACCGGCGCCGATGCGTGGATCTCCGCCGTGATCGTGCTCGCGCGCGACAAGGTGCTATGGCGCGGACAACCGGTGGCGGCTGTCGCCGCCCTCGATCCGCATATCGCCGCCGCAGCTCTGGATCTCATCGAAGTGCGTTGGGAGATCCTGCCGGCCGTCATGAGCATTGCCGCCGCCATGGCACCAGAGGCGCCACTGATCCACCCCGACATCAAGCCGAAGGGCTTCGACGCCGGCGCAGCAATCCCGCGTAACGTGGGCGCGCGCACGCTGATCGAGCGCGGCGATGTGGCGGCCGCCCTCGCCTCGTCGGCTGCTGTCGGCCGCGTTGCCGCTGACATCGATACGGGTCACCAGGGCTACATCGAGCCCCACGCCTGCATCGCGGAAGCCGACCCGCAGGGCAACGTCACGATTTGGGCCTCGACGCAGGGCGCGTTCCAAACGGAAATCCAGACGGCTGTTCTGCTCGACCTGCCACAATCGAAGCTGAAGGTCGTGCCGCTCGAGATCGGCGGCGGGTTCGGCGGCAAGATCACCGTCCATGTCGAGCCGATCGCCGCCCGTCTGGCGCAGAAATGCGGGCGGCCCGTAAAGATCGTGATGTCGCGCGAGGAGATGTTGTCGGGTGGTTCGGGACCGGCTGCGGCCGCCGAGATCGAAGTGGCGGTCGGCGCTACCGCCGATGGCACGCTCACCGCCATCGCGGGGCGCTACTTCTACGATACGGGCGGCCTGCCCGGCACGCCGACGACGCTCGTCATGCAGGCCTCCGCTGCGCATTACCAGTGCCCCAACATTCGTCTCGAAGGCATGGACGTCGTCACCAACAAGCCGCGCACGGAGGCCTATCGCGGACCTGGCGGCATCCAGGCCGCCTTTGCATTCGAACAGGCCGTCGACGAGCTAGCGCTATCCCTGAACATGGACCCGCTCGAGCTGCGCCGCCGCAACGCCGCCGTCACCGGCAGCATGATGCCGATCGGCACACCGTTCCCGCCGTTGGGTCTGACGACAGTTCTGGACAGCGTCGCCGCCCATGCCTGTTGGCGCGATCCCCTGGGGTCGGGGGCCTTGCCGCGTGGTCGGGGCCGCGCGCTCGGCTACTGGCGCGGCACGTCCATGACCGCTGCCGCGCAAGTGATGGTGGCCGGCGACGGCCGCGTGATGGTCTCAATGGGCACCGTCGATATCTCCGGCACCCGCACCACGATGGCGCAAGTCGCGGCCGAAGAATTCGAGATCCCGCTCGGCGACGTGCACGTCAGCATGGGCGACACCAAGTCGGCCGGCTACTCCGATGCCGCCGCCGGCAGCCGCGTCGGCCGCACCATGGCCGCCGCCGTCTCCGAAGCCTGCCGCGACGCGCTCGGCCAACTGCGCGGCCGCGCCGCCGAGAAGCTGCAAGCGCCGCCAGACACGATCACCTATGCGTCGGGCGTCTTTCGTTCGGCACGCACGGGCGACGCCTCGCTCACCCTCTTCGACCTGATGCGCGCGACGTTGTCGGATGGCGCGGTGATCGGACGCGGCGTCTCGACCAAACTGCCGTTCGGCGTCGAAGTCGGCGCGCACGTCTGCGATGTGGAGGTCGATCCCGAAACCGGTCAGGTCACGATCCTGCGCTACACCGCGTTCCAGGACGTCGGCCGCGCGCTCAATCCCATGGCGGTCGAAGGCCAGATCGAAGGGAGCGTCGTGCAAGGCCTGGGCTGGGCGCTGACCGAGCACTTCGATTATGCGGCCGATGGCCGTCTGCGCAACGCGAGCCTGCTCGATTATCGCATGCCGACAGCCCTCGACGTTCCCGCCATTGAATGCGTCATCATCGAGGTGCCCGTGCCCGGTGTGCCGTACGGACTGCGCGGGGTCGGCGAAATGCCGATCGTGCCGGTCGCGGCGGCTGTTGGCAACGGCATTCGCCGCGCCGTCGGCGTGCGCTTGACGCAGATGCCGATGACGCCTGAGCGCGTACTGCGGGCGATCAAGGGCAACAACTTCGGGAGGCTTTCATGAAAGACTGGCTCGTCACCGCCACCGCCGCCAAGGCCGCGCCCATTCCCGAAGGCCGCCGCTCCGCCGAGCTGATGCGGCATGGATCGATGACGCTGCGCTACTACGCGCCCGATTCCGTCGACCCGCAGACACCGCACGATCAAGACGAAGTCTACATCGTGCACCGTGGTGGCGGCGTCGTGCTTTCGGGCCGCACCGAAGGCACGCTCGAGCGCAAGGCGTTCGGACCCGGCGATGCGATCTTCGTGCCGGCCGGCCACATCCATCGGTTCGTCGACTTCACGCCTGACTTTGCGACGTGGGTCGTCTTCTGGGGACCGACGGGCGGCGAAGTTGCATGACGACGTCGCGACCCCGAGTGGAGCGCTGCTGAATGGACATTGGTCTTCTCGCCGGGCTCGCGAACGCGCTCTCGCTGGCCAACATGGCGTATGCGCTCATCGGATGCCTGCTCGGAACCTTGGTCGGCAGCCTGCCGGGGGCTTGGGCCGGCATCCGCCATGGCGATCCTGCTGCCGCTGGCGGTTCACCTGCCTCCCGAAGGCTCGATCATCATCATGGCCGGGATCTACTACGGTGCCATGTACGGCGGCTCGACGACCGCCATTTTGATGAACATTCCCGGTGAAGTCTCCTCGGTCATTACAGCTGTCGACGGCTTTGCCATGACAAAGGCCGGGCGCGCGGGTGAAGCGCTCGGGATCGCCGCGATCGGTTCCTTCATCGCCGGTATTTTCGGTACGCTGTGCATCGCATTGATCGGGCCGAAGCTCGCCGACTTGGCATTGAACTTCGGGCCGCCGGAATACCTGGGCCTCGTCATTTTCAGCATGAGCGCGCTGGTGAGTTTTGCCGGCCCCTCGCTGATCAGCGGTGTGGCGCTGGGCATCGCGGGCATGTGGCTCGCCTCCATCGGTACGGACCCGCTGACCGGCACGCAACGTCTCAACCTCGGCACCATCGAGCTGATGAAAGGCTTCGATGTGGTGCCCGTTTTGGTCGGTCTTTTCGGTATCGCCGAAGTGCTGACGAGCCTGCAGCAGGGCGTCAAAAACATCCACATAGGACCACTGGGATCATGGCTGACGATGATCCCGCGCGGGGCGCAACTGGCACGCGGGCTGGCAGCCTCCGTTCGCGGCACGGTGCTGGGGTTCGTGCTGGGGCTTCTGCCGGGCATGTTGCCGGCGTTGACCGCCTATCTCGCCTACGACGTCGAACAGCGGATTTCGAAAACGCCAGAGCAATTCGGCCAGGGCGCCATCGAGGGGGTGGCGGCACCGGAGGCCGCCAACAATGCCACCGCGATGGCCGGTTTCATTCCGCTGCTGTCCTTGGGAATCCCGACGAGTCCCGCACTCGCCGTGCTGTTCGGCACTCTGCTGATCAACGGCCTGACGCCGGGACCGATGCTCTTTCAGAACCAGCCACTGCTCACCTGGACCGTGATCGGCAGCATGCTGATCGCCAACACGGCGCTGCTGGTACTCAGCCTGCCGCTCGTCGGCCTGTGGGCGCGTATTGCGCAAATCCCCTACAGCATCCTGGGGCCGTTCGTGCTGGCGATCTGCCTCATCGGCGCCTATTCGCCGCGCAACACGATGTTCGACGTCTGGGTAGCCATCGGGTTCGGTATCATCCGCTATCTCATGCGCCGCCTGGAACTGCCGCTGGCGCCGCTCGTGCTGGGATTTCTGCTCGGGCCCTTGTTCGAGCATTCACTGCGCCAGTCGATCTCGATTGCCGCATCACCTCTCGATGTCATCGGCCGACCGATCACCGCGGTGCTGCTGGCGGCCTCTATCGCTGTGCTCGTCACGACTGTGCGTGTGCGCCGCCGCTCGAGCGCGGTAAAAAAGTTGATCACAGCAAGTACCAACGAGGTGTAATCGCTTCGGGAACGAACACGGGAGGAGACCATCGATGATGCACTCTTTGAAAACCGCCGCGGCACTCGTCGCAGCTGCTGTGCTGTTTGGCATTTCGGGCAGCGCGAATGCGCAACAATACCCGACCAAACCGATCGATCTTCTGGTGCCGTTCGCACCGGGAGCTTCGACCGATACGGGAGGCCGCA
This sequence comes from Hyphomicrobiales bacterium, assembly GCA_031406575.1. Classification (GTDB taxonomy): domain Bacteria; phylum Pseudomonadota; class Alphaproteobacteria; order Rhizobiales; family Hyphomicrobiaceae. The sequence continues at coordinate 17,784 of JANOHP010000003.1, forward strand.
TCGTGGCGCAGGCGCTCGAGGTCAAATGGGGCGTGCCGGTGCGCGTCGTCAACAAACCCGGCGGCAACACGGTGCCTGCCGTCAGTGACATGATGCTGTCCAAGCCCGACGGCTCGACCATCCTCGTCGACGGCATGCCGCAATCGTCGATGCTCGATACCGTCGTCAAAACGCTGCCCTTCCAGGTCAATGACCGCACCTTCCTCGGCGTTTCTGCCTATACGCCGATAAAATTGTTCGTACCGGCGACCAGTCCGCACCAGACCCTCAGAGACGTAGGCGAAGCGATCAAAGCCGATCCCGGCGCATTCACGTGGACCTCAATCGGTGGCGCGAGCGGGCTCGATATGGCGTTCCGGCAATTCTGCAAGGATATCGGCGTCGACGTGAAGCTGACGCCCGCCGTCGTCACTAAAGGCGGCTCGGAAGCGGTGACGCTGGCCTCGGGCGGACACGTCATGCTCGGACTGGGTACCTATCCGGGCGCCGTCGCAGCCCTGCAAGCGGGTAAAATCCGCATGATTGCCGTCGCCTCGCACGAGCGCTGGCCCAACCTTCCCGACGTCCCCACAGGCAAGGAAGGGGGCTATCCCTCGCTCAACGTGCCGTTCTGGGTAGGCTTCTCCGGCCCACCGAAGCTGCCCGCGCACATCGTCGCTGCCTGGACGAAAGCGCTGGCCGAGATCGGTGCCGATCCCGCGATCAGGGAACAGATGGCCAAGGTCGGCTTGAAGGACCTGCCCGAGGACGCCGCAACCATGACCAAGCGCGTCGCGCGCGAGCGCACCGAAACGCAGGAACTCTACAAGTAATCGCGCAGGACAGGTGCGGGCCGGGGGGACGAATGCGATCCGCCCGCTTGCATCAGCGCACTCTGGACCTGTAGGAGACCATAACCCGTTCGGCCCTCCCGGAGTCCACCCCATGACTGAGATTGCGCAGCCGACGCTCGATGTCCGCTCGGCGGTGGTCGAGCGCAAATCCGTGCGCGGCTTCAAGCCCGATCCCGTGCCGCTCGCCCTCGTCATGCGCATTCTCGACGAGGCTGCGCGTGCGCCCTCCGGCACCAACACGCAACCGTGGCGCGTGCACATCGCCATCGGCGCGGCCCGCGAGCGTTTGTCGCGCGAAGTGACAGCCGTCGCCGAGACCGAGCCGCAATCGCATGAATACCAGTACAGCCCTGATCTGTTGCCCGAACCCTGGCTGTCGCGGCGGCGCAAGGTCGGCTTCGACCTCTACGGACTTGCCGGCATCGCGCGCAACGACTTGGAGGGTCGCAAACGCCAGTCACTCGCCAATTACACGTTCTTCGGTGCCCCGGTCGGTCTGTTCTTCACGATGGACCGCCGCTTTCTCTACGGCTCGTGGCTGGATTTGGGCATGGTCATGCAGAACGTCATGATCCTGGCACGGGGCTATGATCTCGAGACCTGCCCGCAAGCTGCCTGGGTCTATTACGGCCCCACCGTGCACCGCGTCCTGGACATCCCGGACGATGAAATTCTGGTCTCCGGCATGGCGCTGGGTGTTCCCGACTGGTCGGTCGTCGTCAACAGCCTGGTCACCGAGCGCGTGCCCGCGCACGACTTCGCAACCGTGCACGCGGAGTAGCAGCGTTGATCGCGCCCGAGCGACCGCCGACGACGACGTTCTTGGCTCTCATCGTCGGGCTCGCGTTCGTTATGAACACGGTCGGGCGGGGCGTCACGGAAACGTTTGCGGTCTATCTCCTGCCGGTGCAGCAGGGGCTCGCCGCCACGCGGGCCGAGATGACCGCCACCTACGCCATCTTCGCTCTCAGCTATGCGGCTTCGGCGCCATTCGTCGGGCAGCTCATCGATCGCGTCGGCGTGCGCGTCACCTACGTCACCGGGCTCATCATTTTGGGCACTGGCTACATGCTGGCAGGCTCCGTCAACGCGCCGTGGGAATACTACCTCACGGTCGGCGTGTGCGGCGGCGTGGGCTCTGCTGCTCTCGGCATGATCGTCGCGTCGAGCATTCTCGCCCGTTGGTTCACGCAGCGTATGGGCTCGATCGTATCTCTTCCCTATGCTGCCGTTGGCGCAGGCATGCTCCTCGTGCCGCCCCTGACCCAGATCCTGGTCGACATCTGGGGGTGGCGCACATCGCACCGAATTTTGGGACTTTGCGTCCTGGTCTTGGTGCCCGTCGTGATGCTGTTGCCGCTGGGTCGCATCACGCGCGGATCGCAGGACTGGAGGAACGCGCGCGCGCTGTCGGCCGCCAGTACCGTAGGCCCCTGGCCGATCAGCGCAGCGTTGCGCACGAGCGCATTCTGGGGGCTGGCGTGGGCCTATTTTTGGACATCGGTGGCGGCGTACAGCGTATTGCCCCAATCCGTCGCCTACCTCATCGAGAGTGGGTTCAATCCGTTGCTGGCTGCCAGCGCCTTCGGCATGACCGGGGCGTTGTCGGTGATCGGCATTATTTCCGTCGGCCAAGCCTCCGACCGGTTCGGGCGGCTGCCGACTGTCACCGTCTCTTATCTTTTTTCGATCATCGGCGCACTGTCCCTGCTGCTCATCGCGGTTTGGCCGAGCCTCGTTCTGATTTATGGATTCGTGCTGTTTTTCGGATTGATGCAGGGCGCGCGCGGACCGATCATCGTGGCGCTGTTGTCGAAGCTGTTTCGCGGCGGCGCCGTCGGCGGCATTTTCGGCACGCTGTCGATTGCCATGGGGCTGGGGCAAGCCACGGGATCGTTCGTGTCGGGTCTGCTGCAACAGTCGACGGGCGCTTACACCGCGTCGTTCCTGCTGGGTATTTTGGGATCGACGCTCGGCATGGCCGCGTTCTGGCTGGTGCCGAGCCTCAGGCACGAACGCGTCAGCGCCGGCGCGACCTCCACAGCGACTTGAAGGCCGCACTGTAGTGCAGGCGCGCTACCCGGCTTCAGCGCGCCATAAACATCGGAATCGTGCTGTACGCCAATAGATGGCTCGTCGCACCTCCGAAAATCATCTGACGCAAGCGGCTCTGGGTGTAAGCGCCTTTCACGATCAAGTCACAGCCGAGTTTTTTGGCCTCCGTCAGCAGAACCTCACCGGGCTTCTTGCCGCCGTTGCCCATCGAGACTTCACGCGCCTCGATGCCATTGGCAGCCAGCCAATCGCGGGCCTGTGCGCCGCTTGGACCCGGCACGGTCAAGCCTTCGATCGTCAGGATTGTAACTGCTTTGGCCTGGCGCAGAATAGGCATGGCGAACGATGTCGCGCTCGCCTGCTCGGTCGAGCAGTTCCACGAGACCAGGATGTTTTCACCGAGCACGGTCGGCGCTTCCGGCGGCGTCACGAGAACGGGCTGGCCGCTATCGAACAAGGCGCTCTCGAACGTCGTCATGCGCGGACCCGCGCCCGAGTTGAGCGGTCGGCCGATGACGGTGAGGTCATAGACACGCGCGAGGCTGCCCAGCCCGGCATCATCCATCGAGGGTCCGGCCTTCCAGCGAAAGCGCGGGCTGCCGGGTGCTGCGCAGTACTCCTCAAAGGCGCGTCTGGCCTTCGCCACGAATTCGGTATCGTTCCAATCCGCGGGGGGGAACGTCACGGCGACGATCGGATCGGGGGCCACGATCTCCACATGAATCGGGCGCAGGGCGACTCCTTCGAGCATGCCATCGACGCGCTTTGCCAGCAGGCTGGCGCAGGCCAGGACGGATCGTGTCGAGTCGCTCTGATCGATGGGAACGAGGATAGATTTCATGGCGCTGCTCCTGGGCTGACGGAGGTCGGATCGGGCGATTGGATCGCCTCTCGATTCGTTCAGGGTAGCATGCGCGGCGGCATGTCGCACCTAGAACTCTCGGCTTATTCGATTGCTGATGCATTGGAGGGTCTGAAATATGTCCAGAACCAGCACGTCCTCATCAAAATCGCCATAATAGGGAAATGGCGCCGTAGGGGTTGATGTTGGAGTCCAAATCGCTCGAAAGCCCGCCTGAGATGGACACCTCGCCGATGTTGGACTCCACGCGCACGAACACACCTGTGCGGGCTGATTGGTAATTCGCGTTCCCGACGACAGCACCTTCCAGCCCGACCGACCAGACCGGATGGAGCCGATATCCTGCCCGGACCCGTGCGGTGTGTGCGGCAAACGGCGTCGACCAGGCGAGGTCCGTCTGCACGAAGGCCCAATCCCCTAAGCTGAGCCACGTCTCGAGCGCCACCTTGACCCCGAGCCGCCCGCCTTGCACGCGGTTTTCCTCGTCGATCGGCGTGATCGCGTGATTCTCCAGCGTGCTGCCGGCAAAACCTTTGAGGATCCAAGGACCGAAGGCCTGCTGCCAGCCAATCAGAACATCGGCCGTCGCTTGCTGCCCTTGGAACGGTACGCGATAGCGTCTCGCACCATCCCAGCGGGGGCTCGAGTAGCGGTAAGCGCCATAGCCCGCGGCGCTGCGAAAGCGCAAGCCATTGGCGCGAATGGTCCCGAAGGGGGCGACCGTCGTGCCGGTGTAAATCGACCAGGCATGAACGCTTGCATCCGCGCCGCCATAGAGTTCCTGGGTGGGGTAGAACGATTGAAGAAGCGAGAATCGCTGACTCGATGACAGTCCCCCGGCATCGTCGACGTCATCCTCGTCTTCTGACGCTGAGGCGCATGGCGCAGACAGCACGCAGATGACAGCAGTGACCATGCCACTCGATTTGCGAAACACGACCAGACGCCCCGCCAGCGATGCTCGAAGGCGCGCCGCAGCACTGGCCGCCATTCGCTCCCGCAGCCAAAATCGGGGGTAGGCGCCGAGACGTCAAATGGTATCAGTCAGATGATAACAGATCACACAGGCTGGCCCTTGGGGAGGTCGCTGAAGCGAATGAGCCGCCGCCCGGTCTCGTCCCACAGGGCGAGCCGTGCGCACTTGAAACTCTCGAGCAGCGCCAGCTTGGTCACCGGAATGTCCGTCGGAATGGTACTCAGGCACTCCTGCAGCCGGTAATTGGGAACCATGCTGTTGAGGTGATGCAGGTGGTGCAAGCCGATATTGCCTGTAAACCAGTTGAGGACCCCAGGGAGTTCGTAATGCGAGCTGCCGTGAATGGCGGACATCTGGAAATCCCAGGCATCACCCTCGTCCCATGCCGTTTCCTCGAACTGATGCTGCACGAAAAACAGCCATCCGCCGATCACGGAAGCGCACAACACGGCGGGCAACGCGATCAGGAGCAAAATCTTCAGGCCGATCAGAACGACCAATAGCCCGTAAACAGCGAGCAGTGCGACATCGAGCCCCAAAACGCTCTTCCAGACCTCGCGCGCGGGCAGGGGATGACCCCACGGCAAGCGCTGGACGATCACGAAGAATGCGGGCACGGCGAGAAAGAACAGGAACACGGGATTGCGATACACACGGTAGAAAACCCGCCTGCGCCAGGGTAGGCTCAAATACTCGCGCACCGTCAGCGTTTCGATATCGCCGGCCCCGCGACGATCGAGGTTGCCCGAGCCCGCATGATGCAGGGCGTGCACGCGCCGCCAGAGGCTGTAGGGCGTCAGCGTCAGCACACTCACCACGCGCCCGACGATGTCGTTGGCGCGGCGCGAGGGAAAAAACGAGCCGTGCCCGCAGTCGTGCTGAATGATGAAAAACCGCACGACGAGGCCGCCCAAGGGAATGCCCAACAGCAACGTCAGCCAGGGAGCGATATCGGCGAGCCAGATCATCGTGAGCACCAACGCCACGAACGGCACGGCCGTCGTCACGATTTGGGTCATGGCATGGCGGGTCGATGGGGTGCGAAACTGCGCGCAGTGCCGCGCGAGCAGGCGCGCTTCATCCTTCAATGATTGGCGATGACCAGCGCCAACACGAGCGTGTGCCGCATCGGCGGCCGCCAGGATTTTCTGCAAGTTTGCGGTCTCTTTGTCTGCGACGCCGTCAACCGGTCTTCGAATGCCGGCTCTGCGGAGGCGACTCGTCGTACCAACCCAAGACCAGCTCATTAGCACGATCGCATCGGGTTCGCGATGACAGGAGCCCGCGAAACAGTGGCGCAGGCAGCGCCGCACTGCCAACCGGACCCAAAAGGCTCGGGTTACATCCGGAAGACGCCGAACTTGGTGTCCTCGATGGGCGCATTCAGGGCAGCGGAGAAGGCCAAGCCCAGCACGCGGCGTGTTTCGGCGGGCGTAATGATGCCATCGTCCCAAATTCGGGCAGTCCCGTAATAGGGGTGGCCTTCCCGATCGTAGGCCTCGAGCACGGGCTGCTTGAACTTCGCCTCGTCCTCGGCGCTCCAGGTTTTGCCCTCCGCTTCGATATTGTCGCGCCGCACGGTCGCCAGCACGCTTGCCGCCTGTACGCCGCCCATCACCGAGCAGCGCGCGTTGGGCCACGTGAACAGAAAGCGCGGCCCGTAGGAGCGCCCGCACATGGCGTAGTTGCCCGCGCCATAGCTACCACCGACGATCACCGTCACCTTGGGCACGTTGGCGCAGGCGACCGCCATGACCATCTTGGCGCCGTGACGGGCGATGCCGCCCGCTTCCGACTCGCGCCCGACCATGAAGCCCGTGATGTTCTGCAGGAACAGCAGCGGAATGCGGCGCTGACAGGCCAGCTCGATGAAGTGCGCGGCCTTCTGCGCCGTCTCCGAGTAGAGAATGCCGTTGTTGGCCAGGATCGCCACCGGCAGCCCCTCGATATGGGCAAAGCCCGTCACCAGCGTCGTGCCGAAATTGCGCTTGAACTCGTGGAATTCGGACCCATCGACCAGCCGCGCGATGATCTCGCGGGTGTCGTATTGGGTCGTGAGTGACGCCGGCACAACGCCGTCCAGTTCGGCGGGATCGAATGCGGGCGCGCGCGGCGTGCGCATGAGGATGTCGGCGCGGCGTGGTTCGGTTAGCCCGGCCACGATCGAGCGCGCGATCTCCAGTGCATGCTCGTCATTCAGCGCATAGTGGTCGGCAACGCCCGACAGCCGCGTGTGCACGTCGGCGCCGCCCAGGTCTTCGGCCGACACGGTCTCGCCGGTGGCAGCCTTCACCAGCGGCGGGCCACCCAGAAAGATCGTCCCCTGCCGGCGCACGATGATGGTCTCGTCTGACATCGCGGGCACGTAAGCTCCGCCCGCCGTGCACGAGCCCATGACCACGGCGATTTGCGGGATGCCGGCCGCCGACATGCGCGCCTGATTGTAGAAAATGCGCCCGAAATGCTCGCGATCGGGGAACACCTCCGTCCAGTGCGGCAGGTTGGCGCCACCGGAGTCGACCAGATAGATGCACGGCAGCCGGTTTTCCGCCGCGATTTCCTGGGCGCGCAGGTGCTTCTTGACGGTCAGCGGGTAATAGGTGCCGCCTTTGATCGTCGCGTCGTTGCACACGATCACGCACTCGCGCCCCGATACGCGCCCCACGCCGGTGATCACGCCCGCGCCGTGGATGTCGTCGCCATACATGTCGAAGGCGGCGAGCTGCGACAGCTCGAGAAACGGCGACCCCGGATCGATCAGCCCGAGTACCCGGTCCCGCGGCAGCAGCTTGCCTCGCGCCAGATGCCGCTCGCGCAACTTCTCCGGCCCGCCGACGGCCGCCACCGCCCGCTTCTCCTGCAAATCTGCCACCACCGCGCGCATCGCTGCCCGGTTCGCGTGGAATTCTTCCGACGCCGTGTTGATTTCGGAATTCAGCTTCGACATGGGCAGGATCTCGCGGCGGGATGGGGGTGGAACAGGTGAGCCGGGACCGTAGCGGGTGTGGGGGATTGGGGGAAGTGGGGGTGGGTTGGGGTCGTACAAACTGGGTTCAAACCGGGCTGAGTGCTGACAGTTTAGACCGGGTTGATACCTGACAGGCCAAGTCGCCCGACCCATGTCGGTCGGGCGACATCGCGCCGAATGTTCAGGAGCGCTTGCCGGTGTCTTTCGCGCTGCGATTCTTGTGGTCATCACCTTCGTGATGATCGCGATGACGCGAGCCATGTTCGCCACGCTCGTCATGATGGCGGCGTTTTCCCTCGCGGCTCGAATGCTCGGAACGCTCGTCGTGCGAGCGGCTATGCTCGCCGCGCTCGTTGTGATGGCGGCGCTCTCCCTGACCGCTATGGGCCAAGGCAGCCCCTGAAATGGCGACGGTCAGGCCAAAAACTGATAGGGCTAAGAGCTTGTACATCTTGATTTCCTCGGTTGAGCGTGTCCGCTGCATGCGGCACGCCGACACCATGCACAACCGAGGCTGACGACATCCTGGCTGAGCCTGTAAGGTTTCGGTCAGGTGGCGCAGGCTATTTTCAGGTGTTGGCGCTGGCGGACATCCGATGGACAAGAGACGCATCGTTGCAATTTTTTTCACAGCCGTTCTGTGCCTGGCTCCCTTTGCTCCGCCAGCTGCTTCCGACGATCGGGAGGACAAGCGCCGCCGGGCTCGATCTTCCGAGCCGGACATGCAACAGGATCAAGTTCTCGAAGCGCTCAGGCGTAAAGAAATTCGACCCTTGGCAGACATTCAGGCAGCTGCCGAGAAAGCGGTGCCTGGGCAGGTGGTTGGTGTCGAGATCAAGCGGCGCGGCGCAAAATTCATATATGAATTCAAAATTATAGCCGCGCGGGGTCGGTTACGAGAGATCTATGTCGACGCCGCCACCCTCGACATCCTCAAGATCGAGTGACGCCATGCGAGTCCTCATCGTCGAAGACGAGCGCAAGATCGCGACCGACCTTCAATTGGCTTTGACCGAAGCCGGCTACGTCATGGATTTGGCGTTCGATGGGGAAGAAGCTTGGTACCTCGGCGACACGGAAGACTACGATGCCGTCATCCTGGATCTGGGTCTGCCCAAGCTCGACGGTCTCACCGTATTGCGGCGCTGGCGGGACGCCGGGCGAAAAATGCCCGTGCTGGTCCTCACGGCGCGTGACAGTTGGCGCGACAAGGTCGATGGCATCGATGCCGGCGCCGACGACTATCTCGCCAAGCCGTTCCACATGGAAGAATTACTGGCGCGGCTGCGGTCGGTCATTCGTCGCGCTTCGGGTAATGCCGCAGCGATTCTGACGATCGACAACGTCGCCCTCGATACCAAGCAGCAGGACGCAATTTTGGATGGTCGGGTGGTCGGCCTGACACAACTCGAATTTCGCGGCCTCGGGTATCTGATGCACCATCAGGGACGCGCCGTCAGCCAAGGCGAATTGACCGAGCATGTTTACGGTCAGGATTTTCCGCACGACAGCAACGCCGTCGAGGTTCTGATCGCGCGGCTGCGGAAGAAAGTCGGGGTCGGCTTCATTCGCACGAAGCGCGGCAAAGGCTATCTCGTCGGAGGTGAGTGAAAAGGTGTCGACCCGCTCCCTTCGCCTTCGCCTGCTCATTGCTGCAACACTGGCAATCGTCGTCGCCCTGTCCGTGTCCGGTGCGGTGCTGTCGCGATTGTTCACGAAGCACGTCGAGGAGCGCGAGTTTGCGGAACTCGGCAATCATCAAAACCAGATCATCGCCGCGATCCAGATCGATGCCGACGGGCGACCGGGCCTGGCGACGGCGCCGGCGGATCCCCGTTTCTTCGCCCCGAATGGGGGCCTTTATTGGCAACTCGAGTTTCCGGACGGCACGAAGCAGCGCTCTCGGTCCTTGTGGGAAACGGTATTGACCCTGCCACCTGATGCCTTGACGGACGGCTCGCCGCATCGCCACACCATCACAGGACCGAACAACACGACCCTGCTCGCCCTCGAGCGGGGATTGACAGTCGGGCCCGATCCCACCCCGATCCCGCTTCGCCTGACGGTGGCCGCCGACCGGCGCGCATTGGACACGGCGAGTGCGGATTTTCGCAGTGTCCTCAATATGTCGCTCGGGGTTCTGGGGGTCGCGCTGCTGGCGGCGCTGTTCGTTCAAGTCGAAGTAGGACTGCGTCCGTTGGCTCGTCTTCGGACCGCTCTGCAACGGGTGCACAACGGATCTGCGGATCATGTTGCAGGCGTCTTTCCTTCGGAAGTCGAGCCGTTGATCGCCGATATGAATGCCCTGCTCGATCGGGAGCGGAAGGCCAATGCGCAGGCGCGCGAGCGGGCCGCAGATCTCGCGCACGGGTTCAAAACCCCACTGGCTGTATTGGCGACGGTGTCACGGGATCTGTCACGCGACGGTCGATCGCAAAGCGCGGCCGAGATCGATACGCAAATCAACATCATGGGGGCGCACGTTCGCCGTGAGCTGGCCCGTGCCCGCACTGTCGGCGCATCGACCGTTGGACAAAATCCTATCCCTGTGCGGCCGGTTCTGACCCAAATCGTGGCGGCCTCGAGTCGGATCTCGACGCATCGAGCCCTAATATGGACCGTGGAGGCGACGGACGAGGCGGTCTTCCGGGGCGACGAAAACGACCTGCTCGAGTTGGTTGGCAACTTGGCGGACAATGCCGCCAAGTGGGCATCGGCGCATGTCGTACTGCGCGCCTTTCGAGTTGGATCGCGACTGACGTTGAGCGTCGAAGACGATGGGCCCGGCGTTCCACAGGGCGCCGAAGGTGCGATTCTGTTGCGCGGGCGGCGGCTCGACGAGTCGACAGACGGCAGCGGTCTTGGTCTTTCCATCGTCGCCAAGATCATCGAGGCTTATGGCGGGACGATTGTCCTGGGCCGCGCCCCTGGCGGCGGGCTGTCCGTCGTTGTCGAGCTGCCGGGGTGATGGTTGGGGTGCTGCGGCAACGCGAGCGGCGCGCGCTGCACCTCGCAATCAGACACTCCCCGATCGTGGTTGATCCGCAGACGGACGCGGAGAGCCGATCACCCAGCGCGGCCCGTCGGGTTACCGCATCGGCTCCTCCCCGGTGCAACCGCCTCCACCCCCTTCAATCCCCTTCACAGCTCGCCCCGGGGCCCTTACGGTCTCATTCAAGGTGGCGCCAGTGTCGAGGATACGGCAGATCGGCCACGTGGATCAGTCTTCCAGGGAGGTAAGCTCATGAAACGTCGCACCGTACTCGCCGGACTTGGCACGACGGCTGTCGCCGGCACGCTCGGCATGCCGACGATCCTGCGCGCCCAGGCGGCCATCTCCTTGAACGGGGCTGTGCAGTTCAACGACGACCACGCCTTCACGAAGGCGTTGCTGCGCTTCGAGGAGCTGGTGAAGAAGTACTATGGCAAGCCCGTCAACTTCACGTTGCACAAGAACTCCGCGCTCGGGCTCGAGAAGCAGTATTTCGAATACATGTCGCAGGGTAAAGCCGTGGACTACGGCATCGTTTCGCCCGCGCACATGTCGACGTTCGCCAAGGCCGCGCCCTTCATCGACGCTCCGTTCGTGTTCAAGGGCATCGAGCACATGAACAAGGTGGTCGAGCAGAACATCCTGAAGCCGATCGCCGAAGAGGTCGCCAGCAAAGCCGAGGTCGTTCTCATCGGTTATGCGGGCGGCGGCATTCGCAACATCTTCGCCAACAAGCCGCTGCGCAATTTGGCCGACATCAAGGGTCTCAAGGTGCGCGTGCAAGGGGCGCCGATCTGGTCGAGAACGTTCTCTGCCGCCGGCATGAGCCCGACGGTGATTGCCTACAACGAAGTCTACAACGCCATCCAGAACGGCGTCATCGCCGCCGGCGAGAACGAAGCCGCCGGCGTCGAGGCGATGAAGTTCTACGAAGTCGCGCCGCATCTGTGCTTGACCCAGCACGCCGTGTCGATCCGGCCGATCTGCTTCTCCGTCAAAACGCTCAAAGGGTTGCCGAAGGAATTGCAGGACGCCATCGCCAAAGCGGGCAAGGAAGCGGGCGATTTCGGCCGTCAGCTCGAGTCGAGCGAGGAAGTCGTCAAGCTCGACGCTCTGGAGAAATCCGGCAAGTTGAAGCGCGTGCCGTTCGAAGAGCGTGACGCCATGAAGAAACTCGTCGATCCCGTCATGGCCGCCTACGCCAAGGAAATCGGCGCCGAAGACATCTTCGCGCAGATCAACGCGATCTAGTCCGCGCGCGGACGGCACGTCGCGGCCGTGGCCGGCACGTTCGGCCACGGCCTCTTATTGGCTGCATGGGGATGACGACGATGATGGACCGTGCAGAACGGCCACTGAACGCCTGGCGGCGGGTCACATCCGCCTACGCCAAGCTGCTCGAAATCCTGCTTGTCGCGTGCGTGGGAATTCTCGTTTTCCCCGTCACACTGCAGATCATCTCGCGCTACACGGCCCTGATCCCCTCCTACATCTGGACCGAGGAGATGGCGCGCTTCCTGTTCGTGTGGACGATCATGATAGGCGCCATGTTGGGCGTGAAAGAAGCCCAGCATTTCGAGGTGGACGTGTGGCCCGAACTGTCTCCACGGCTGGAGGCTGCGGTGCGCATTGTCGCGCGCCTCGGGATCCTGGCGCTGGCGATGGTGTTCGTGTGGGCGGGCATCGAGTTCACGCGCTTTGCCTGGCACCGCACATCGGAGCTGGCCGAGCTGCCGCTGTGGTTGATCCACATCGCTTGGCCGGTGGCGGGCGTCTCGTGGATTGCATTTGCCGGCGAGCAGATCGTCGAGGAAGCGCGCATCGTGCTCGGGGGAAAGACGTGAAATGAGCGGTAATGTTCTGACGACGGCGCAAGCCGCGATGGCGCTGTTCGGCACGTTCGGCGCGCTGCTGATCCTGCGCGTGCCCGTCGCCTTCTCCCTGGGCCTCGCCTGTCTGCCGATCCTGCTCATCGAGCCCCGGCTGTCGATGATGATGCTCGCGCAGGAGACGTTCAACGCCTACAATTCCTTCATCCTGCTGGCCGTGCCGTTCTTCCTGCTGACGGCGAACCTGATGAGCACGG
>JANOHP010000169.1:0-16184 GCA_031406575.1 Hyphomicrobiales bacterium
AGCCAAGGGGGTGTTAGAATCCAGCGTCAAGGCGTTGAAAGAGTTGCTGAGTAAGCCCGGCATAGAGAACGAACACAAGGTGGCAGAGATCCGCAAACTTATGGCGGAAGCCGAGAGCATTGAAGTCGAGACGGATGGCAAGAGGATTCGAAACGAAGAGCAACAGCTTGCCCTTCTTGCTAAAAAGTTGAGTCTTGTCATGCAGGCGCAGCATTTCGCTAAAACTGGCAGGATTGATGACTTTTTGCGCCTTCTCAGTGAGCTTGGGGGATCGCCGCCGGTTAAAATGATCGCCCACAAGAGCTAGAATGGCGCGGTCCACATCTCCTATTCCTGCAAGCTCCATTTTACAGCCCGCCCGTTCGTATGGGCGACGACCGACCCGCCCCGATGATTGCGAAGCGACGCTTGGACGCCGCCAAACAGCACGCGCGTGTCATCTGGTGATGGATCGGTGACGCCTTTGGCCGAGAACAACCGTCGCACGATCTCGCTCGTGGTCAGCGGTTCGTCGGCGGTCTTGAGAATTTCCAGGACCGCCCGGAATATGGTGCCCCGCTTGAAGTGGCGGTTTGGCTTGCGTCGGCGAACGGAAATGCCTCGGGCGCTGAACTCAGGATCGAGCATCTTCAACACGGCCTCGACGTGCCGCATGCTGTCGGCAAGCCGTTTGGCATCCCTCTTGTTGTCGATAATTTTGCCGCCCAACTCGGCGTGGAGCTGAAGCAATGTGAACGAGGCTTGCGTTGTGGCGATCTTTGCGTGTGGCATCCCCTAAATTTAGGGGACAGAGGGATTCACTTCTAATGGCGTTTGCGCCATAATACCGACCGGGCCGACGTTTTCCGACCGGATCAGCCGCAGACAGGCCAGACGCTGGCGATCATCGAGCGGGGCAACGGGCAGCGGCGCCGTTCGCGTCGCGGGTTCTTCGGCCTCCGACTGGCCGAAGGGGAATTCATCCTGGGTCGTCATACCGTGGTCCCGTGTCGCGTGCCCGCACCTGGGCCAAGTCTACTTTGCCGGTTCAGGCAGCGGTGACAGCGGCAACGCCGTCATCGTACCGAACGGCTCGGGCACACCGAGCGTCCCGATCGCAGGGACCTCACACCCTGTGGCGCAACAGCGTCCCGGCTGCTTCGACACGCGCCGACCCTCGTCGAGCACACCTCGATCCAGTAGTTTCTCGACGAGCTCCGCCTTCTCTCCGACGGGGTAATTGCGCCAGATTTCGCGCTTCATGGCCTCGGGGCTGCCGCCGCCGTGCAAGGAAATGAGCGACATCCACCCACCCGTGTGCGTGGCCGTCAGATCCTCCATCAGGCGCGCAACTTCCAGACGCGCCGATGCGGGGATATCTGGTCGTCCCGCGAGCACAGCCGACAGCGAGGCCGCCGTCTCGGGATTGTGGTCCTCGTCGGGTCCCGGCAGCGCCACGATGAGCCCCCCCGAGACGTAATGCGCAAGCCGATGCATGTCGTAAATCTGGGTCGCCAGCAGAAGTTTTCCCACGTTGGAGAACACGGTGTCAGGCATCACCGAGCCGCCGGGGTCTTTCAACGCATAGACGGACGCCGCCACGCCGCAGGCGAAAAACCCTTCGACGATCTTGATGAGATCGACCATCGCATCGCGGATATGGCCGTGGCTGTCGGGATCGAGACCATTGGCCTCGATCATCAGCGCGCCGGCGCCGATCAGCAGATCGCCGAAGCCTGCGCGCGCGCCGATACAGGAATGGCGATGGTGCGTGGCATAGCTGGTGGTCAGGAAACCGGCTTCCTCGGTCTGGCCGTCCGCGAACACACGATCCCACGGCACGAACACGTCGTCGAACTGCACGACACCGGTCGATTGGCCGTATTTCGCCGCATACTTCGCCGCCGCTTCTCCGGGCCGGCCGGCGGGCCGAGCAATGATCGTGATGCCCGGCGCATCGACGGGCACGGCGCAGCACACGGCGAATGCGGCATCCTCCGGCGTCATCGTGCGACAGGGCATCACGAGAAATTCGTGCATGTAGGGCGCGCCCGTCACGATCGCCTTGGTACCCCGAATGACGATCCCGTCCAGCCGCCGCTCGGCGATGTGCACGTAGACATCGCGGTTCGTCTGCGCGCCGGGCCGTTTGGAGCGGTCCCCCTTGGCGTCCGTCATGGCGATGCCGAGCGACAGGTCTTCGTCCTGCACCTTGTGCATATAAGCGAGCAAGCGGTCGTGATAGCCCACGCCGCCGTTGGCATCGATGCGCTTCGTCGCCTGATAGGCCGCGTTGAGGCCATCGTGCGCGAGGTAGCGCTGCGCGCACCCCGACTCGCGACACATCAGGCGCACCGCCTCGAGCTTGAACAACAGGTCCTGCGAAGTCTCATTGATGTGCAACATCCGGTTGACGGTCTTGCCGGACGTCCCCTGCCGCGCCGTCATCAGCGGCGTGTATTCCGGCTCGAGCGCAAAATCGTAGGATACGCCCGTGGCCCGGATGCCCGGCGCCAACTCCGGCGCGTCCGCGACACAGTCGATCCGGCGCCCATCGACGAACACCCGCGGCCGATAACGGCGCAGGCTGTCGCGGTAGTTCGCAGCGGACATCAACATCGGGTGGTCTCCAGCAGCTGAGAGGTGCGCACTCTAGTCGCGCAACATAAATCGTTCAATCCAAGCGGTCGCTCCTTATTCCCCGGCTGAAAGGTAGTGCGTCCTGAAAGCATAGGAATTTCGGCCCGATGTGCGACACGTGTCGCGCACCCGCGTCAATCGGCAAGCCGGTGATTTCAGCCGGCGTTATGCCACTGCCGGGGTATGGGGACATGGATGAATTCCGATATGAATTCAGCCCCTCACCCACTCGTGACTGGCAATTGATCGCCCACAGGCGGATAAACGACCTTCAAGGCGTCATCAATCGCGGCTCTCCACGTCCCATGCCCGGCTCCATCGTCGCAAAAGTTTTGATTGGGCTCTGTGGCGTCGCAGGGTGGTGTGCGGCTATGAACGTTGCCGCAGGGGCGCAGGAGCCGAATGGGCGAGCGCCTGCCACATCCGTCAAAGCGGTCATTGAACTCTATACGAGTCAGGGCTGCAATTCGTGCCCACCCGCCGACGCGCTGCTGGGCCTGTATGCCAAGCGCGATGACGTGGTAGCGTTGACCTTGCCCGTCGACTATTGGGACTACCTGGGCTGGAAGGATACGTTCGCCAGTCCCAAGTTCACGGCGCGCCAACGCGCCTACGCCAAAGAGCGCGGTGACGGCCGCATCTACACGCCGCAGATCGTGGTCAACGGCATCACCCACGTCGTCGGCCGCAGTGCGGCAGATATCGACCGCGCCATTGCAGAGACGAGTGGGCGCTTCTCGGCTGGTCGCGTGCCCGTAACAACGCGCATCGACGGCGATCGATTGGTGATCGAGACGGGCGATGCAAACTCGGGCGCCACGACCCCGCGCAGTGCCACGATCTGGCTGGCGGTCCTCCAAAAAGAAGCCGACGTGCCGGTGAGATCGGGCGAAAATCACGGAAAAACCCTGAAATACTTCAATATCGTTCGCGATTTGACGACCGTCGGGATGTGGAAAGGCAAGGCCGAACGGTTCGAACTTGCGCGCGATGCCATAAAGTTTCCCGACACACAGAGTGGCGCCGTCATCATTCAGAGCGGCACGGCCGGACCGATCATCGGGGCTGCCATGTTACCTGCCCTCTGATAGGCTGACCCTCCTTGCCGATCGAATTGCCCTGGAGGGGAAGAGCATGTCGACACCGTCTCTTGCCGGAAAAACGGCTTTGATTACGGGGGCCGCCGGGGGCCTCGGACGCGCCATCACCACGGGATTGATCGCGGCTGGAGCGCGCGTGGTGGCGACCGATGTGGATGAGGCGGGCTTAGCCGCGCTCGCACGCGCCATCGACGCGACCGGCGGCAAAGCTCGTCTCGCGACGCACCGCACGGACATTTCCGATCCAGGCGCCTGTGAGGGCGCGGTAGCGGCGGGCGAACGAGCCTTTGGTCAGATCGATATTCTGATCAACAACGGTGCGCTCGGTATGGGTGTGCTGCGCCCAGATCACATGACCAACCTCGTCGGCATCGAGGAGATTACTCCTCTGGTCTGGGACAAGTTCGTGGCCGTCAACCTTTCGGGCGGCTGGTACATGACCCGTGCGGCCGTCTCCGGCATGAAGGCGCGCAAGTCAGGCCGCATCATCAACGTCACCACGAGCTTCTTCACGATGCTGCGTGGCCGTTTCCACCCCTATGGACCGGTGAAGGCCGGCTTCGAGGCCATGTCGGCGGGCCACGCGCAAGAATTCGAACCCTACTGCATCACCGTCAATGTGGTTGTGCCCGGCGGTCCTGCCGACACAGCGATGGTGCCCGTCGAGTCGGGTTATGCGCGCGGCGACCTCATTTCGCCGACAGCGATGGTGCCACCCATGGTCTGGCTGGCATCGGACGCGGGCGCCGGCGTCACTGGCCGGCGCTTCGTGGCCGCCAAGTGGAGAGCTGACGCCTCATTATCCGCCAATCGCGCCGCCGCCGAAGCCCCGATCGGATGGCCGGATCTGGCCGGCGCACCCGTCTGGCCGGGCGGCAAACCCAAGGCATGAACCCGGCGGTCCGTCACCCAACGGGTCCCAGGTTCCCCATTGCCGTTCCCTGGCATACGCCATACTACTGGACGCTGGTCATCACCTTCGTGAGAGTACAGCGCATGGGACGCCGTTCCACGCATACGCCCGATCAGTTGCGCGAGCTGATTCTGGATGCGGCACAGGCCATCATCGTGGCGAATGGGCTCGCAGGCCTGTCGGCCCGTGAAATTGCGCGACGCATCGGCTACTCGCCCGGCACGATTTACAACATGTTCGAAAACCTCGACGATGTCGTGTTGCATGTCGAAGCGCGTGTGCTCGATGCCCTCGACCAGCGCATCGAAGAAGCCATGCGTGTCGATGCCACCGAAGACAAAGTCGTGGCTCTAGCGGAGAGTTATCTTGCCTTCACGAGTGAACGGCCCAAGCTGTGGAATTTGCTGTTCGAGCACTACATGCCGAGCGGTGCCGACACCCCACCCTGGTATCAGCAAAAACTCGAGATGCTGATGTCGCGGGTCGAGACGGCGATGGCGCCGCTGTTCGCGCCTGAAGATCATGTTGCCCTGCAGCGGTCGGCGCGTGTTCTATGGGCGGGCGTACATGGGATCACGTCGTTGGCGACTGCCAACAAACTCGCCAGCGTGACGACTGACGCGGCGGCGATCCTGGTTCGCGATCTCATCCGCAACTATCTTGCGGGCCTCGCCGCCAACTCGGAATCGACGCACCGCAAAGTCGGCTGAACACTCGTGATTCGCCCAGCTTGGTTATTTCGACGGCTTCGGCGCGGTTGGGGTTGCTGAACCAACCGACCCTGTCGAGATTGGGGATGTACCGGCGACCGACTTGGCGACGCCCGAAACGCGCTCCATCAGTTTGCCGGCATCAGCCAGTCCCCAGAACCACCCCTTACTCGGTAGCATTTTCTGCTGCAATCCCGACCAGAGGGAGCGTTGCGACATCCCGTCCACGAACGTGTTGATCGGGGGCGCGAGTAGAAATGCCATCACTGTGGCGGCCGCCATCGCCGAGGTATGTCCGGGATGCTTGAAGTCGATCGGCTTCAATGCCGTGCCGAACGACGACTTGATGCGCGTATCCATGACGTCGACGCTGTAGATTTCGTCGAGCGTCAGGTGGACCAGGAACCCGACCAGCATGAAGGCCGCCGCGAGCCACGCGACACCGTCGTGTCGCCCCAGAACCCATTTGTAGATCACGGCAGTCAGAAGGGCAAAGAAGACGGCGGCGAGCAGTGAATGATAGATGCCGCGATGGTAGGACATGCGATGGAACATACCGTGGGCGACGTAGCGCACGAAGAGAAACGCAGCGAGCGCCAATAGCCAATTCTCGGCGATCGAGAGGTTGTCGGCGAAGGAAAACAGCGTCGCGAACGAAAAGAACGCGGCCAATCCCGAGAACAGCGCGCGACTGGGCTTGGACTCCTTCAAATCGATATCCGGCAAGATGCTGCCGAGCACACCCGCAACCGTCACCGCGATGAGATTTTCGGGGGCAACGATGTCGGCCGCCAATGTCAGCGTCGCCAGCGCCCCACTGACCAGTGTGCCGACCCCGATGTGGGTTGTGAAATTCGCCATGGTGCCCTCGCGTCGTTGTCGGGAAGATGGAATGGCAGCAGTGCCACTTCCCTATGCGACTGGAACACCAAGCTGATTCTGTACAGGAGCGGTATGGCCTTGCGTGATCCGTCGGCGGAAAACTGTGGACCACGACTGCGATGCCACGCACGACTACGCCGCTGGCAGGAAGCTGCCAACGGCGTTTCAAAATACGAGTCGCGCGGCAGCCTGCCTACTGCAGTTCGGCCAATCCCATGGCTTTACCGTAGCGGCGGCTCGCTTCGAGGAAGTCGCCGTACTTGCGATGCACGGCGGTGTGCTGGATTCCCGCCAGCAGCAGGCGATTGCGATCGAAGCTGCGGTTCTTGAAATAGTCCTCGACCAGCAACTGGCCCAGCTCCTGATTGTGGGGATCATTGCCGATTCGGCTGGCGCAGATGGCAATCTGCTGCGCCAGAGGTTGGGGATCACCGCCTGCCGCCAGATACGCCCGTGTCCAGGCGATGGATTGCGGCCCATCGAGCGCGATCATGGTGGCGATGACGTGCTCGAGCATCTGCGGGGCGCTCTTGGACGAGGCACCCGCTGGCAGCTCGGCGCGGATCTCCTGGCAATCGTTGGTCTGGCGGGAGTGCCAAGCGTTGCGATTGAGATAAGACGTCGCCACGTAGAGCAGCTTCAGGCGTTGCGGATGCTCGAAATTATCGTAGTACCAGCCGAGCGTGTTCAGATACTCGTAGCAGTGCTGCGGGATTGAAAAGTTCAGCGTGTCGTTGGTCTCGAGCAGGATCTGTGCGCTGCCGACCTGCAGCACGTCCAGGATCTGCCGGGGGCCCTTGCCGGCGAGCAACAACTTGCTCAGCGCTTCCTGCGGTTCGGGTTCGTTGCGAGTGAGCACGATAGCGAGGAACGCCTCCGCCTCTTCTCTTGTCAGCGGCGTGGTGTTACGCAGAAGTTCGGCTTCTTTGGTCGTCGCGCCACCATAGGGGATAGCCGAGATTTTGGTCTGTTCCAAATAGTGCGTGATGCAATTGCATGCCATCTCGTAAGTCGAATACCAGCGGGGACCCACGCCGATGTCGAGCGCGCCCGCATAAAGTACGTGGTGGGCGTTGTCCCAGCCGACGAAGTTGCCGAGTTCGACGGTGGCGCGCGCGCGGAACGACTTGTGTCCCGTCGTGTACGACCGGTTGAGATACACCCGATCCTGCAAGTCGATCAGCCCGGCGAAGACGAGCTGTGCCAAGGCCTGTTTGCGATGCTTGGGCTCCTCCATGATCCCTAAGAACACCCGATAGGCGTCGAGCACATGGCCGCGATGCACGAGGTCGAGCCAGCGGTCGAGTTTTTCGTCGATCGTGCCCTCGATGTGCTCGGCCGTCTGGTCGGGCCAGTGCACGACGGGCTTCACCGGCGGTCCCTCGAGCGGTTTGCCGCTGCGCGCGTAGTGCCCAGGCGCCTTGTTGATCTTCTGATTCCAGATGTCGAGGCCGGTGGGCATGTACCAGATGGTCTGCGCCATCGGCAGGCCCGCCATCTCCTTGGGCAGCAGTTTGCTCAGATGGGTCGTCGCCCGGGCGCTGAGCAAGCAATGGTCGTTGTTGACGAAGTTGATGAAGCCCTGATCGATGCGCTCGTGATAGGGCACGTGCGTCAACGGTGCGTGAATGCGAACCCCTTCGTTGACGATTTCCGGCAGCGGTCGACCTGCTTTGACGAGGCCGTAATAGGCCTCACTGGCGCCAACCTGATCGCGTTGGAGGATCCGATCCTCGAGTTTTTCGTAGAGCGCACGGGTTGGGTTGTCCTGCACGGGGCGGGTTGCTGTCGTCTGGGCCATGGCGTGTCTCCCGGTCACGGCTGGTCGCCGCCGCTGTCGAAACCCAGCGGGATGGCGCCAGCTTCTCGTCGAATCACCTCGCAAAACGAGGCGCCTTGATTTCGAGCGCCAGTCTGGCACAGGTCAGCGGGGCTCGAAACCCTATTTGTCTGAGTCAGCATGGTTCTGTTAAGGTGTTGTTCGGCACGGTTGACTATTGGTTGAGAGGGCCGCCTCTGGACGCCAGCCGGTAACGGCGAGGATCGCGATGAGTAAGAAGGTAAGACTTAGCGCCTCCGGGCGCGGAACTGACACCGACGCTCCAACGGTGACGGATTTCCTCGCCCAAGTGAGTGATTATTTCGAACTTCTTTTGCAGGTCGAGGAGACATTGGCAGAGGATGGCGAGAGCGCCATCGAATGGCGTGTCACCGGTGCAGGCAAGAGCAGTCCTCCTTACCTTGAAGCTGAGGCATTTCCCCGCCAGTTTGCAGTCAATGTAGACCGTCGAACGGATCTGGTGATCAACCATGCTGCCGCGGGCCTACAGAACCTGCGACAGACGCCGACTCGCCCCGTCGGCTTCAACGACAAGGCGCTGGCTGCTGCTCAACGGATTTTCGAGCGGGTAACGAACGGGCTCGATCAAACCCGCATCGCACACGATGGTGGTGTGCCCATAATCGAACTCACCACTTCGACTGCTCGTTCGTCTGCCGCGAACGTCCGGGAAATACTGGTTCCAAAAGGAAAACCCTATAAGGAATTGGGTTCAGTCGAGGGTTACGTTCGCCGGATCGAGCGTGACGGGTGGGGTAGATCAATACTGTGGATCAGGCATCGTCTAACAGGCGATGAGATCAAGTGCATCGTCACAGGCGACGCTGAGCATGAGATCGGCATTAGAGAGATCGGCGAGGTCTGGAAGAACCGTCGCCTGCAAGCAGATGGAACGATCCTATACAAGGCAGCTGGTCGAATTGCTCAGATCGAGGTGACACAGGTGCGGTTCCTTCGCGAGCGGAATGAATTACCTGATATTGACGATATAGCTGATGCTGAATTCACCGGCGGCATGAGTTCGGAGGACTACCTGACGAGGCTTCGCGATGGCGAATAATCCTCGGCGGGTGTACTGGGACGCGTGCACATGGATCGCTCTGATCCAGCGTGAGAACATTGTGGTTGGCGGGTCCGATCGTGACACGCTCTGTCGCGCCGTTATTGCCGAAGCGAAGAAGGATAGGATCGAGATCCTGACATCGACATTCTCACTCGTCGAAGTCTGCAAAGACTCGAAGATCCGCACTTCCAAGGAAGACCAAATCGGGGCGTATTTCGAGAACGACTACATCTTGCTGATGAACGTCGATAGATTGGTTGGTGAGCACGCCCGTAAGCTGATGGCAGCAGGTCATCCTGCTCTCAAACCAGCTGACGCCATCCATCTTGCGAGTGCCGTACTTGGTAACGTGACGGAATTTCATACGTTCGATGGTGATGGAAAAAAGCCAGGATTGCTGGATCTCGATCAGAAGATTGATCGGCTCGATGGTGGCAAGCTGAGCATCTGCACGCCCGACGTTGGTGGGCCACCACCCCCGCTGCTGGGTGAAATGCAGAAGCCATGAAACCTCCAAGGCAAAAACCTTCGAAACCCGATATTAATCCCTCAACGTCTCGATTTTGGCTGCTCAAGTCGGAGCCGGATGTGTTTTCGTGGGACATGCTGGTGGCCAAGGGCTCAGACGGCGAGCCTTGGACGGGGGTGCGAAATTTCCTGGCCCGCAACAATATGCGAGCGATGCAGATCGGCGATCTGGCCTTTTTCTATCATTCCAATATCGGCAAAGAAGTGGTCGGCATCTGTGAGGTTTGTGCGCTGTCCCATCCCGACCCCACCGACGAAACCGGCACGTGGGACTGCGTCGATGTGCGAGCCGTCCGTGGCCTGCCCACGCCTGTGACGCTGGTGGCCGCCAAGCACAATCGGCGCCTCGCGAAGATGCCTCTCGTTGTTTCGACGCGGCTCTCGGTGCAACCGGTCACATCGGGTGAATGGGCCGAGGTGTGCCGGATGGCGGGTATCGATGCCAAGACACTGACCGATCCCAGGGCGACGTGAGACGCGCAATCACCGAAGTCGGTGAAGCGGGCGAACGGCATGGCCTCGATCTCGACCCGCCAGGACGGATGCATTTCGTGCGCCGCATGACGGGCCTGCAGCGGGCACCATTGGTGCCGGAAATGATCTTGCACCTTGCCCTGGAGCCCCATCGGATTTTCAAGATCACCGAAGAGCTGACCAACCCGCCTGGGGAACATCTGCCGCCGTTCTGGGCGTTCGCATGGCCGGGTGGGCAGGGCTTGGCGCGGCACATTCTCGACAACCCCGAAGTGGTCCGCGGCAAACGCGTCATCGACATCGGCTCGGGCTCGGGCATTGCGGCCATCGCCGCCGTGATGAGCGGAGCGATCGATGTTCTGGCGGCTGATATCGACGTGCTGTCGGAGGCCGCCATCGAACTCAATGCGCTGGAGAATGGAGTGAGAGTGCGCACGACCACGATGGATGTGCTCTCGCGCCCGCCAGACGCCGATCTCGTGCTGATTGGCGATCTCGTCTACGAGCCGGAGTTGGCGGGACGAGTTGCGGCGTTCCTCGAAGCGGTTGTCGGGACGGGGGCGGCGGTATTGCTTGGAGATCGCATCTCGGCGCGCCGACCGCCCCTGTCGTTCGAGCTGATCGCGGAATATGAAGCCCCGGTCATCCCGGAGCTGATCGACGACTCGACGGAACGGGCGCGCGTCTGGCGGCTCGTGCGGCGGATCAAGTCGACGCGAGGAAAACGATCTTGAGCGACCACGCCGGACGCATTCTGGGGAGCGGCGACCACGATGCCTTCATCCGCGCGAACACGCGCTTGATGGCCCCGCCGCTGGTGCCCGAAATTCTGCTGCATTTGGCCGAGGAATCTCTGCCGATCTGGCGCAAGACCGAGGAGGAACTCGGCGAGATGAATGTACCGCCCCCCTACTGGGCGTTCGCCTGGGCCGGGGGGCAAGCGTTGGCACGCTACCTGCTGGACAACCGGACGCTGGTGAGCGGGCAAGTGGTGCTCGATTTGGGATGTGGTTCGGGCTTGTCCGGTCTCGCGGCGGCAAAGGTGGGGGCTGCCCGCGTCACGGCTGCCGACATCGATGGGTTCGCGCTCGCGGCGGTGGCGCTGAATGCGGCGGCAAACGATGTCGAAATTACAGCAACGGCTGTTGATGTGCTGGCCGCTGCGCCCGACCCCGAATGGAGCGTCATCCTTGTCGGGGACCTCTTCTACGAGCGCGCCCTGGCGACCCTCGTCGAGACATTTATCGATCGTGCTCAGGCGAACGGCGCGCTGGTGCTCGTCGGCGATCCGCAGCGCAGCTACTTTCCCAAGCAGCGCTTCACGGCCGTGGCGGAGTATAGCGTGCCGGTCACGCGTGAACTCGAGGACTCGGAGATCAAGCGCACGAGCGTGTGGCGCCTCAATCGAGCGTGATCGGCCCGATTACACCGAGCCTCTGAGCCTGGGGTCGAGCATGTCGCGGATGCCGTCCCCCAGAAGGTTGAACGCGAGCACGGTGACGGTGATCGCCATGCCCGGAAAGAGCACCAGCCACCAGGGCGGCACGAGACCGGAGTTCAGCGCATCCGACAACATGTTGCCCCAGGTCGGGCTCGGTGGAGGAATGCCGACGCCCAGAAAGCCCAGCGAGGCTTCGATGACGATGGCGACGCCCAAGTGCGTGGTGGCAAGGATCAGGAACGGCGCAATGCACTGCGGCAGGATGTGGCGAAACATCAACCGCATGTTCGACGCGCCGAGCCCACGCGCCGCTTCGACGTACTGCATTTCCTTGAGCGAGAGCACGACCGAACGAATGACCCGCCCACCGAACGGTATGCGGGTCACGGCAATGGCAACGATCACAGTCCACGTGCCGGCGCCCAGCGCCATGGCGATGGCCATCGCCAATATGAGATCGGGAAACGATTGCATGAATTCGATCAGCCGCTGACTGATGAGATCGAAACGACCACCGAGGAACCCGCTGGCGAGGCCCCATAGCGCGCCCAGGGTGGTGCCGAACAGAACGGCGGCGAATGCGACGGACAACGACGCGCGGCTGCCGTGGATGATGCGGCTGAAGGTATCGCGGCCGACTTGATCGGTGCCGAACCAGTTTTTCTCGCTCGGCGGCTTGGTCATGGCGCGAAAGTTGGATTTGAGCGGTTCGTGGGGTGCGATCAAGGGCGCGGAGAAGGCCATCAAGACGATCAGCGTCGCAATGACACCCCAAAACGCGGACATGGGCGCACGGCGAGCAAAGAGGCGCAGACCGCCGAACATGCGTCGCAGCAGCGACGGGCGCTCCGGGAGGACGGCGACGATGGTTTCGGCATGGGTCGCACTCATTGGTAGCGGATCCTCGGGTCGAGCCACGCGATGATGACATCCACGGTGATGTTGAGCATCACGAACACGCAGGCATAGAGAAAGACGAGGTTCTGCATGACGAAGACGTCACGCTCCTTCACCGCCGTGAACATGGCGTCTCCGAGCCCCGGCGCACCGAACGCGCGTTCGACGGGGATCGAGCCCGCCAGAACGAACCCCAGCAGAATACCCGACAGCGTGATCACCGGCAGCAGCGCATTGGGCAGCGCGTGCAGGGCGATGACGCGCCGGCCGGGCAGGCCTTTGGCGCGGGCCGTGCGCACGTAGTCCTCGCGGATCACTTCGAGCAGGCTCGAGCGCGCCATGCGGGCGATGTAGGCGGCCTGACCCAGCCCCAACACGATCGCGGGACCGATGACGATCTGCAGGTTGGAGATGGGGTCGGTGAAGAACGGCACATTGGTCAACGGTGCCCGGTAGCCGAACCAAAACAACAGAGCCAGCACGATGAGCATGCCGAGCCAAAAGCCGGGGATCGCCAGGAACAGGATAGAGAAGAAACGGACGATGTTGTCCCAGAAGCTGTTGGGTTTCAGCGCACTTACGATCGCCACGGGAATGCCGACCAGCCAGGAGAACAGCACAGAAAGCAACGCGATTTGTGCGGTGAGTGGGGCACGGCGACCGATCATGTCGGCGACACTCTCGGCGCGGAAGAAGGAGCGGCCGAAGTCCCCGCGAATGATGTCGCGCACCCAACCCAGATACTGCTGCCACAGGGGATCGGACAAGCCGAGATCGGCCATGTAGGAGGCGCGTTGGGCCTCCGTCAGCTTGGTGTAGCCATCGGCACCGAAGACCGCGACCAGCGGATCTCCCGGCAGAATGCGCATGATGACGAAGACGACGACCGAGACGCCGACGATCGTCAACGCACCGAAGACGAGGCGGCGAACGATGTAGCTGAACATTGCGGACCCTAAACGGAGGAGATCGCTCGCGGCGCGGGGTTCGACTGGCCGCACGTGTAGAGTGTGCTTGCGCAAGGCCTCGCGTCAACGCAATTATCCACCCGATCAATGGGAAGACGGGCGGCGGGGACGAGAGATGAAAACCTATGCGGGTCAGCGCGCCTTCGACGGCCTCCTGGTCACGGTCGACAGCGCGCCGCTACCGGAGCACTACGAGATCGAGCGGTTCACGACCTGGGGCTTCGAATGGACCTACGAGGGGGAGAGCCCGCAGCAGCTCGCCTTGGCGATCCTCTACGACCATCTCGGCGACAAGACGCGCGCGATCGGTCTATCGAAGGCGTTCATGAAGCTGGTGATCGCCAATCTCGACAATGATTGGGAATTAACGAGTGCGGAGGTCGACCAGGCCATCCGGCAGATCGAGGCGGCCTGATCGGGTCTGGCACGCTGGTGGTCGCTCAAAACAGCGCGCGCATGGCCAGAAACGCAACGGCGTTGTTGGCCGAGTGGCACACGATGCAGGGCCATAAACTCCCCGTGCGCATCCTGATCCACGACAGTGTCATGCCGATCACGAACACCACGAGTTGGCCACCGGCGCCATATTGCAGATGGACGATCGCAAAGAGGCCGTTGACGAGTGCAGCCCCCAACCAGAACCCCAGCGGCGTGGCCTCGAAGGTTCGCGACAACACGCCCCGGAACACGAGCTCTTCGCTGATGCCGGCGATGATCACCGTGACAAGAAACAGATTTTGAGTGATCGGATCGCGCAGCAGCGCACGAAAGGGTTCCATTTCCGCGCTTGGACTGCCCCCCGTGAGACTTGCCGCGCCCACCGACGCCAGTGTTTTGATGGCAAAAAACAGCAAAAGAAAACCAGCCCACCGTTGCCATGACATGCGAACGGGCACGAGCGCCAAGGCAACGCTGCGGTGGCCGCCCACCCAGCCGGCCAGCGTCCACGCCAGCGCGATCTGCACAATCTGCACGATGAGCTGGACGACGACGAACGCATGCGCGGCGGCCAGTCCTTGCGCACCAATCATGACTTGCGGTTCGAGCAGCCGAGTCTGCGATCGACCGAGCCATGTTTGCAAGAGGATGTAGCCGGACAGCTGGGCCACGCCGACAACGACGAGGGCAAACAGCAGCGCTGCGCCCACAGTCCACTCGCCCGGCCGTCGGCTCGGCAGCGGGATCGAGGGTACGGACGTGCTCGGCGGCACGAATGTCATCATTCACCCATTCAGAGAATTCGCGCCGGCTACACGTGCGGTTTGGCTCGGGCCGCCGCCCGTGCACTCATCAACGGTCATTGGACGATTTCGCTCCGCCCTCGGGCCTCAGGGACGAAGATCGATCAGGCCCACTACTCCGCTTCGATGCGCTGGAGGGCGGCTTTCAGGCGGGCGGATTTCACTTCCCAGTCGGTTTGCCGTTCGCGAAGCTCGTCCACGACTTCGGCTGGCGCCTTGCCCATGAACTGAGGGTTGCCCAGCCGATCCGTGACCTTCTTGATCTCGAGGCCAACTTTGTCGACCTCCTTGGCGATGCGCTTCTTCTCCGCCGCCATATCGATGACGCCGGCGAGCGGAAGGCACACCGTCGTCTCGCCAACGACGACCTGAGCCGAGCCTTTCGGCGCAGCGACTGCGTTCGTAATGGTTTCGAGCCGGGCCAAGCGCAGGATCGTGTCGTTGTGGCGGGCGGCGCGGGCGAGCGTCTCGGGCGATGCGCCCACGAGGATCAGCGGGATCTTGGCTCCAGCCGGCACGTTCATTTCGGAGCGAACCGAGCGCACCTCGGACACGAGGCGAATGAGCCAGCCGATTTCGTCGTCGGAGTTGGCGTTGCCGAGTCCCGTCAATTCAGGCCAGTCCGACAGGGCCAGCATCGCCGTGCGAGCAGGTCCGTGGGCGCCGGTCCGTTCCCACAGGTCCTCGGTGATGAAGGGCATGAAGGGGTGCAGCAGCGCCACGATCTGGTCGAGCACCCAGGCGGTCATGGCGCGGGTTTCGGCTTTGGCGGCCTCGGTGCCGTTGCTGAGTATCGGTTTTGTCAGCTCGAGATACCAGTCGCACGTGGTGCCCCAGGCGAATTCGTAAATGGCGGTTGCGGCTTCGTTGAACTTGTAGGCTTCGATGGCGGTCGTCACGGCGGTGGCGGCCCTCTGGGTCTCACCCGCGATCCAGCGGTTGACGGTTTCTTTGGCCGCGCTGGGATCGAACCCCTCGACGCGGCGGCACTCGTTCATCTCGGCAAAGCGCGTGGCGTTCCACAGCTTGGTCGCGAAGTTGCGATAGCCTTCGACGCGGCTCTCGGAGAGCTTCACGTCGCGGCCTTGCGTCGCCAGCGCGGCCAGCGTGAAGCGCAGGGCATCGGCGCCGTACTTGTCGATGAAGGCCAGCGGATCGATGACGTTGCCGATCGACTTCGACATCTTGCGCCCCTTCTCGTCGCGCACGAGGCCGTGGATGTAGACGTCGTGGAAGGGCACGTCCTTCATGAAGTGGATGCCCTGCATCATCATGCGGGCGACCCAGAAGAAGATGATGTCGAAGCCGGTAACGAGGCACGCGGTCGGGTAGTAGCGCGCGACCTCCTTGGTCTGCTCCGGCCAGCCCAGCGTCGAGAACGGCCACAGCGCGGAGGAGAACCAGGTGTCGAGCACGTCTTCGTCACGCCAGATTGGCGTGGTCTTCGGTCTGTTCGGACTTTGAGAGAGGCACGCGATAAGCTCGTCTGCCGCTTCTCGATTTTCAAC
>JANOHP010000117.1:0-16420 GCA_031406575.1 Hyphomicrobiales bacterium
CAACTGGAGCACCAGCGGCTTCAGGTCGTCCTTGGCGAGCGAATCGATGATCTCGGGCGGCATGCCCACTTGAATCAGGCGCACGCGTCGCGTTCAATGCCGACACCGCGAGTCAGACCGACGCAGTGGGTGAGCAGTTACGCGCTGACGGGTTGGCGCATCCTGGCGTCGGCACTGGTGCTGTTGGGTATGGGGTTGTTGCGCGTGGCGTGAGGGGTGCCACACCGAACCTGCAGGATTTCAGCGATGCGGAAAAATTAAACCTTTGTTTTTGCTGAATATATTATATATGGGCCTTGACGCAGGCCAAACAACAGAAAATATCTGCGCCGCGCTTGCGCGCAAACTATGGATTAAATCATGAAAATCAGAAATGCACTGATTGCTGCGGGCGCCAGCACGTTGATCCTCGCGCAATGCCTCCAGGCCGACGCCGCTCGTGGGGCTCCGACGGAGCAACAAACGCCAATGCTGGGCACTCCGATCGAGGCGGTCGCGCCGGTCAGGCTTGCTCAAGCCGTAAACAAACCCGCAGCCCCGGGGGTCTTGCCGGACGGCAGAAACACGGCAACGCCAAAACCGGAGATGCGCGACCCCGGTAAGAAGTCAAAAAATGCAGCACCGCACACCCCGCGAGTCGGTGACTCAGCGGTTTCGACGAACTGCGCACGCGCGAACGTCAAGTGCCGTCAAACGTGTTTCAATACTCATTGTGGCCCGGGGACGGAGGGTAACAGTACCGTCAATTTCTGTGCGGGGACCGTCCCGACCCCGCCTGCCGTGAATTATTTGAGTTGCCTCGGCCGATGCAATACGGCGCTCAAAGCATGCAAAAGCGGCCATCAAAAACAGCGATAGCACCACGCCGCTCACGCCATATAGAGCCCACCATTCGCATGCACCACCTCACCCGTGATGAAGCTCGCCTCGTCGGACGCCAGGAAAGCGATGATGGCGGCGATTTCCTCGGGCGTGCCCATGGAGCCGCGTGGCACGAGGCGGGACTGTTCCGCCATCTGGTCTTCCGAGAACTGATAGCGCGGTTGCGCCGTGTCCGTGATGCCCGGCGCAATGGCGTTGACGCGAATGCCGTGGGGTGCAAGCGCCAGCGCCATCGACCGTGTCATGCCGATGAGCCCGGCTTTGCTCGACGCGTAATGCACACCGAGCACGTGGCCGCGCACCGACGACGACGACAGGTTGACGATGGCGCCCTTGATGTTGGCCGCCACCATGCGTCGCGCCACGGCCTGGGCCACGAGAAAGCTGCCCTTCAGGTTGACGCCGAGCACGTGATCCCACTCGGATTCCGTCAGCTCGAGAAACGCCGAACGCGGGAATACGCCGGCGTTGTTGATGAGAACATCGATGCCACCGAGTGCTGCGTGCGCCTCACCCACGAACCGCTCGACGTCGGCGCGCGCGGCGACATTACCCTGCACCGTCACCGCCCGCCGCCCCATCGCCCTCACCTCGTCGGCGAGCGCGCTGGCCGCGGTTTCATCGTCCAGCCAATTGATCGCGACATCGGCCCCCTCGGCCGCGAGCTTGAGGACGGCGGCGCGACCGATCCCTTGTTGGGCGCCGGTGACGAGGGTGCGTTTGTTTGCGAGGCGCATGGGGGGACTCGTGTGACGTCTTGTTGTCGGAAGCCTAGCGCGATCCAATCTCACCGTCACCCCCGCGAAGGCGGGGGCCTACGACACGGCGCAACTCAACTCAACTTTGATTATGCCGAACCCGCTCGATCATCATCTCCCCCTCAATCCGCCGCCCCGCGCCGATGCGAGAACGCCGTCTCCGCGCTGGTCACGAACTCCAGCAGGCACGCCCGCCCATTCTCCGTTTCTTTGCGTGCCCGCAAAATCGCGTCGCCCACCTTTTCGGGATCATCCACGCGTTCGGCCCAGCCGCCGAGTTCGCGGGCCAGACTCGCGTAGTTGCCGCCCAAATCGCGCGAATTGTACTTTTCGTGGCTGAGCTTCATGTGCGGGATCTCGATCGCCATCGTGTTGTTGTTGAGCACGATGGTGCAGATCGGCACGCCCGAGCGCACGGCCGTCTCGAAGTCGAGGCCGGTCATGCCGAACGCCGCATCGCCCATGAAGTTGACGCAGAACTTATCGGGATTGGCGATCTTGGCACCGATCGTGAGGCCCAGCCCCGTGCCGAGCTGGTGCGATTTTCCCCAGCCCATATAGCTGCGCGGCCGCGTCGCTTTGTAGAACGGCAGCACTTGGTCGCGCGGCGAGCCGCTGTCGTGGGTGACGATCGCATCCTTGGGGTCGATCAGGCGCGTGAACTCGCCGATGACGCGATAAGGCGTGATCGGGCGCTCGCGCGAGGCGAGCTTGGCCGCCCACTTCGCCATCCACGCCTCGGAGATACGCGCAATATCCTGCGCGACCGCGCCTTGCATGCGGGGTTTGGATTTCAGCCGATCGCGTACCGCCTCCACGAGGGCCGCCAGCACCAGTTTGGCGTCGCCCAGGATGCCGATCTCGGCGGCGTAGTGCTTGTTGAGGTCGCGTGGATCGTTCGTGGCGTGAATGATGCGCTTGGCGGAAGCGAAGATCGGTGTGGTGATGTTGTGCTTGGTGAGGCTGGCGCCGATGCCGAGCACGACGTCGCTGGCGTGCAGGTAATGGCGACCGTGGCCGGTGTAGACGATGCCGCCCGAGCCCAAAGCCAGAGGATGATCCTCGGGGAAGGCGCTCTTGCCGTCGGTCGAGGTCATCACGGGCGCTTGCAGCAGGTCGGCCAGCGCCACCAGTTCGGGCGTCGCTTCCGCATAGAGCACGCCTTGACCGGCAAAAATCATCGGCGAACGGGCTTCGACGAGCAGGCGAGCGGCATCGTCGATGTCGCGTGGGTCGGGCGCGGAGCGCACCGCGCGGATGGGCGTGTAGTCGAGCGGCGCGTTGCCGATGTCGGCCTGCACCACGTCGGCGGGAATTTCAACCATCACGGGGCCGAGGCGGCCGGTTTTCAACGCGGAGAAGGCGCGCCGCATCACCGGCACGACGTCGCCGGGTTGCATGATGGGCTCTACCGATTTGGTCACCGACGCATAGGTGCGCGTCGAGTTGAACATCGGGAAGGTGTGGGAGATGTCACGCGGATGACCCAGCGGCAACAACAGCACGGGGCTCGAGTCGGAAAAGGCGCTGGCGATGCCGGGAAACGCATTCTCCGCACCGGGGCCGTACTGCATGGCGAAGGCGGCGGGCGGCTTGCCGTTGGTGGTGCGCGCAAAGCCCGACGCCATGTCGACGCCGACGCGCTCCTGCCGGCAGATCACCGGCTTGAGACCCGCCGCGACGGCCGCCTCGATGACGGGGGTCGTGGGATAGCAAAAAAGCGTGTCCAGCCCCTCGCGTTTCAGGATCTCGGCAATCGCATCCATCACCAGCATGGGGCTCTCCTGCGCTCATTGGGTGTGTTGACCTGTCCAGCACGCAGCATAGGTGATGCACGCCGCAGGGCAACCGTTGTGCGTGGTGGGTCCGCTGGGCTGAGCCTTCGGAGCGCTTCAGGACTCGACGATCACATTCTTATTCCGGTTCCCCGGCCGCAGCAGCGCGGGAGTGCTGCGCAGAGCCGGCGGCTTTCCCGGTTGATGTCGTGCGCAACACGTCGATCGACACCGTCCAAGATCGAAGCGGCGACGTGGTGATTATGTGGCATCGGGAAGGATCCCGGATGTCTGCGCGCTCGGCGCGCGAACTCCGGGAAACCGGAGAATGATGGCAACGGCATCACCATCGGCCGCAGTCGATCCCTGCCATACCGAGCGCGGAAATGACGTTGATGTAATGCTCCCCCCGCGCTTACCGCTTCTGAACCTTCGGTGGCGGTGGCGCTGTGATCGGCTTGGCGAGTGCTGCATCGTCGTCGGGCGTGGCGTCGGGGCCTGGATCGTCGGGCAGGCGGTGAGCGGCGTAGAGACGTTGCGCGGGTGTGCGCACGACAGGGGCGCTCGCGGACGCGGCGAACGGGCGGATCACGTCGTGGGGCAGTGCCGTCGGCTCGCGGCGCGGTGCGGGTTCTGATGTGGGAGCAACAGGCGCCGCTGGCGCTCGACCGTTCGGCGCGGGCTGAGATTTCGAACCTGCACTGCGCGAGACGGCCGCGATTGCGGCTTCGACGGTCGCGATGCGCTGACTGGGGGAACGCGCATCGCGGTCGCCGCTGCGCAGCGCAGGCGAGGGGGCCACGCGCTGCAGCGTGTCGACCGCGTCGAGTTCGGCATCACCAGCGGCATCGACATCGACGATGTCGGCGTCGCGGGGCAAGGCTGCAACGGGGCCGGCCCCCAACGTCACGTACTCTTCCATTTTTTCGAGTGCGCGTCCGGCGTCGACCTCGAGGGTCGATTCCAGCGGAACTTTCCATTGAAACGCATCGAGCGCGCCGGTCACGGGAGAGACCGCTTCCCAGCGCTCGGAAATGACACCGTCGGCCGTCCACGCCGGATCGCGCGGCGCGTTGACGGCACGCGCCAACCATTCGCGCACGCGGCCGGCGTTGTTGTGCTCACCGCCTTCGATGCGCGCCATCAGCGTGCACACGCGCTGGCTCAAGCGATCCGCCAGCAGCGGCTCGAGCGCGGCGCGGGCTTCCGCCCAATCGCGTGCCTCGATGGACGCCGTGGCAATGGCAATCGGCCCCTCCACCGAATGCGGCGTCGACCGGGCGAGACGTTTGAGCCGATCGAGCCGGTCGCGCGGACTGTCGCCGGGGCGGACATAGGCATAAACGAGGGCCAGATCGGGATGCGGCGTGGTCTTCCACGTGCGCTCGATTACGCGCGCGGCTTTGGGTGTGCTGCCGCGCGCAGCAAGCTGACGGCCCGCAATCGCTGCGGCTGGCACGAGATCGGGGGCGAGGCCGTGCGCTTCGAGCGCCAAGTCGAGAGCTTTGGGCGAACTCGCGTCTTCGGCGTTCTGGGCTTGGGCCGTCAACAGAACCGCGCGGCGCCGGTCGGCAACGGCCTTATCGAGCTGCGCGTGCTTGCGGGCTGTCGCCAACGTGGCGAGCGCGCCGGGCCAATCTTTTTCGCGGCATTGCAAGTCGAACAGGGCATCGATCGACCAGCCAAGACGCGGGTTCAAGGACACGGCGCGCTGTGCGAACTGGCGCGCGGCCTCCCGTTCGCCCTCGCGTTCCGCCTCGAGATAGAGGCCGCGCAGGCCCAGTTGCTCGGTATCGGGCGACCCCAGCATGGCCTCGAAGATGCGGCGCGAGGTGGCGCGGTCGCCGGAGAGTTGAGCCGCTTGCGCGCGCAGCAAATGCGTGAGCGGTTCGTTGGGCAACGCCTTGCGGGCTTGCGCGGCGTAGCGTGAGGCCAGCGCCCGGTCGCCCGCACCAATGGCGATCATGCCGCTCGAGATCGCGTCGAGGCCGCGTTCCTGGCGACGCTGCGTGAAGAAGCGGCCGACGGTTGCTGGACTGGACAACACTTGGCGCAGGATCGAGGCGACGAGCACCGCGAGCGCCAGAACGATGGCCAGCAGCACGACCGCGCGAAACACGGACGTCTCGATGTCCCAGTTCTGCCAGCGAATGACGAGGTTGCCGGGGCGGTCGGCGAGCCACGCGAGGCCGCTTGCCGCCAACACGACCGCCACGAGATAGACGACGAGGCGGATCATGGCTTGGTCCCCTTGGCGGCGGGTGCAGCGCCGCCGAGCGATGATTTCAAGGCCGCATCGATGGCGACGAGGGCCGTATCGACGGACTGGCGGGCGTCGACTTTGCGCAACCACTCCTGCGCGGGTGCGAGCGCGCGGGGCGACAGCTTCTTGGATTCCGCGAGCACATCGCCCAGCCGGTTGTCGGCCAGCGCCGTTTCCATGCGCGCGATGATCGCTTCCGTCGACGTGTCGTCGTCGGCATGGCCAGTGCGGCGCACGCGCACGATCGTCTTGGCGCCGGTCAACAGGCGATCGACCATACTGGCGCCTTCGGGCAGCGCATCGGCATCGAGCATGGTGTTGACGACCGAGCGAAACGAGCGCGCCAGTTCGGGCACCGTGAGCACGCCCGTCGACTGGTAGCGTTCGAGCGCCGCAACATCGAGCCGCGTGCCGGCGATGCGCTTCACTTCGGCCAATTCAGCGTGATATTTCTCGCCGCGCTCCATGGCGCGTTTCAAATTGCCCAGTTCCAGCGACAGCACGATGCGCTCGGCGTTGACCTTGCGGGCCTCTTCGGCGGTGACGACGCCCTGCATGCTGCTTTCGAGCGCGGCCATCTTGTCCGTCACGGGTGTCACGGCGCGGGCGATGTCGGCGGGACGCGCGACGCCCTTCAGCTCTTTGTCGGTCTCGGCTTTCAGCGCGTCGAGGCTCGTCTGCAAGCGCCGCTCGGCCTCCTGCAAGCCCGCCACCGTCGTCTCGGTGCGATCGCTGCCCGCCTTGAACTGATCGATACGCTGACCCAGACGCGCCATCTCGGCATTGACGCCGGCGACTTCGCGGTCCAGGCGTTGCGTGCCCGAGCGCGCGGTTTCGCTCACCTCGGCAACCGCGCCCACGCGCGTGCCGACATCCTGGCCCACGTCCTTGCGCAGGGCTTCGAGGCGCGTCGCCAACTGCTGCTCGAGATCGGCGACCTTGCCCGTGAGCTGCGCCAATTGCGGCAGGCGGCCCGCGTTCTGCGGATCGGTGACGGCGACATTGGCCATCGTGGCGATCTGCTCTTCGAGCTTGCGCAGACGCTCGCCCGGTTCGGAAGTCGACCCGAATTTCGCCTGCGCCTCTTTCAGGGCCGTCGTGTCGGCGGCCAGTTGGGCCTGGACCGTTCCCAGACCTGCCAGTTGCTGTTTCAGCGTGTCGATCTGTTTGACGCTCGCCTCGAGAGCCTGTCGGTTCGAGCCGTCCGCCTTCGATTGCGCTGCAATCTTGTCGCGCACCAGAATGTCGAGGGTGTTGAGACGGCTGGCCATATCGGGAGCGTTTGCAGCGGGGCGGTTCTGGCCGCTGTCGGACCCACCCAAGCCGATCCATTGCCCGGCAAAAAGCACGATGGAGCCACCCAGCACACCCGCCGCCAGATGGGAGAGCACGTTCCTGCCCTGGCCGCCCTGCATCGCCGATGGAGATGCAGGTGTCGACGCAGGGCGCGCCGCCGTGGCAGCCGCAGCTGCTCCCGCAGCCGATGCACCCGCCTTGGCGCCACCGGGCTCGCCGTAAGGCGTCGACCCCGGTGTCGATGCAGCAGAGGGGGTCGCTGCTGTCGCGGGCTTCTCCGCGCCGCTTTTCAGTGAGGCGCTGGCGGCGGCGACTTTCGCGGCCGTCTCGCCTTGTGATCCAGCGGGAGGCGGCGTGCTGGTCCCAGCCGAGGGCGCTGCGCTCGAGGCTTTCGCGTCCGCGGCGGCTTTGGCGGCTTCTTGCTTCACCTCGGTCGCTTTGAGATCGAGGGTGGCGAAGGGGCGCTTGGCGCCAGCACTCTCCGGCACGGCGCGATCGGGCCCCTTCGGTGGGCCGTCTTTCTTGTCCGTCATGTTCGTAAAGCCTCCAAACGCACCGGGACTCCCATCCCGCCGAATCAGTCAATGCCGTGATCCGGTAAACGCACAGCTTCCAAGCGTTGTTTTCAGCAGTCCAATTGTGCTCCGGCGGCATCGATCAGAGCAAGTAATTCTTCCACAGTTGGCCCGTGAGCCACCGAGATGGGGATCGAGCCGAGGGGACCCAGCCGTTTGGCGATCCCGTCCGACAGGCAGAAGTGGTTCAACAGGCGCACCGCGGTGCCCAAATGATGCTTCTGCACCAATTGCACCCACACCGTCGCGGCTTCTCCCGACATGAGCAGCACGCCCTCGAGATCGCCATCGCCGATCAGCTCGCGCGTCCGTCCGGTCAGGCTTTCGCGGGGCTCCATGGAATAGACTTTGGCGGTCGTGACATGAAAGCCGAGCGCGCCCAGCTCGGCCCCGATGTCGATCGCCGTGCGTTCGCCCGACAGGTAGAGCAGCATGTCATCGGTCGGGTCCACTGCCGACGCGATTGCCGGCACCAGATCCGCCGCCGTGCCGGGTCCTTTGACGACGGTGCGAAATCCCATCTGCCGCGCTGTCCGAGCCGTCGCCGCACCGACTGCGAATACGGTCAGTTGGCGGGCTTCCTTCAACAGCTCGGGCACTTGCTCCAGCGCGTGCAACGCGTGCCGGCTGGTGACGATCAAGCCCGTGACGCCGTCCAGATCGAAGTCTTCGCCATCGTCGTAGGAGGCCGCATGCAGGGGTTCCACGCTGGCGGCATGCCCCCTCGCTTCCAGTTGGCCTTTCAGCTTGAGCGCATCGGGCTCCGGCCGCGTCACCAACACATGCATCAAGACAACCCTTCGAAAAATTTCGGACCGGCCGCTGCCAACAACGCGTCGGCGAGGTCGATGGCGGCGGTGATCGCATGGCCCACCTCGACCGTGCGTTCTCCGCTGTGAACCGTGCGCCCGTCCGGCGAGAGAATCTCGCCGCGCAAATGCAGCGATCCCCCATCGAGCCGGGCGAGCGCCGCGATCGGCGTGCGGCACGAGCCTTCGAGCCGCGCGAGAAACGCTCGCTCGGCGCCGACAGTTCGCGCGGTTGGCGCATCGTCGATGGCGGTGACGAGCGTGCGCGTGGCGCTGTCATTGCTGCGGATTTCGATGCCGATCGCACCTTGTGCCACGGCCGGCAACATCTCGTCGACCGAGATGGGTGACGTTATCCGGTCGGCCATTCCCAAGCGGTCGAGCCCGGCGACGGCGAGCAGCGTGGCGTCCGCCTCGCCCTCGGCGAGCTTGCGCAGTCGGGTCTGCACGTTGCCGCGCAATGGCACGATCACGAGGTCGGGGCGCGAGCGGCGAATTTGCGCGCTGCGGCGCAGCGACGAGGTGCCCAGGCGCGCCCCGGCCGGCAGTGCGGCGAGCGTGGGCCAGCGCAGCGAAATGAAGGCATCCCGCACGTCGGCGCGCGGCAACAGCGACACGATTTCGAGCCCATCGGGTAGCAGCGTCGGCATGTCCTTCATCGAGTGCACGGCGAGATCGATGCGACCGTCGATCAGCGCTTCCTCGATCTCCTTGGTGAACAAACCCTTACCCCCCGCTTCCGATAGCGGGCGATCCTGAATGCGGTCGCCACTGGTGCGGATCACCACGATCTCGAACCGTTCGAGCGCGATGCCGTGCGCGGTCGCGAGCCGACCGGCCACTTCGTGGGCCTGGGCCAGCGCCAGCGGGGAGCCTCGCGTTCCGATGCGAATGACGGTTTGTGTCATCTCAGGCCCTGCCGTTGTTGCGTTACCTTGTTGCGTCGGCACCCAGCCGCGTGTAGTCCGGCGAAATCCGAAACGACCTGCGGGCCCGACCTATGCGCCGGTCGGCGTCCATCCGCAATCGCCGAGACGCTCGAAAGGACGGCCAGGGTGCCGGCTTCCATACCATCCCACGATGAACGATTCGTCCTGGGGATCGAGACCAGTTGCGACGAGACGGCGGCCGCCGTCGTCGCCCGGTCGGCGTCGGGGCAGGGGCGCATCCTGTCCAATGTGGTGCGCTCACAGTGGGCCGATCACGCCCCGTTCGGCGGTGTCGTTCCCGAAATCGCGGCCCGCGCGCACGTCGAGTGCCTGGATCTCCTCATTGCGGAGGCTCTGCGTGACGCCGCGATCGGCTGGTCGGATTTGGGAGGTGTCGCAGCAACCGCCGGTCCTGGCCTCGTCGGCGGGCTGCTGGTCGGGGTGGTGACGGCCAAGACGATCGCCATCGTGCACGGCGTGCCGCTGGCCACTGTCAATCATTTGGAGGCCCACGCCCTGACGGTCGGCCTCACCGAGGGTCTGCGGCCGCCCTATCTGGTGCTGCTCGTGTCCGGCGGCCACACGCAGTTGCTGCTCGTGCACGGCGTCGGCCACTACGATCGCTTGGGCACCACCATCGACGACGCGCTGGGCGAGGCCTTCGACAAAACGGCCAAAGTTCTGGGCCTGTCCATGCCGGGCGGCCCCGCCGTCGAACGTGCAGCCGCAGGCGGCGATCCTTCGCGTATCACCTTGCCTCGGCCTATGCTCGGCCGACCCGAGCCACATTTCTCGTTTGCCGGATTGAAAACCGCCGTGCGCCTCGAAGCCGAAGCCCGCGCACCCCTGGCCGACAGCGATGTCGCCGATATCTGCGCCGCGTTCGAAGCTGCCGCCGCCGCCGCCGTCGCCGATCGCACGCGTCGCGCAATGCACCTCGTCGCGGCCGCGCTGCCGGATCTCGCGAACCCGGTTCTCGTCGTCGCCGGCGGTGTCGCCGCCAACATGCGACTGCGCCGCGCCCTGCAAGACCTCGTCGCCAGCGAAACAGTCAACGGTCGCCCGTGGCGCCTCTCGATCCCGCCTGCCGCACTGTGCACCGACAATGCCGCGATGGTCGCCTGGACGGGCGCGGAACGCCTCGCGCGCGGCCTCGTCGACGGCCTCGAGACCACCGTGCGCGCGCGCTGGCCGCTCGATCCGCACGCCGCCCCCATGATCGGCTCCGGCCGCCACGGCACCAAGGCGTGACGGCGCAGTCGCCGGTTGAGGGCCACGCGACGCCGCGTTAACGTGCCCGGGCGCGACTTCGCGCGCTGGGCGACACCGACGGAGATTACGCGATGCAATTCGGCTGGTTGACGCTCGCGCATTCGCCCTCGCCCGAGGCCGATCAGGCCGGCATTCACGAGCAATTGTCGCAGGCATGTCACGCGGAAGCCATGGGCTTCGACGGCGTCTGGCTCACCGAACACAACTTCACGGGCGAGAGTGTTTATTGCGATCCGATCCCGTTTGCCAGTGCGCTCGCCGTCAAGACCTCGCGCATCCGCATCGGCTTTGCCGTCATCCAGATGGCCTTGCGCCACCCCATTCGGCTGGCCACCGAACTCGCCGTTATCGACAATCTCTCCAACGGACGCCTCGATGTCGGCGTCGGGCGCGGCTCGATCTTCAACGAGTACGAATACGTGGGCTTCGGACTGCGCAGTGACGACAGCCGCGCGCGCATGGCCGAAGCGATCGATCTGATGCGCCGCGCCTGGGTCGAGGAGCCGCTGGATTTCAAGGGCCATTACTTCGAAGCGCATCTGCCGGCGCTGCGGCCGAAATCGGTGCAGAAGCCGCATCCGCCGATCTGGCAGAGTTGCGTGTCGCCACCTTCGTTCACGGCGGCGGGTCGCCAGGGCGTGCCGATCCTGACCGTGCGCCTCGCGCTGCCCGCGCTACGTGAGCGCTTGGCGCTCTACGCGGCGGGTCTTGCCGAAAGCGGTCTCGACGCGGCGGCGCAAAAGCGGCTGGCTCAACAGGCGGCCGTGTGGCGGCACGTCTACGTCGCCGACAGCCGCGCCGAGGCCGAGGACGATCTGTCGGCCGCTCTCCTACACACGCGCCAGCACATGAACCATGCGCGCGACACCTACAACCCCGCCGACTTCCGCTTCGACAAAGCATTTCTGAATGCGTGGACCGACTCCAGCATTTCGGATGCGGCCGGCGTCAAGTTTGCGCTCGACAACGGCGCCATCTACGGCACGCCCGCCGACGTCACCGCACAGATCGCGGAGATGAAAGCCGCCGGCATCGGCCACGTGCTCGCGCAAATGAGCTTCGGCTATCTCACCCACGCCAAGATCATGGCCTCCATGCGCCGCTTCGGCGAACAGGTGATCCCGAAGTTGAGGTGAAAGATTTGGTTTCCC
Organism: Hyphomicrobiales bacterium; assembly: GCA_031406575.1. GTDB lineage: Bacteria > Pseudomonadota > Alphaproteobacteria > Rhizobiales > Hyphomicrobiaceae. The sequence continues at coordinate 11,711 of JANOHP010000117.1, forward strand.
GGAATTTTCCATACGCCAACCTCCCCCACTGGTTTCCCGGAGGTCGCGCCCGTGGCGCGGCCATCCGGGATCTTTACCCGTACCAGGTGAAAGACAACGTTGACGCTGCGATCCAGTAGGAGCGCTTCGCGTGGCCGGCATCGGGCTCGATATCGAACGGGAAAGATCCCGGATATTTGCCACGCTTCACGCGTCAAATTCCGGGAAACCGGGATTACACCGGCCCCTCGACCCAGGCGCGGGCCAGATCCGTCTCGTGCAGCGTCACGCGGATTTTCGCCAGACCCTTGCCATCTTCGCCGAGCGCGCCGCCAATGGCTGCCGCCACCATCGCTTGGAAAATGTGCTGGCAGAGAAATTCCGTCGTGGTCAGGAGTCCGGCGAACTCCGGCAAGGTGTCGAGGTCTTTGTAGGCCAGCGGTTTCAGCGTCTTGTTCAGCACCTCGAGCGCCGCGCCGATATCGACGACGACGTTTTTCGAGGTGAGCTTTTCGCGAAAGAACGCCACGTCGACGACGAACGTCGCGCCGTGCTTGTTGGCCGCCGGCCCGAAGAACGGATCGGGCAGCGAATGGGCGATCATGATGCGGTCGCGAACTTCAACGGCAAACATCGGCGGTGCTCCTGGGTCGGTGTGCCCGCGCTCTTTGCCGTGAAATTGCGGCGGCGTCGAGGGGCAAGGGCGAAACCACGAAATTGCGATCGCTCGAGGTCAGGGGGCGTCATACCGGATCACCGGCGCCAACCCCGTCGCGCCCGGCGCCAGCACGCGCGGCAATTCGGTCGGCGTGTCGGCAAACGCGATCTCGTCGGCGACGAGGGCGTCGAGCAGGGGATCGTCCAGCAACCGCAACGCGGCTTCGATGCGGCGGCGATAATCCCAGCGGGGACGGTGGCCCGCCGAGACGTGGCCGACTTGCGACGACACGAGCCGCACGCGTTGACTGTGGAACGTGCCGCCTAAGTGCACGGACACGGCGCGATCGCCATACCAGGACATCTCGACGACGGTGGCCTCGAGCCCCGCGCAGGCGATGGCGGCATCGAGGCCCGCACCCGACACGGAGGTATGGAACACCACATCGGCGCCGCGCGCGGTCGCGCCATCGCCAGAGAAGCGTGCGCCGAAGCTCTCGACGATGGCTCGCCGGCCCGCATCGACGTCGATGACGACCACCTCCGCCCCCGGCAAACGTGCCGCCAACCGCGCAATCAGCAATCCCAAGACCCCCGCGCCTACAACCACGATGCGATCGGCGGGAGCCGCACCAGAGTCCCACAGGGCGTTGAGCGCCGTTTCCATGTTGGCGGCGAGTGTGGCGCGCTTGGCCGGCACGGCGTCGGGCACCGGTACCAGCATGCCGACGGGGGCCACGAAATGATCCTGATGGGGATGCAGGCAGAACACCGTCCGCCCGATCAGCGCTTCGGGACCCGCGTCCACACACCCCGTCGCGCAGTAGCCGTATTTCACCGGAAACGGAAATTGCCCCTCCTGGAGAGGGGCGCGCATGCGCTCCCATTCGCTCTCACCGACGGCGCCTGCCAGCACCAGTCGCTCCGTCCCCCGGCTGATCCCTGAATAGAGCGTGCGCACCAGCGCATGGCCCGGTTGGGGGGCCGAAATCGGGGCCGCACGCAACTCGACCTTGCCTTTGGCCACGTACCACACGCTGCGCGCCATCCGACTTATCCCCGCCGACCGGCGCCGTGGTATTTTGTTGGGCTCCTCATTCATGACCGGTTCACCGCCCCTATGACAAAGCCCACCGTGCCACACACCCCTGCCGCCCCCGACGGCGGACCCTCATCCCCATCCAACCCGAGTTTGCTGCCTGTCATGACCGAGCACGCCCAATCCAGCCTTGCCCACTCTACGCTTCGGGCTCCCGCGAGCCTTAGCGTACCCACGGGGTTGCAGACAACTGCGGAACTCAGGCAACGCCGCCTGATCATGCTGATTCTGAACGTCGTCACCTGGGTCGCCATGATGGCGGTCGCTGCGCATATCTTGGGCAGCGGTGGTTGGACGATCCTCGATGCCGTGCTGCTCGTCTGCTTCGCCCTGGGCACGCCGTGGACGGTGCTGGGCTTCTGGAACGCGCTGGTCGGCCTGTGGCTTCTGCATTGGCATCGCGATCCCATTACGGCCGTCGCTCCCTATGCAGCGGCCGGTGATCTGCCGACGCCCATCATCACGAAAACCGCCGTCTTCATGACCGTGCGTAACGAGGACCCGGCCCGCGCCATCCTGCGCCTGCGCACCATCAAGGCCAGCGTCGATGCCACCGGCCAGGGGGCCGCTTTCAGTTGGTTCATCCTGTCCGACACCAATGCCCCCGCTGTAGCTGCCGCCGAAGAGGCAGCCGTCGCCCAGTGGAAAACGACCGACCGCGACGCCGGCCGCATCACCTATCGCCGCCGCACGGACAATACCGGCTACAAGGCAGGCAACGTGCGCGAGTTCTGCGACCGTTGGGGGGCCGAATTCGAGCTGATGCTGCCGCTCGATGCCGACAGCCTGATGTCGGGCGAGGCCATCGTGCGGCTGGTGCGCATGATGCAGGCCCATCCCAAGCTCGGTATCCTGCAATCGCTGGTCGTCGGCATGCCGTCGGCGTCAGCGTTTGCGCGCATCTTCCAGTTCGGCATGCGCCACGGCATGCGCTCCTACACTATGGGCCAAGCCTGGTGGGTGGGCGAGTGCGGCCCGTTCTGGGGCCACAACGCCGTCGTGCGCATCAAGCCGTTCATGGAGGGCTGCGAACTGCCGATTCTCCCCGGCGCGCCCCCTCTCGGCGGCCACGTCCTGTCGCACGATCAGGTCGAAGCGACGCTCATGCGCCGGACCGGCTACGAAGTGCGCGTACTACCCATCGAAAACGGCTCCTGGGAGGAAAATCCGCCCACGATCCTTGATTTCGCCAAGCGTGACGTACGCTGGTGCCAGGGCAACATGCAGTACGTGAAACTGCTCGATTTGCCGGGGCTTTACCCGATGAGCCGCTTCCAGCTCGTGTGGGCTATTCTGATGTTTCTGGGCATCCCCGCGTGGACGTTCATGATCGCGGCCCTGCCCCTCGTGGCATGGCAGGCGCAGAGCATCGCCGATTATCCGACCGGCCTCGCGATCGGCCTCTACGTGACGTTTTTCACGATGTACCTGATGCCGAAAATCGCGGGCCTGATCGACGCCGTGCTGACCAAAGGCGGGGTGGCGCGCTATGGCGGTCCCGTGCGCTTCACGCTGTCCGTCATCCTCGAGCTGGCGTTTTCGTTCCTGCAAGGTGCCGTCTCGACCATCCGCACGTCGATCTTCATGATCGGCCTGCTTTTCGGAAAATCGGTCGTCTGGGGCGGTCAATCGCGCGATACCGCCGGCATTTCCTGGCGCACGGCGCTCGAGAACCTGTGGCCGCAGACGCTTTTCGGCGTCGTCGTGTGCGGCCTTCTGGTCCTCATCGAACCGGCCGTCTTCTGGTGGAGCCTGCCCCTGACCGCCGGCTACCTCCTGGCCATCCCCTTCTCCGTGATCACGGCCTCACCGGCGCTGGGCCGCTGGTTCCAGCGCTGGGGCCTCGCCGGCATCCCCGAGGATTTCGATACGCCCGCCGAGGTGCGCACGGTTCTGAAGGCGGGGTGAAGGCGTTTTTCAGGGTGCGCCGAAGCGTCGGACCTCAGAACGTCGCCGCGAAGCCACACCCCCGGCGCGCGATGACATCGAAAATCGGACGCAACTTGTGCCGAAGAGGCCGGCTCGCGTATGCAGTCCCAGGGTGCGCCGCGACGACGGCGGGACGCTGCGGCAATGGGGATGCACGTGAAGGGCTCGATTTCGACGCTGTCAATGCTGGCTGCCGGTCTTCTCGCCTTGGCGGGGCCGGTCCAGGCCCAACCCGCCTGGACCGACAGCGCCCCTGCCTTTGACAATGGAGACAAGCCAAAACCGGAGCTGACAGACGCCGAGCGGGCCGAGCGGCGCAAGGCGTACAGCGCCCCGGTGGTCTACCCGAAGTTCATGCAGGGCGGCGAGCGGCCCGATATCAAGCCGGCGACGCCACCGATCGTGTATTTCGACCGAGCCGAGGAGACCGGTTCGATCATCGTCGATACGCAGAACCGCAAGCTCTACTACGTGCTGCCCGACAAGAAGGCCTACGAGTATCCGATTTCGGTCGGTCGCGACGGCTTCACGTGGTCGGGCACGGAGCGCATCAGCCGCATCGCCGAATGGCCCCCATGGACGCCGCCGCCGGAAATGCACAAGCGTGTGCCCGGTCTGCCGATCACGGTGACGGGCGGGCTCAAAAACCCACAAGGCGCCCGCGCGCTCTATCTCGGCAGCACGATCTACCGCATCCACGGCACCAACAATGACCGCACCGTCGGCCGGGCCAACTCGTCGGGCTGCTTCCGCTTGACGAACGAGCACGTCGTGCACCTCGCCAGCATCGCCAAGGTCGGCACGAAGGTGAAGGTGCTGCAGGCCTATAACGGCAGTGTCAGCCAGAATGCGCCGTTGTCGTCGCTGTTTGGTTTCGGCACCAGCGACGAACCCCAAAAACCGACCGTCAAAAAGAAACCGTCGAAACCCCTGGCCAAGAGAACCACCACCGCGCAAGCCACACCTGCGCCCGCGAAGAAGGTCGCAGGGCAGGAATAGGGCGGCGCCGCTCCTCGACCAGAGTAAGCGAAGGCATTGACGTCTGG
>JANOHP010000190.1:0-6202 GCA_031406575.1 Hyphomicrobiales bacterium
GCCAGCTGAATGCGCACGGCGTTCTCACTCGTGCCCAGAAACTTTCTGATTTCGAGGGTCTGCGCGGGACGCTGGATGCCGCGAAAAAATCGCGGGATGACGAGTTTCCGGCCCAAAGACCGCGACCTTACAGCCGTTCCGCTACCATCTTCGCGATCGCCAGTGACGCGGTGAGGCCGGGGCTTTCGATGCCGAAGAGCATGACGAGGCCGTCGACGCCGTGCAGGGCGGAGTCTGCAATCAAGAAATCGGGCACCGGCTCGCCTTCGCGGTAGAGCTTCGGCCGTATGCCGGTGTAATCGGCGTGCAGGCGCGAGGGATCGAGGGCGGGATAATAGGTGCGGATGAACCCCAAGAATTTCTCGAGCTTGGTCGCATGGAAGCTGTAGTCGATCTCGGGGATCCACTCGATGTCGGGACCGAACTTACAGCGGCCGCCGATGTCGACCGTGACGTGCAGGCCGAGCCAGGCGCCATCGGGCATCGGATAGATGTGCCGCCCGAACGGGGAGCGGCCCGAGTAGGCGTAATACTGGCCCTTGGCGTAGTAGGTTTCGGGCGGGCGCCAGTTGCCGGGCCAGTGTAGCGTGCGCGCAAGCTTCGAGGCGTGGAGGCCGGCCGACAGCACGAGCCGATCGCAGGTGACGACGCCGGGTGACCCGCCGCCCGTCTCCACTTCGAAGAGGCCATTCGATCGGCGACCCAGGCGCGTGACGGGCGAATTCAGCACGATCTGGCCGCCGTGGGATTCGGCGTGTCCTTCCAACGCCAGCATGAAGCCGTGACTGTCGATGACGCCCGTCGAGGGCGACAGCAGAGCCGCGACGCAGGAGACCTCGGGCTCGAGCTGGCGCGCTTCGTCGCCGGTCAGCGGCTGGAGATCGTCGACGCCGTTGGCGCGAGCGACCTCCTGGATGGCTTTCAACTTGGGCAGTTGGCTCTCGCTCGTCGCCACCAGCAGCTTGGTGATCGGCTGGTGCGCGACGCCGTTCTCCGCGCAGAAACGATAGAGCAGGTTCTTGCCGTCGACGCACAACTTCGCGCGCAGAGACCCCGGCGGATAGTAGATGCCAGCGTGGATCACCTCGCTGTTGCGCGACGATGTCTCCGACCCGATGATGTCGTGCTGCTCGAGCACCAGCGGCGCGCGCCCCCGCTCCGCCAACGCCTTGGCGATGGCGAGTCCGACGACCCCCGCCCCGATCACGATCGTATCGACATCCGCGCTCATGCACGCCTCTCCTGTGGCCGGGCTCCATGTAGCGGATCACGGGTGGGTTCGCCTAGTGGCGCGAAAGCGCAGCCAAGACGGCTCAATGGCCAACCGCAATCCATTCCACCTTCTGGTTCCCCGGACGGAGCATGGACCCGGCAGGGGCCATGCGCAGATCCGGGGTCCTTCCCGATGAATGGTGCTTCAGCGGGTGACGCCGATGCGACCGTTGCTCGCCGAGATACTTCTGCGCCGGGAAAGGTCCGGGATCGCCGTGCCACGGGCACGACGTCCGGGAAACCAGAGAATGAATTGCTCCGGCAGGAGAACGCTCAGCGCAGGGATGGCGTTTGCCCAAGCTCGGGTGCATCATCGGGGAAACGGGATCAGCACAACCGAGGAGACACCCCATGAAAATCGCGCGCGTCAGGTCGCATGTCGTCGTGCAGACGGCCGATGAACCGCTGGCCGATGCCAAGCCGATGCAGGGGCATCGCGAAATGGTGGTGTGCAAAATCACCACGGCGGACGGCATCGAGGGCATCGGCGTCACGTTCTTCGGGGGCGCGCTGACGAAGGCGCTGGGACAAGCGGTGCACGACCTCGGGCAATTGATCATCGGCGATGATCCCAGAAACATCGAACGCTCGCTCGAGAAAATTCGCGCCGCCGGCAGCCACTGCGGACCGGGTGGCATCTTCATGCTGGCGCTGTCGGCGATCGACACGGCGCTGTGGGACATTCGCGGCAAAATCGTCAACCAGCCGCTGGCCAAGCTGCTCGGCGGCCATCGCGACGTGGTGCCCGCGTATGCGAGCGGCGCGCTGCACCGGTTTCTCACGCTGAAGGAGGTCGAAGCGGCGGCCGTCAAACTCGTCGAGCGCGGCTGGACGTCGATGAAGACGCAGATGGCGCTGCCCAACCCGACATCGCCCGACATCGAGGTCAACCGCATGAAGGTGGTGCGCGCCGCCGTCGGGCCGGACGTGCAGCTGATGTGCGATATCAATCAACGCTGGAGCGTGTATCAGGCGATCAGCATCGGCGCGCGCGTCGAGGAGTACAATCTGCACTGGCTCGAAGACGTGACGACGGCCGACGATTACGACGGGCTCGCCCGCGTCACGCACGCGTTGAAGACACCGGTCGCGGGCGGCGAATACGTGTATGGCATCGCGCCGTTCCGGCAGATGCTCGAGGCGCGCTCGGTCGACATTCCAATGATCGATCTGATGCGCGTCGGCGGCGTCACCCAATGGATGAAAGCGGCGGGCATGGCGGAAGCCTTCAACATGCCGGTCGTGTCGCATCTCATTCCGGAGGTGCACGTCCACCTGATCGCCGCGATCCCGAACGGTGAAATCGTCGAATACATGCCATGGACGCGCACGCTGTTCGCCGACCCGCCGCTGCCCGTCAAAGGCATGATGACGGTGCCGACCGGCACAGGCTTGGGCTTCTCGTTCACGAAGGAAATCAACGCGGCGTTGGATAGCGGGCGGTAGGGCAGTCGCAGATCACCACACGATCGACTTCGGAGTCACCGTCCCCCCAACCCCATCATCGAACTCGGAGCCGTGGGGCGACCGCTGCCGTTGCGGTCCATACCGGGGAGCATGTGGCTGGTGGCCTGCGGGTTTTGCATCGCGAGGGCGGCGGGGTTTTGGCCGCGTTTGTGCAGGTCGTAGCGGACGGACGCGCGCGAGTTGAGATCGAAGCGGTAGTGCTCGCAGGTTTCGCGGTTTTCCAGACCCGCCGTCCAGTGGCCGGGCACGCCGTAGCGATACACCGGCGCGGTGACATTCCAGTGTTTGATGAGACCGAGGTTGGTCAGCACCAGCAGATGCTGCGTCGCCTCCATCGCATACGTGGCGCATTCCTTGTCGAAGCGATCGTAGCTGCCGAGCGCTTTGCCGAGCCACGCCATGCTGTCGGCTTGCGAGCCGCCGTAATAGCCATCACCGCGCTTGGTCGATTTGGCAGCCGTTGCGGCGTCGAGGCTGGCTAAGCGCCCATAGAGCCACGTCTCGAGCTGCAGGGTCGCGATTTTGATGAAGTGCAGCTCGGCGGCAGGCGTTTCTTGTCCGACGAGCACCGCGCGCAGATTGCGCAGGGTCTGCTGCTCGCCCTCGCTCCACGTCACCGTCAGTTGTCCCGTGCATCCCCGCGAAAAGCAGTAGCGCGCGGTGGCGCCCGCAGCGATCGGGTAATGACGCTCATTGGTGGCGAACTTCGATTGCTCGCGCGTGCTGAAGAAGGTGCTGGCCGCTATTTCACCGGCGTCGTAGCCGCCTTGTTTGATGCACTGGCCGTTGGTCGCCTGAGCTGGCGCGATCAGGACGACGAAAACGCCCAACGACAGGATCGATTGCCGCGTCGAAAAACTCGTTTTACGCATTACATGGGTCCCGGCGGGTCACTGCGTGTCGTCATGAGCGGTCATAGGACGGCAATGCGACCACGCCGCGGGCAAAACCCGACAGTAGCGTGTCGGAAGAGAGCCCGTTTTCAGCGCGTGGGAACTTCGGTTCGAGGGGTGGGAGAACATGCTCGTTCAGACCCTTCGCAATTTTCGACCTCGACCTGCACAATCGTCATCCTCGGGCTCGTCCTGACGCCCACCGGAATGACCTCAGTGCCCACGGGCGAGGATTGAATTGGCGCCACAGTTTGCCGGGAGGTTGGCCTTGCACGTCGCAGCGTGTCCGGGCAGGCTCGGGGATCGATGCATCGAGCCGCCGGAGCCGTCCCATGAAACACCACACGCTGAAATCGTCCGTCGAGACCGTCCATTGGGGCTATTTCGACGCTGCCGTGTCGCCGGTGCTCACCATCGACTCCGGTGACCGGGTGACGGTGGAGACGGTGTCGGGCGCCCCCGACGTCATGCCGCCGCCGGGCTCGGGCCATCTGCTGCCGCCCGAGCTTGCCGAGATTCACGCAAAGGTGCCGCGCAAACTGCCGGGCCATCTGCTGACGGGACCGATTGCCATCAAAGGCGCCATGCCCGGCGACGTGCTCGAGGTCGACATCGAGGCGGTCGAGCCGCGCCAAGCCTGGGGCTACAACGCCATTCGCCCGCTGTCGGGCGCGCTGCCCGGCGAATTCGACCGGGTGCGCATCGTGCACATCCCGATCGATATGGAGCGCAGAATCGCAACCCTGTCGTGGGGCGCCGAAGTGCCTATCCGGCCCTTCTTCGGCGTCATGGGCGTGTCCCCACCGGCCGCGTGGGGCATGTGTTCGTCGATCCAGCCGCGCCCCTGCGGCGGCAATCTCGACAACAAGGAACTGGTGGCAGGCACCAAATTGCTGCTGCCCGTCTACGTGCCGGGCGCCAATTTCTCCTGCGGCGACGGCCACGGCGCGCAGGGTGACGGCGAAGTGTGCGTCACGGCCATCGAAACGGCGCTGACGGGCACCTTCACGTTCACGCTGCGCAAGGGGTTGAAACTCGACTGGCCGCGTGCGGAAACCCCCACCCACGCTATGACGATGGCGTTCGATCCCGACCTGGATCAATGCGCCAAGATCGCGCTGCGCGAAATGATCCGGCTGATCGGGGAACGCAAAAACCTCGGCCGGGAAGACGCCTACATGCTGTGCTCGCTGGCGGCCGACTTGCGTGTCACGCAGCTCGTGAACGGCAACAACGGCGTGCATTGCATGCTGGAGAAGCGCTATTTGTGAGCGATAGGCGATCGTCACCGGGGATCGCTCGACGGTGCTGACCACCGGGCACGAGCCCGCTGCGCCTCCCTTTCCGGGGGTCTGCTGATTCGCATCACTTGCGCCACGGATGGACTGAACTTCGGCTGGCGCGCGCTGATCGGCGCAGAGTTTGTCGCAGCCTGTTGCGGTTTCGCAACGCGTCGATCGCCTGTGCCGCCAACCGAACAGCGCAGTCAGTCAACTCCTGCTGCCAATGATTTCACACCGTGAGCGTAGTTCCATGCCGCAGGCTCAACGCCTTGAAATTATTTGGCAACCCCGGTCACTTTGCCTCAGGGTAATTTACATCCACACGCAAATAAAATATTCGCTCGTTCATTCGATGATTCGGTTTTGACGCGACCCCGCAATCCCGTCCCCCCGGTTTCTCGCGCAGAGCCAGACGTCTGCCACTTGTCGCGAAACCGCTGTATAATGGCCGCGTGCTGAAACTCAACTCAGCACGCTCGAACTACAATGGGGAAACGCAGATGGAAGCAGTAGGCTCGCTCAAATCGTGGATTGGTGCTCTGACCGACGTCGGGTTGATGTTGTTGGCGCTGGCCATTGTTGCGTCGCTGCTCGTCGGGGGTACCCTGCCATTCTTCGGCAGCGTGGTTGGTAACATTGTCGGTTTGGTGAAAGATCTCGGCAGCAACGGTCTCGTCGGTTTGATCGCTGTCGGCATCATCATGTGGCTGTTCTCGAAGCGGTCTATGGCCTGAGACTTCTCTCCGGCGCAGCGGGTTTACGGACCCGCTGCGTTCGACCCAACGAGTACTCCCCGATGGTCGATCGAATAAAACAGTTGGGTTGGCTGGCCGCCGAAGTAGGCCTGTTGTTGATTGTACTTTGTGTTTTGCTGCGGATTATTCTGGGCACCGACAGCGGTGCTTATATCGGCGCTGTTTCCGACAACGCGACGAAGTTTCTGCAAGCCCTGCCGCCCGGCGTAACGCTGGGTGTGGCGTTGATCGTGTTGCTGTATTGGTTCGCCAAAGTGCGCCTGGGATAACTCAGGCGTCACCAGGCTGAATGAGGCCATCCGTGCCGACGCTGGAACGCGCGGCGTTAATCGTATTTCCAGATGGTGACCCCGACTTATCCCCGCGACCCGAACGCGCGCTATTCTCCCCGCACTCGCATCACCGAGGGGGCGCGTCTCGAGACGTTCCCGACGCGCGATGCGGGGGCTGCCTCCCGGTTACGGTGCGAAAGCACCCGAGTGCCCGGTGCCTGCCGCTGCGGTGCGAACGACGGTTCGCACCCGAAGCCGCC